>JBIKKO010000195.1:0-5927 GCA_044360315.1 Oligoflexales bacterium
TGCCAAGATACCGGTACCGCTATTGTCATGGGAAAAAAAGGCGAGGACGTGTACACGGGGGTTAACGATGAAGTTGCCTTAAGTCAGGGGATTTATGATGCATATCGTAAACGTAATCTTCGGTACTCTCAGCTTGCCCCCCTAAGCATGTATGAAGAGAAAAATACGGGTACGAATTTGCCGGCGCAGATCGATCTGTATTCTGTTCCAGGGGCTAAGTATGAGTTTCTCTTTATTGCAAAAGGTGGTGGTAGTGCGAACAAAAGCTATATTTTTCAAAAGACTAAATCTGTATTGAATCCGAAATCCATGGAGACGTTCGTTAAAGAAGCCATGGGCAACCTTGGTACAGCTGCTTGTCCTCCCTATCATTTGGCGTTGGTCATTGGTGGAACGTCCGCCGAAATGACTCTTAAAACAGTAAAGCTGGCTTCATGTGGATATCTCGACGATTTACCGACATCTGGAAATGCTGGTGGCCGTGCTTTTCGCGATCTCGAGATGGAGGCTAGCGTTGAAAAGTGGGCTCGAGAGACCAAGATTGGTGCCCAGTTTGGCGGAAAGTATTTTGTTCATGACGTTCGTGTGATTCGACTTCCCCGACACGGCGCCTCCTGCCCGGTGGGGATTGGTGTGTCCTGCTCGGCAGACAGGCAAATTAAAGCTAAGATCTCGAAAGAAGGCGTATTTATCGAAAATCTTGAGCCAAATCCGGCGCGTTTTCTCCCGCAGGGTACCAAAAATGGTAATCAGGCGATTCATGTGGATTTGAATCAGCCCATGAAACAACTATTGCAGGTGTTGGATAAGCTGCCTGTGTCAACAAGGGTGATGTTAAATGGACCGATGATTGTAGCTCGTGACATCGCGCATGCTAAGCTTCTTGACATGCTTGAGTCAGGAAAGGGTCTCCCCGACTATGTTAAGCAATATCCCATATACTATGCGGGGCCGGCAAAGACCCCGGAGGGCTACGCGTCCGGAAGTTTTGGGCCAACAACATCGCAACGGATGGATCCTTATGTTCCAAAATTTCAAGCCGCCGGTGGGTCCTTGGTGATGCTTGGTAAGGGCAATCGAACATCGGAGGTTACCGAGGCTTGCAAGAAATATGGTGGCTTTTATTTGGGAAGTATCGGAGGGCCTGCCGCACGGTTGGGCCGAGATTGCATCACGAAGGTAGAACAGTTAGAATTTAAGGAGCTCGGAATGGAGGCTATTTGGAAAATCGAAGTTAAAGACTTTCCAGCTTTCATTATTGTCGACAATAAAGGGAACGATTTCTTTGGTGGTAAAGGCGGAGAGGAGTGATCATGACTTGCAGGTTACGTTGGTTTACCCTTGTTATACTTGCGTCTTTGGTGGCGTGCCTTCCGCAAAATAAGGGCGGTGGTGGCGGAGGTCAGAGTCCAGCAACAATCGACGAGAATTGCGGTGCCCGTGCGGTTGACGTGTGCGCGAGTAATCAAAAATGCCAGGTTAGCGGTAACCAATGTGTCGGAACATATGCATACTGCTCATCCTATAGTAGCGAATCAAGTTGTCCTCAGTCGTCATGCCAGTGGAGTGTAAGCGGCAGGAGTTGTTCGCCTATTGTTCCATACGTGCCTAGTCCCGATCAAACTGGCGGCCAAAACCAGAACCCCACCTGCAGTCAGCTTACGCAAACCAACTGCTTACCGCCATCTTGCTCTTGGAATGGCTTTGCTTGTGTGGCAGCCCAATCAAACACCCCAACACCCACACCTAGCCCAACGGATCCTAATAGTCCGACACCTCCACCCGGTCAGCCTCCCACGCAAAACGCAACCTGTGATGCGATTGGATTGAGGATTGTTGCTTGTGCCAACACCCCTGGTTGTGAGTTCTACTTTGGCTTACCGCCGAAGCTTGGTTGCCATGCGGCTGGGCTGACCTGGTGATGGTTTCCAGATGGTCGAGCAGTGAGCCGATGCTCCCTAATGGGCCATAGGGCTGCTTTGTAGAGCCGACCTATACGACTTCGTCCAATGGGTCCCTTAGGGCCCCAGAGGCAATCATCTCGGTCGCAAGAGAGGCGATGTTTCTTTGAGCTTCGGTGACCTTACTGATAGGCGCAGGTTTGGTGGTTGCGATGGTCTCTTTGAGCTGAGCTGCGCGGCGTTCAGACATGCTGCTAAAGAATAACTCCGTAATGGCGGGGGAGCATTTTCTTAGTGCAAGTTCTAGATCTTGAGGTTGGATTTTTGCGATCAATTTTTCCACTTCAAAACGATCGAGCTTAACGATGTCCTCAAACGTAAACAAGTTTGCTTTCACAGCATTTGCCAGCTCGGAGGATTTTGATTCCATTTCAGACACTAGATGCTTTCTGTGTTCAGGACTCAGAAAAGCAAGAATTTTGGCCGTTTTTTCTGGGCCGCCTCTCTGCTGTGTAGGGTTTTGCCGCGCACGCTGAATGATCGCAGACAGTGCCACGTCAAGGTCTTGCAGGCTTTGTCGGTCAACATCCTGCAAAGTGGCGAGTCGCAATAATATGTCGGTTCTAATCTGCGGGTGCATGTTGGTCAGGAGCTCGCTGCTTTTTTTAGGGCTAAGGTGAGCCAGGATCAAAGTGATGGTTTGCGGGTGCTCTGTGCTGATCAATCGCCATAAGACTTTACCGTCAAGTTTTTCAGCTTCATGAAAACTTTTTAGATCGTGGCTGGTGGTCTGGGTGATCAGTTCAGAATTCGGTAGAGACCTTTGTAGGATGCGTCTTGTCAAAGACTGGAGGTCAGAGATCCCTACGTTGTCTTTGGGTTCGATGGTTTTGATAAATTCATCTTGAATACTGTTTACCATGTCTTTATCGACGTAGCGAAGACGGACCATCGCTTCAGCGATATCACGCACATCATCTTTAGGTAGTTTTGATAAGAGCTCTGCTGCCAAGTCCTCGCCAAGGCTCAGCAATAAAATCGCTATCTTTTGAGGTGACTTATAGACTTCATTCATGGCGCCCCACTCCTCCAATAGGTAAGGATCGGCCGCCGATATGGCTTAGTTTAGTCAGGATGCCTAAGAGTTTTAATTATTATAATAATTTCAGGGATTTATCAGATGATCGAGGGTGCATCTTGCCGGGCGCCGGTCTTTTATTCCAACTGCAACGATCGTTGTCATACCCAGCACCGATCTTAATCAAGTGCTCCCTAGTACTCCATCCCCAGCGCGAAGCGCATCGGCAATCTGCATATTCCGGATAATTTCATCCTGCGTCTTATTGGAATAATCCTTCGCTGTGGTGGAATGTCAGGCTGCGTTTGCGAAGAAACACGTGAGGGCGCTCCCTAATACCCGATTGTCTTTGATAAGAGTTCTAGACGACGTTTTTTTGATTGAGCTTGGGATTATTTGACCCGGGCCAGATCCCCGACGCGCCTAGCGGCCCTGGGGATGCGCTTTCTGATCTTTCATTCCTCTGGGGCCTTCATCAGTTGCCCGTTACACTGACCCCGTCGACCAGCATCCAAGGCATTAAGATGGAGCCGGAGAGATTTTCAGTGACATTGGACACAGCCAGAATGTGGTTGCATAGTTCAAAGACATTGCCGGCGATCATTGTCTCAGAAACGGCTCCCATGTCTTTACCATCTTTCATGTAGCGACTTGACTTTGCAACCCCAGAGAACGTGCCTTTAATCGGATCAATATTTCCCGAGAACCGATCAACCACCAGTAGCTCGGAGCGGGCTTGCTGCATTGTTGATAGTTCCGTAACCCCTTGTCTGCAACTTAAGGCAAATGGTCCACCTGATGTTGCCGTTGATTTTGCCTTGCATCGATTTGCTGTGTAGCAGTCGTGGAGGTGTGTCATCAATACGCCGTTATTTAACAAGACGCGACTCATTGTTGCCAGACCGTCGCCATCAAATGCTGTAGCGCCAGAAAATTGTTCGTCATGAGGGCTGTCGACGAGGTGAATCAATTTAGAAACTACTTGGGTTCCAATTTTTTTCTCCCAATCACTTTTTCCGTCCATGACGCTAGAACCTGCCATATGATACAGGATGGTCCCGATCAACAGCTCTTCGACCGCTCGAGGCGTTAACAAAACAGGACCTTTGTAGGTCGGAGCTTTAATGGGTCGAAGATTTTTAATGATTTTTTCAACAAAATGATCGCACTGAGTAAGAGCGAGATCGAGGGCATTGTCCCAAGCGTAGACACTGCGACCATCGTAGTCAAAGCCGCTAACTTCGTCTCCGTCTACGGCCATTCCCATAAAGCTCCAGCTAACGGTGGATTGAGTTTCTGCCTGATGAACGCCGTTAGAATTATATAGCCCATGCCACATGCAGGCTGTGCTAACCTCAAGTCGATCAAGGGAGACTCTCGGGTCTCGGGTCAGGCGGGATAGTAAGGCCTGGGAAAACTCCTGTAACTCGCCGAGGGTAATCGTGCTGGTCTTGTCATTCCACATAAATGGAAGTGGGTTTGTCTTGGGAGCTTCTCCGGGGGATGGCATCACAAGAAACTCATCAGGCACGGAAAATTTTGCCAAAGCTATGGCGTCACTGACCGCTCGCCGCAGTGATTGCTCCTGAACGTTATTCAGTGATGCTGAACCTTTACGCTGATCTTTGTGAACGAGAAGTCCAACTTTTTGAGTCTCAAGAGTGTTGGCAAGGGTGAACTCCTTACTCTCAACGACCAGTCGCTTTTCAATGGTAGTGCTAGCGGCTATCTTTATACGATCTGCACCTTGTTTGCGCCCCTCGTCGATGGTGGAGAGGGCAGATGCTTCTAATTTACGGGCTAGATCAAAAAGAGTTGTTTTTACCTCACTCATGATTGGCGTCCCCCTACGTTGATTTCACAGCGGATATAGGGCCCACCAGCGTCAACTTTTGCAGGCTGTCCCTTTCCGCAGTGACCTGTACCTAAGTCCCAACGGAATTCCGAACTGACGGCATCTACTGTTTTTAAGACGTCAAAAGCGATCCCTGACAACGTCGCCTCGCGGAGGAGTTTTGTCTTTTTCCCGTCTTTGATTTCCCAAACGTGACTACAGCCAAACATGAATTCACCGTTGCTATCAGCTTGTCCACTTCCTGTACCTTCAACAAGATAGCCATCGTCGGTGCTGGCTATCATGTCTGCTAACTTGGATTGGCCGGGTAAAAGGTAGGTGTTGCGCATGCGTATGAGTGGTTCGTCGGAAAAAAGCCATGCTCTGGCATTACCAGTTGGCGCAACACCAAATTCGGCCGCGGTTTCGCGGTTATGAAGATAGCTGACGAGTTTGCCGTCTTTGATGATGACCGTGTTCTCCGTTTCAATCCCTTCGTCGTCAAATGGGAGATTACCAACGGCGTAGCCGGCTATGTTCTCGTGTCCACTGTCAGCCATCGTGACAAGAGGACTAGCAACGAATTGGCCCAATTTACCAGCAGCCACGCTTCCCGCTTTGACAAAGTCTGCTTCGACTGTGTGGCCAATTGCTTCATGGCATAGGAGGCCGACGACAGCCGGTGCTAATATAACCTTTTTTCGTCCACCATCGGGATATTTTGCATCAAGAAGATCTACGGCAACTTTTGCGACTTCATCAACCACGTGGTCAAGGGTTGGATGGTTGAAAAGGCAAGTCCAACCTCCGCTCACTCCAGCTCCTTTTCCTCCGGTGGCGCGCTGTCCATCTTTCTCAGCGATCGCATGGAGTGACAATTCAGGTTGGGAGACGCGCATGGAGCAATTTGCCCCATCGGAAGTTACGATGGCTTTTTCTTCAAGGTACTCGGTATAACGGACTTTAGCCGTGTGCATGCGGTTTGACGCGTTGGCAAGTTGTTTTTCAAGGGCAATCACCGTTGACAGCTTGTCAGCAATATTCATGTTCTGCAGCTCGCTAAACCCCTCTCCAACGAAGTCCGTGGTGGAAAGACGCCCTGATTTGAGGTGTA
>JBIKKO010000008.1:0-52016 GCA_044360315.1 Oligoflexales bacterium
GGACGATTGGCAACCCAGGCCTCTTCACAGATCTCAAACCCAATTTTAACGCCACTGCAATTTAGAAAAACATCGCCTATCACAACCTCAGATCGTTCCCACTCAACGGTCTCGACCACGCCAGACGGCCACGGCTTAAACCACCGCGGCTCATAGTGAACCCCGTCACCAGCCAAAAGCTTTTTTGGAACAAATGCCTGCACCTGACCGTCGACAACTACGGCAATGACATTAAATAATGCACCGCGATGAAGCAAAGGCAAACCAAGACTTACCACCATCCCTTTGCACTCGGGCAAAAGGTCTAACAACATCTTTTTTGAACGTGAAATAAGATCGGGCATGTAGAAGGCGTCTTCGCAACCATAGCCACTGATCACAAGCTCTGGCAGGCAAAGAACACTGATACCGCAGTGTCTTGCGTGACGCAGCGTGTCCACAAGTCTTGTCTGATTACCTGACCAATCAAACGGTGTTTGATTAACAACCGACGCAGCCACTCTGACAAGTTTCACCTTTGCACTCCCGCTTCTACAACATCAGACCGTTCGTCAAAAACCTATCACACACCTAAAACGCGGCCGCAAACCTTTGCCAACTTTAGAAGCTCAGCATCTGGGCGGCCTCCACCGGCTATGGCTTTTGCCACCTGTCGCATACATGTTCGCACTCTTTGCAAGTCATCGTGATGATATCGATCTCCATAAATCTCATGCAACCGGGCATCACCGCCACGCAAGAGTTCTTCGGCAACCGACAAGTTGCTAGATTCTTTTATTTGAGCAGTAGGCCTTGAGGATACTGTATCAACATCGCGTAGAGCGCGTGCAATAGATGGAGCATCAAACTCCTCCATGATCCGACCAATATATTGAACTTGACGGCGAATCGCCTCCATCGACGTCAGGCGTTGCGCCTCAACGACGGCCCGACGCAGTTCATCCGGCAACTCAATTCGAGCCAACTTTCCTTGAGGAAGCTTGACGAGCTGATGGCCAAGATCTTGAAGGCGATCCATACGGCGCTTTAACTCGGCCCGAGATGGCTGAACGTCATCTTGTTGTTTCATTACATCGACCATCTTCACCATCTTTTATAAAAAAGTTTAAAAGCACCCACTCAAAGCTCTATGAGACCTTCGCACTGGACCCACGTCAGATCTACTAGCAAACTCGCACTCTCGCGCGACAAGCAGGGGATTTTGCCCTATGCTTTCAACTTACAAACCACATAGAATCCGAGCGTGTTTTATAATATTTTTAAGACAATAAAAACCATTATTTAACAACACCCAACAAAAAGGCCTAAAACAAAGAAGCGATCAAGGGATTTTAAACTATACCAATGAATACAGCACTTTAGAATGAATATTTGAAAGCCTAAAGCCGTCGTCAAGCACCTAGGAGCTTGCACTTGAGTACCTGGTCATCGCAAACGTCCAGTACTTTTGAGACATCCACCAGGCCATAATACCAACTAAGGCCGCAGAAACCGCAAACCAAGGACTAAACTCAGTCACCACAAGACGAGCGGGGACACTGGCGATGAAACCCATCGGCACGATCGTTAAAACGATGTAGCGAAACATACGGGGGTAAATCACATCTGGCCGCGTTGCTAATCGATAAAACTGAAACCAAACCATTCCCAGAGCGGAATTTGCACCGAAAAATATGGCAGACAGCGCAAATATCAACTTAGAAAGATACATAACCATGAGCCCTCCCAACAAAGCCATGAAGAGAACGGGTAATCTAAGCCAAGGAACTCCCCCCGGCAAGTGGCTCATCGACCAAAACAACAAGACCAGAGTGATGCTGATATTTAACAAGTAGGCGCAGTTAACCCTGTAGCAACTCGCCACGAACTGAGCATTGATTGGTTTTGTCAACAAAAAGTCCAGCTCGCCTTTGAGGACTTTTGTGCCGAGCGTGTCGAGATTTTCTGAGAATATCATCATATAAAGAGCGTCCACGAGAAACAAAATTGACATGAACACGCGCATCTGATCTACGGTCCAGCCACCAAGCGTTTCCGTGTGTTGGTATAAGACATGAAACGTCATGATCTGCGCGACGTACCAAAATACATCAGATAATATTTTCGCTGAGATGTTTGCCCTAAATTCAAGCTCAGCAACCAAGCTTGCACGAAGGAAACCTAACCAAACTAAAATATACCGTCTCATCTCTGACGTTCCGCCAACCCCTAGTTAAACAACAACCCGACAGCGATCCGCGACCCATGAAAAGCCTGATAACGCCGAGACAACCTTTAATCTCCTATGAGACATTCGGCCTCTCATGATGCGCCCTAAGTCTCTGACATGCCTGATATCATCAGAACAAAACATTCAAACAGCCATAACACACTTCATGACCTAGGCACCTGTCCCCGTGTATCGTCTGAGACCGGCCCGCCAGAGCAGCCACCCAAGACAGCCAAACATGATGCTCCAAATCATGACCACGACCAAACCTCGCACCACGTCATCAATCACTAACCGACCCGTGATGTACCCCACAGGAATGTAAACTCCTGACGCAAACGGCAAGCTAAAGAGTATGTTTTTTAAACTCTCCGGCGCAAGATCGATGGGAAACAATTCCCCCGTCAAACACGTCAAAGCAATATTCTTAGCCACAGTAAATGACGACACACGATTTAAGAAAAAACCCAAGCAGACCACACAGAAACTAAGATTATAGGCCAATACTAGATAAAACAGAATCAACACATAAGCCAAGGGCAAGTGACTAAGCTCTGTCGGTCCTGTAATCAAAAATCCTGCAATAGATGCCGGAATCAACAAGGCAAGACTCGACGTCAAAACCTTGTAAGACATAAACTGCGACAGATAAAACTTATAAAATGACACAGGCCTTGTCAAAATCACATTGACGCCACCAGACTGAACTTCATCCACCATCCGCATCTCATACATCCAGTTTGAACTGATACGTCCCACAAACGCGGCCCACAACGCATAATGCAGATAGTGCGCGCGGGAAAAACCACCTAACGCATCTCCAGAACCGATACTTGACACCACGGCATACCACAACCCCACCTCAACCACGGCAACCAGCACAGGCTGCAAGGCCACGTCTACGAACAAGTTCAAGCGATATTCAAACTGCTGAATCCAGGCCAACCTAGCGGCGGCCAGACTCTGCCGCCAAAAACTCATGGATCACATCCTCAAAATCAGTTTGCTCAATCTGCAGCTCTGCAATATGCGTTTGTGCCAAAATGCTGCGCAACATCCCGCTAACCCCAGCCTCACCAATCGAAACGTCTGCGACTGAAGAGCCCTGTTTGATCAGAAGCAATCCTTCCTCGGAGACCACGTCGGCGGTCAAAGGCGTCTCAAACCGCATCCGCACCCGTTGCTTCAAATCCGCACTTTCAACGAATCCTTTAACCGTACCGTCATAAACAATCCCTCCACTGCTGATCAACAGCAACCTGTCGGCCAGATGGGTGATGTCATCCATGTAGTGGCTCGTTAAAATAATGGTGGGACGCTCGGCACGAGCATACTCCATTAAAAAACCTCTAATCGCACTTTGGGCGACGATATCTAAACCAATGGTGGGTTCATCTAAAAACAAAATCTTCGGCCGATGAAGCAATGCCCCAATGACCTCCATCTTCATACGCTCGCCTAACGATAACCGCCTAAGCTGAATATGCAGTTGATCCGTGCATTTTAAAATCTCCGCGAGCTCTGCAACCCTCGCCCGCACAGCAATGTCAGACAGACCATAGATTCGACCAAGTAGCGAAAAACTATCGGCTGGTGGAATATCCCACCACAACTGATTTTTCTGCCCGAGAAGAATACCCATCTGGCGAAGAAAATCATCTTGACGCCGAGCAGGCTCGTATCCAAGAACAAACGCTTGCCCAGCCGACGGATGCACCAGGCCTGACAGCAACTTTAAGAGCGTTGTTTTGCCAGCGCCATTTGCGCCAACTAACCCGACGATGGAACCACTCTTAATTTCCAGATTTGTTGGCTGCAAAGCCTGCTTATACTCGTACTGACGTCGAAAGAAACCTGTCACGGACGCTAGCAAACCTTCCTGCTTGCGATACGTTTGAAACCGCCGTTCAAGCCCATGCGTTCGAATCACCACATGATCGTCTAGATTGGTCGTCATAAAAACACCTGCTGGATCTGGGTGAGAAATCCAAAAAAACCTTAGGCCTTAAGATACCTTGCTCACCCGATAATTAAAACTTCTTTATTCATGGGTTTATGCAAGCATGGCAGTAACACAACCACTTGCCGCAGGATAAAAACAAATCGAAGCCTCACATCGAGCACTCACCAAATGTCCAGAGGCGGAGCGTTTCGTCGCCGCATTAACATCCTGGGACTACCAACAGGCGCCATAGCATAAATATTAAGCGACAAGCAAAAAACGAAAAATCCATCAAGCGATCCAGGGATTAACGGATGCCGGCCACCAGTAAATTGCCGCACAGACCTAATAAACTCATCGCGTTTAACCGACACACTCCCGTAAAGTTTATAATCTGATAATGACAAAAAGGATACTTAGGGTTGCATCAACGAACAGAACATCGCAGCATTGATGGCAAGATACAGTACCCCGTATCATGTATTCTTCGTTACGAGGGTCAACAGTTTGTAGCCGAAGTCGTTAACTATCACTACCGCGGAGCATGCATCAAAATTCCTGACGAAATGCGGTCCCATCCCCAGGTCCAAGACGGAATCTTCAAACTTGACTTCCTAGTTGGTAAAATTCGCATCCAAGAAGACCTGTCCTACCGAATCTGTTGGAATGATCTTCAGAACTCGGGCACCATGGGGCTCGAATTTATCGGAAAAACGACGCAAATGGCGGCGCGCGCAGAGCGATTTTTGGTCAATATGGCACATCGTCCCCGCATCGAAGCCAAAGACCCACTGGATCCAAACCGCTCACTATTTCTCTCTGTATGTGACGTATCGGAAACCGGTCTCCTAGCGCAAACCTCCCTCACCAACAAGCATATTTTACCAGGCATGCGCCTCAGCAAAGCAAAGCTCGTCATGCCCGGTCAAGAATCGTTAGCCCTCGACATGACCATCGAAAACACGCGCCGAGGATCCGGAGACGATCATTTTCTGGTAGGATTATCAGTTGTCAACGACCGAGCTCAATATAAGACAGCGTTGCGCCAATACCTCACTGAGATGGCACCCCACACGCAAGCGTCTGAGGCTCATTTAAACAAACTCGCAAACGCAGGTCTCCTATCCAAAACATTAAAACAGGCGATCACGTTTCGCGCCATCACAACCGAAACTGACTACGTCGACGTATTGAATCTTCGCTTTGCTGGATATGGCAAACACAATAAAATCCGTCCCGGGACAACCTGGCAGCAACAGGGAGAAGGTCTCAAGCGAGAGGGCCTACTCTTTGGTGGTTATTTAGGTGGCCAGCTGATCTGCAGTATGGAGTTGCGCTTTGGAGATGAACCTCTTCCACTGCGCTGTGAACTTTTAAACGATGGCAAAAAGGTAACCGGAATTGAGCGTCAACGCACTGTTGAAGTGAATAAACTTGTGATTCATCCAAAAATGCAAGGTTCCGACATTGTTATCGGCATGATGCAGCGGATTCACGCCATCGTAGTTACCAAGGGCCAGTATGACGTCCTAATGGCCGCCACCGACGCGCTAGCGCCGCTTTATGAGCGTATCGGGGCACAGAAAATCGGAATTCGCGTGCCACATCCCTTTCTCACTGACGAGTCCCTTAACTTCATGCTCGTCAAGCGAGAGATTTATCACGATGGCCTACGATTCAATCCCCATGCGTGGAGCACGGTTTACCAAGCCATACACGAGCACTTTTCGGCAATTGGACTCGCAAAAACTCGAACATTTACAAGGCTCGAAAAGCTAACCATCTTCGCCAGTAAGAAACTAACTCCTTATTTAAAGAGAGTTAAAAAATTCAAAACCAATCAATCTAAAGGCAACCACAAAGGCCACACCTCGGTCCATCAATCAACTCATAGTCAACAACACCAACGATATATAGACCCAAAATGGACGAGACACGAAATTCTTGCGACGGTGATGTATCCATATATTGTTGCATCGTCTGAAATGATTGGCGCACAGGCCACCGACGCCATCCTCGACGAAATCGGTATTGGCAGAGACTATATCAAAAGCCCTGTTAATTGGCTCTCGGTTGCATTCCATGATGAATTCCTTGATCGGTTTTCCAAATTTGGAGATCCAGTGGAACTGTCTCGCAATGCAGGGATACGCTCTCTTGAACCTGACATCCAGGGTGTCAATTACTACTTCCTAAAACACATCATGAGGCTTCATACCGTTTTTGAACACCTCACTCGGGTTGGTCAAAAATTTAATCGCACCAGAACCTATGAGCTGGTTAAGAAGAAACCAAATGGCGTCACCATTGCGCTCGGAACGACTGCCAAATCGCTGTTACCCCGGCGACAAGAGAGCTGCACAAACTGGCAATCATCGTTTGCAGCACTCATTAAGCTCATGTCAAAAAGTAATGGTCAGGTTAGAAAAACAACCTGCGTATATGAGGGTCACCAATCCTGCACCTACGAACTCGAGTGGGAAAACAACGCCAATAGAGCACCGCTTCTTTACGCCATGGGCTGCATAGGGATGACGATGGCAGGGTACCAATTAGCCTCGATGATCACCCCTGAAAGAAGCGCAAAATTTGCTGTAGCAGCATTTAGCTGCCTCATCTTTACCAATCTCGCCTCCGTCATCAACCTCTGGCGCCAAAGCAAAAGATTTAAATCAGCCTCACGAGAATTTGAGGTGTTCCAACAAGACGCGGGTGAAAAGTATTCTGAGCTTCAAGAGTCAAAGCATCGGGTTGACGAGATGTACCGGGAAGCTAGAATTTTGGAACAAACATCTCGAGACATTCAACGCAACGAAGTCCTTCATGGCATCTTGGATACAACGCTCAAGGCGGCATGCCAAAACTTCCGCTTTGACCGCGCTTTTGTCATGCTGCGTAACGATTCAAACACAACCCTACAGACTGCAGCTATATCCGGGGTTGAAGAACATGCAAGTATACTTTGGAAATTTGCCGTCGATATCAAGACAAGAAGAGAAAACGCAGTATTCCTTTCATCAGTCTTCCACACTGGAAATCCGATCGTTATAAACGATATCGAAGCACATCTTTTCCAACTTAATGAAGCTTCCCGTGAACTTCTCCTAAAGTTTGATAGCCAGGGTTTCGTGATTGTCCAAATCCCGGGTCGAGCTGGCGGCTGGGGCGTTCTCGTGGCCGACCAACAAGCCAAGCATCGCGCCCTTGGAAAGCGCGACATCAAAGTCTTGGAGCGTCTGGGCCAGCAACTAGGAGTAGCCCTTGACAAGCGAGCTGATTTCGAGCGAGAAGAACGCCTCCGGAATCACTTCCAAAAGTATGTCCCCGCCGCCGTCGTAGCTGAAAGCCTGGGGCGTGACGCTCCTGTCTTGGGGGGCCAGATGCGTGAGATCATCGCGATGTTTGTTGACATTAGAGGCTTCACAACATTAGCGGCATCGTTGACACCGACGGCAACAGTAAATCTCCTCAACCAATTCTTCTCGATTCTAGAACCGACGATCTCTGAGTTTGGCGGTACTGTGGATAAATACCTTGGAGACGGCGCTTTGGTCACCTGGGGATCTTCGGGAACTGGATCTTGCGATACCAAGGACGCAATTCGGGCGGCATTGACTTTGCTGGAGCGCGTCGATCAATTTAACGAAACTCATCGTGGTAGCGGCCAACCTGAAATCCAAATCGGCATTGGCTTAAACAAAGGACCTGCGATCACTGGAAACATCGGATCTACGAACCGCGTTGAGTTCACCAGTATCGGCGCTACAGTTAATCTAGCTGCTCGTTTGGAAGGTCAGTGCAAAGATCTTCAATGCGCCATCGTCGCCTCATCCACCATGCAGGTGAACGATAATAGCGGCTGGCAACAAATCGACGACGTCAGTATACGCGGCCTTACCGACCTGCAAAGTGTTTGGATATACAGAAAAACCAAACAGCAACGCCTACATCTCATAGAAAGGACTGTCGCATGAAAAAGCTGCAAGCTCTCATCAAGTCAACCCAACTGAAGTTTCGCGATCGCCTAACCGCGGTCGAAGCATCTGGCGGACTGACCCAAGACCGCTACGTTCGCTATTTATCGATGCAGTATCATCTGACCAAAGATGTCCAACGACACTTCTTTGCCTGTGCCGCAAACCCGACCATGGCCCACAAAAAATCTTTACGCAAGTTTCTAATTAACTTTGGACAAGAAGAAGAGCCTCATTACTTGATTGCCGCAAAAGACATTGAAAACCTCAATGCCGACATTGAACCAGCCTGCTTAGATGTAAAGCTTTGGTGGGCCTACTTCAATCAAATTGTTCAGACTCAACCATTCATCCGCCTTGGAGCGACATGTATACTGGAAAATATCGCAGCGGGAAATGGTGATGTCATCAAAAGACTCATGAGCAATGCCAACTATCTCAATCCAAGAAACACGCGTTTTCTTGTGATTCACCAGCATGACGAGCTACCCCACGGAGACCAGATTCTTGATGCATTAACAGCTGCCGATTTATCGGAGCAAGATATCCGAGACCTCGAAGATGGAGCCCATATCGGAGGTGCGATGTATCTGCGGATGTTTGCTTGGGCTATCCATGGAGAAACCCTGGCCTAGATAGCAAATCGATGAAGAGCAGCAGCTGCGCGTCATCAGAACAACACATTGGGCGCGAAAGGACGAAAAACAGCCAATCTCGCGTCAACTCTAAATAGCTTTCTATCCCCCGAGTGTCGACAGCTGAACACAGACATAGTTAAGACATCGGCTTTTACTTAAGTCCCCACACGTTAGCTGCTTTGCTAGCCAACTGGTTTAAATCCTAAACAACCTAAACCAGTGAGGCGCTAGCATCCAGACTAAAACTTCACCCCTAGGGTTCCGCCGAGAGTAAACCTCTTAACCTCCGCCTTTTGGTCCCCTTCGCCGATACTCGCAAGTGAGTATCCGGGTTCGATCATCCAAAAGAACGTTGTAAACGAAGATTGCAATCCCAGAAGAAAACTAGTCTCCCGTCCCCGATATGACGGGGTTTTAACTTCAGACACAGTTGTCAAACCATTACTTTCCGATCTAGACGTAATGGAACCCTTGGCCCGTATGAAATTCGACGCCACATTAAGATAAATCAAGTTATTTATACTAGCGCGGTACCCTACGAGGGCCATTGTGTCGACAAAAATATACTTAGCAGCCCCCACTGTCTCCGACGATTCACTCCCTGATGTTCCCTTAGTCGTATTTTTATTAGTAGCGTTTTCCCCAGCGACTGCAAATGCAAGGGATATGTTGCCCGCCTCCGCCTTTTCAGTCGATTCACCTAGGACCTGCACCTTTAGCCCCACCCCCGTCGCCCCGTAAAATACATCGACCATTGGGACAAGGGACATTTCTGCTAGAGCAAATACGCCGTCATCTGTTTGCGCTTTGGGTTTTTCCACGGTATTTGTTATTACGCTAGACACATCGGCAAGCGTCATCTTTGATTTGCTGCCATAACCCACGGCCGCCTTTGTTCGAAGAAAGCTACCGTTATTTTCGGGGGTCATAAAACGATTGTTTGGTACATTAAAACTCGCAGACACACACCCACCCATTAAAACTGCAAGCACGATCATACAGGTCAAATTGGCACACTTAAATCTATTTAACACGCTCAACTCCTACTCAAAATTTTGACGTCCAAAATCCAACATCAGAAGTATAAGAGTAGTCGACGCAACTTGTAAAGATTTCATTCATACGTAGACGGATCCCTTACGTCCACCAGATAGACCAAAATAATTTTGCGTTTAAAAATAAAGGCGACCATCCTGGGTCACCTCTTAACTTTCGCTGACATTGTTTGAACGAATATCAAAACTACATCATTTAGATGAGAATAACTGTGAGAACCATACACGCCCATAAAACCCGCCCACGACCAAATTGGGAGCAAATGCAGTCAGCGTTGTCCACAGCTATCATTTCTTGCGGTACTCAATCACTTTATAACTAAAGTCAACAGTCTGTGCGGTCAAATCAAGCTTATCAATTTTCACTGCAATTGTCTGAACCCAGACAGAATCCACGCCTGGCTGGACCTCTATAGTCTCACGACTGACAAGCCACATCGTTCCATCAGAAAAGGGTTGCTGGTTCGGATCTCGAGATAAACGACTTGTCTCGTCCACTACAAGAAACCAACAAAATATTAAAAATCAACAAGTACTTAAAAGACACGTTAAACCCTCCGCCGCAGATGGTATACTACAACCGTAAAATCAAAAATCCTTGCCGCGTTCAGGCGACGCCAACCCTGATGCAATTACGGGGCCAGAGGCTTAGTCACTGATAATCCATCAACAAATCCTCACGCGCGTGTCAAAAAAACTGACATTACGTAACCGATCCAAGCCAGCAACCGAGGTCACGTGTACATAGTCTATCAAAGCCAAACCATTTTACCAGCGGATCACAGCTCCACCCCAGGTGAATCCAGATCCAAAAGCAGCTAGACAGATAAGGCTACCCGAACGCACGCGGCTTGAGCGAACGAGTTCATCAAGAAGGATTGGGATAGACGCCGATGAACAATTACCGAACCGATCAATATTATACGGACAGCGCTCGGGGGTAATTCCTAACAAGGCGGCAACGTGCTCATTGATGCGAAGATTTGCTTGGTGAAACAGCCATGTGTCAATATCGGCAACTTTCAAATTTTGACTTGATAGCGTCTCGTTCACGACTTCAGGCAGGCGTGTTATTGCATGTTTAAATACAAATTTTCCATCCATCTTGGGGAAGACGCCCCCTTCGGCGACGATATCTGAGCTAATGTGAGGACTATGAGCCATACTCGGATACTCAACCCAAAGACGCTCGGCATGTTCACCTTCGCTGTGTAGCGTCACATTCATAATGCCACGTTCAGGATCTGCACTGGGCTCAATAACCACCGCGCCTGCACCGTCACCAAATAGAACTGCCGTATCGCGACCACGATCACTAAAATCAAGGGCCCTTGATTGAACTTCGACCGAAACCAACAACACACACTTATACTGACCGCTATCAATAAATGATTTTGCGGCAGCCATGCCATACAAAAATCCTGAACACTGCGCCCGCAAATCAAACGCTGGAACGGTTCTAAGATTCAATTTGCGCTGAATAAAGGCCGCAGTACCTGGAAACGTATGCTCGGCCGACAGAGTGGTAACGATGAGTAAATCAACGTTCTCAGGCTTAACGCCAGCCATTGCAAGAGCGTCACGACTAGCTTTTACACCGAGATCCGACGGTGCAGCACCTGGATCAACAAATCGACGCTCGCGGATACCGCTGCGCTGTTGGATCCACTCGTCTGACGTATCCATCATCTGTGATAGCTCTAGATTCGTTACAACTCGATCAGGCACACAGTGCCCCGTCCCTGTGATCCGCGCTGTTACATGCATGGTTTAGCCCTCCGTAATTGTTCTAAACTTGATAGTACGCGGAGAACCTACAGCACAGGTTAAACGCTGGGTTAAGATTATCCTATAATTTATGTAAATTTTAAAAGCGCATCGACACCCTCTAAAAACAAGAGTCACAGGTTCGATGACGTCACACCTATGCTAAAAATCATGCACCCAAAAAATAAGCCATAGTGAAATCTGCCGTCATATTTAGACATGCTGATGTTTTTCCAATTTAAGACCGGCACTCAATCTAAATCGGATACATAGCGAGAGCCTGGCATCAGACTATAAAAACACGGAACAACAAATAAGGTCAATACGGTAGACACCATAACACCGCCGATCACAGCAACAGCCATCGGCGCCCGCGACTCAGCGCCGGGACCAAACGTCATCGCCGCAGGTAATGCCGCCACGATTGTCGACATGGACGTCATCAATATCGGCCTAAGGCGGGTTGGGCAAGCCTCGACCAAAGCTTCACTGACACCAAGCCCTTCTTCACGCTTCTGATTCGTAAAATCAACCAGAAGAATAGAATTCTTCTTCACAATTCCGGTTAGCAAAATAATTCCAATAGCACTGTAAATATTAATGCTCTGATCCATGATCAGCAGCGCTAAAAAGGCGCCTGTGATCGAAAACGGCAGGGCAAGCAAAACTGTGATGGGGTGAATAAAACTATTAAACTGAGCCGCCAACACCATATAGGCTACCGCCACACCCAGAAGCAGAGCGAACGTCAAACCACCAAAGGCTTCCTTAAATGAACTCGAGCTCCCCCCAGATACGACACGGTATCCCGGCGGTAAAATCCCTGCTATATCCTTCTGCAACTTATTAATCGCATCCGCCTGGGACACTTTTGGTGCAAGATTTGCGTAGAACGATATTGCTCGTTCACGGTCCTGCCTTGTAATGCTGGTCACACCTTTCTCCACCGTCACCGTTGCGACCTCCGACAATGATACCAGTTCACCACGGTTATTTCGTAGCATGATGTTACGAACATCCTTTGGATCAGCTCGCTCGCCAGGAACAAGTCGAACCCTTACGTCATAGCGATTACCCCCTCGCGAGAACGATCCCGCCGTGACACCACCGAACAGGGCCCCGACGGTCTCACCAATATCGGCTGCACTGACGCCTCGCTCAGCAGCTTTCTGCCGATTTGGCTTAACATGGACCTCATCGACAAAACCGCGGTAATCCGTATCAACATCGGTCACTAAACCAGACTCTTCCATGATGCCTTTGATCGGCGTTACAAAGCCCGTAAGAGCACTCCAATCCGGACCCTTTAAGTTAAATTCGACCGGATAACCACGACGTCCGCCGAAACCACTCAGTGACAAGTCTTGCACGAACGCTCGAATGCCTTTAATCCCTGAAAGATCCTTGCGCAGCTTCCCTGCAAAATCTTGTTGACTCGGGAGTCTTTTAAGCACGGAGTCAACCTGCCTTTCGGCAAGAGGCTTTAAGGTGACAAATAAAACTGCTGAGCTCACATCACCACCACCAAAGCCACCAACCGAGCCAAAGTACCGTGCAACATCAGGCATAGCCGCCACGGCGTCTTCCACTTCTGCCATCTTCCGATCAGTGTAGTCAAGAGACGACCCTTCAGGAGCCTTCAAGCGAATCAGTAACGACCCTTGATCCTGAGGAGGTACAAACTCCTTTCTTAGGGACTTAACAAGGAGTAGACTTCCTGCAAAAATCACAACACTCACCCCTAGAACGATCCATCGATATCTAAGAGCAACCGGAAGAGATTGCCGATAAAACGAAGCTAACCGATCCAAACCAAGTTCAATGCCACGCCCAATCCTTGTTGTTCGTGGCCCCACGTAAAGAAACTGCGCACAACGCATTGGCGCAAGCGTCAACGCCTCGAGCAAAGACAAAAGAACAGCTACCGATATGGTGACACCAAACTGAAAGAAGTACTTCCCAATGAGTCCCTTCATAAAAGCTACAGGAAGAAAGATAGCAACAACGGCTAACGTCGCAGCAAGTGCCGCAAAACCAATCTCCACTGCTCCGTCGCGCGCGGCCTTTGCCTTGCCTTTTTTCATTTCTCGATGTCGGACGATATTTTCTAGCACCATGATAGCGTCATCGACAACAATCCCGATAGCCAGCGAGAGACCTAACAACGTAAACAGATTCAGCGTGAAGTCCAGCGCCCTCAAAACAACAAAGGAACCTATAATGGAGGTCGGAATTGCTAGAATCACATTAAAAGTCGCCGATATTGAACCTAAAAAGAGCCAGCAAACAAAGGCCGTAAAGATTGCAGCTAAGACAATGGTGAAGTTTAGTTCTTCAATGCTTTCTTCGATAAATTTTGTAGAGTCAAAATTAACACCAATAGCCATGCCTTCTGGCAACCCACCCTTGAGCTCCTCCAAACGAGTTTTGACAGCTTTTGCTACCGCTACGGAATTAGCGCCACGCTGTTTTTTTATACCGAGACCTACGGCGGGAGACCCCATCGCTCTGCTACGCCGTCGGGCATCGGCGAGACCATCCTCGACAGTGGCAATATCGTTCAACTTAATCTGGCTGTAGACAGGGCTTCCCCCCCGGCGCGCAATGGGTATCGCCCCTAACTCATCAGCAGAGGACGCCTCACTGACCGATCGAATCGATAGCTCTTTATCTTTATTTTCAATCCGGCCAGCGGGAACCTCAACATGTTCCGACTTTATGGCACCCACCACATCGGAGACCGTCATTGCATACCGCGACAGCTTTGCCTGAGATAGATCTACTCGCATCGCTGGATCCACCAGGCCGCCCATGTTAACGTCTGACACCCCGGGTATTGTTAAAAACTTTGCACGCAGTTGATCACGAGCAAAAGCCATCAAATCACGCCTCGACATCGTATCCGACGACACGGCAAGCCATAGAATGGGCTGATCTTCTGGGTTTGATTTGGAAACACTTGGCACTTCCGTATCTTTGGGCAGACGTCTTTGCACCTGTGCGAGCTTTGTTTGGATTTCCTGTACGGCGACATCTAAATTTTTATTTAAATCAAACTCCAAGCTGACAGAAGCGGACCCCGGTCTGACCGTGCTCGATATCGATGTAATACCTTCCACCGAGATGACTGCGTTTTCAATCAAGTCTACAATCTCAGACTCCATCACCTCAGGCGACGCCCCTTCAAGGGTCGTTGATACGGAAACTACAGGAAAATCTACGTCTGGGAGCTGACTAATCCCCATCCCTCGAAAGGCTAACCAACCAAACAAAATCAAACTGATCATCAGCATCCAGGCAAACACAGGTCGGCGAATCGATAGCTCAGATATGTTCACTTTAAGCCCCCTTCCACATCGCCAGCCACAAGTTGAATCTGTCGGATCATCTCACCGATCTTAATTTTCAAACCTTCCACCGCACGTTGCGCATCTATGGTTGAGGTTAAGGCTTGCAACGACTCCAAGCTAGTGGCAAGACCCTTGCGTTCATCGGATGTTACAACTTGGTAATACTGATCTGACTTTTTTGCCGCACTCTCGAGAAACGCGAGTCGCGAGCGACTCTTTGAAAACGACTCCCAAAGCTCTCGAGCCTCCTCCTCAGCGTCTCGCTTTGCTTGAGCCACCACGAGTGACTGTTTACGCTCAACGGCCAAAGACTCGTTAACTTTCGACGAAACAAGTCCTCCGGAGTAAATGGGAACGTTGGCGGATAATGTCACATCCCAACTCCCTAGAGCTTTCTGAGATTCAGGTCGCCTAAAGTAATAGTTCCCCCCTAAATCAATAGATGGGTAGTGTCCAGAGCGAGCAATGCCTACCTGCTCTGACGCCGCTAGCAGAGTTTTGTCTAGGGCGACCAGATCTGATCGTTCTAAAACTTTTTGCCGCAGCTGATCCCAAGACGTAAAGGCCCCCATTGTTCCTTCTGGCGACGGGCACACGTTCGAGGCATCCTTTCCCAGAAAAAATGAAAGCTGTCGCTTTGCAGCCTCTAACGCTAATTGCGCCGCTTCAACCTGCGCCTCAGAATTTGCAACCTGAGCCTCAGCGCCTAGCCCATCAGCCGACTTTGATCGCCCAATAGCCACACGCCCCTTGATCTCCCTTAAGCGCTTTTGAGCAAGATCTCGAAACTTCACTGCTGATCGCCACTCGGACTGAGTACGCACGACCTCGTATGCCTTTGATATAAGCTCTCGAGCCACCTGAATACGCGCGCCTTCGGCAGCTTTCTCCTTTGACTGTTGCACCAGCAACGCCCTTCTCTCGGCAGCATATTCACCACCTCCTGCGTATAACGGCTGCACAACCGATAACTTAGCTGTGGCAGGAAGGCTCTCGACCTCCTTGCCTCGCCCAACTGCCGACGAGTCTTGCTTTGAAATCGAGGCTATTCCTTGAACCGTCGGTAACTTAGCGGATTTCGCTGCTTGATACTGCTCAGATGCAATACCAACCTCTGTTTGCTCGATCAATACTCGCTCGGAGCGAGTAAAAACAATCGACGCAGCCTCTGGCAATGAGAGACACGACTCATCACCAGCAGCAGACGCAGCGACGCCATCCAGCGAATAGGATAAAGCGAGCATCAATAAACCATTCCAGTGTCGGAAAATCGGACTCAAAAATAACTGCATCCCACAACTCCTCATCATGGTGCTAACAGGACTTTACTTGGCACGGTATCGTAACCAGTCAAACCATCAGACCGCAACGAAATTCGATAGTTAAAAAGATTTAAACATGAACCCCCGTAGCTACGCCACTGCATCATGGGCCCAAGATGCCGCAACGCGTGATTTACAGCCTAAAAAAACTCTGGATGTGAAAACCAAGCAACGCAATGCCTACGACGGCTTTCCTGGCGAGACAAACGGAGATCCTTTAATAAAAAAACGCCAAGGTCGGTCTGTGCCTTTCGTGATACCGATCCTCGTAGAACACTCGAGCACAACGTGACGACGTCGGGGCCTTTGAAGGCGAAGGGACCCATCCGTAACACTGATCCCGTGATGCCTTTGATCTATTCCCATAGCAAGGGTCAGTTTACCCGGCCCGTTGGCGAGGTTTTCACGCTTTGTGACTCTCGGGCGGTTCCGCCAGAAGACACCCTCACCGAGGCTCGGCTCAATCGCTCTGATCAATACGGCACCGGGTGATCCCTCAGGTTCTGTGATAATATTTAGCAACCAATACATACCATAATTCAAATATACATAGGTAAATCCAGGCGGGCCAAACAACTCAACACCACGACCCGTCGCCTCTGGACGAGTAAGACGTTTTTGCTCAAGATGCCAGGCATGGCAGGCTGGATCGCCGGAAGAATATGCCTCTGTCTCGACGATGACTCCTCCAACTTCGCCACCGCAGGGAAGATCTAAAACCAGGCGGCAGCCGATGAGTTGCTGGGCAACAACGACAGAGGACTTTTGATAGAGTGATTTTGGAATGTCAATGTACATTAAAAAACTCGTTCATAACCCGATGTTTTTAAAGTAACACACTACGAAAGAAGCGCGCCAGAAAAGACTCTTGAGACACACACCACGATCACGATAAACCGCATTCATCCCCAGACGAACGAAGTGAGTCGTCGCGGATCTGTTCTACGCAGCGGTGTTTTGCGGTATAATGGTACATGTTGAATAAAGATGTTAGCTCTGAGTGGGCAAGACTTAATCGTCTACTCTTGATTTTTTGAATACTGGCCAAAATATTCTGAATCGTAACGTCTTCGAGAGTGAGAGGATCGGGTTGGCAAACCTCAGTTTCCTAAAACCAAAAATCTCACTGCCATAACCAGGCGGTATAAATTTCTTTATCTTTGTTAACCACCTGAATTCTTTATATTAACTGGAATTTCCATTCCGGGAACCACTGCTAAAAATTTGACTAATGGTTGCGTAAATCTATGCCGAATGGTAGTGTAATGGCTGTCTAAACGGTAGCCATTAAGTTGTAAGGCTTTGTTTATATGAAGTATTTCGAGAGGGTTATAGATCGCGAGGTTGCTGAGCTGTTAGGGAGCTTGGCGGCTGTGTCCATTGAAGGTCCTAAGGGCGTCGGAAAAACTGAGACAGCTAAACGCGTCGCTAAAACGGTCCGCGAACTCGACGATCCGGCGATTCAAGCGATTGCAAGCGCAGATGTTCACCAACTGCTTAGGGGCGAAAGGCCGATCCTCCTTGATGAGTGGCAGAGGATACCTGCAATCTGGGATACCGTGAAGCGAGCGGTGGACATGAACTCTAAACCAAATCAGTTCTTGTTAACCGGTTCTGCAAGCCCTACCAATCCGCCAACTCACTCTGGAGCTGGAAGAATCGTAACGGTGCGCATGCGCCCGCTCGCGCTGTCAGAGCGCAAGATCGCCAGACCTTCGGTCAGCTTTGCCGAGCTAATTCGAGGCAATAGAGCACAGATTTCTGGAGAAACTAATTTCGGTCTGGTTGGGTATGTCGAAGAAATTGTCCGATCTGGATTTCCAGGGATGCGGCATCTTTCCGGGCGCGCTTTGCGGGCACAGCTGAACGGTTACTTGATGCGAATTGTCGATCGTGATTTTCAAGAACAAGGACTCAATGTTCGCAACCCCGAAGGTGTTAGACGTTGGATGGCCGCGTATGCAGCTGCGACTTCGACGACGGCATCGTTTGAAACGATCCGCGACGCCTCAACTGGTGGAGAAGGAAATAAACCTGCAAAAACAACTGTTCAACCATACAAGGATATTCTTGAGCGACTGTGGATATTAGAGCCTATCCCCGCCTGGGTCCCTTCCAGAAATCATCTTAGTGGCCTTGCGCAACCGCCAAAACACCAACTCGCTGATCCGGCACTTGCGGTGCAGCTATTGGGGTTAGACGAACAAGCATTACTGGATGCTAAAGGAACTTCTCAGCCAATCCCTCGTGACGGGACCCTATTGGGCAATCTGTTCGAGTCTTTAGTCACACTTTCAATTCGAGTACTGGCACAAGCTGTAGAAGCCAAAGTCAAGCACCTTCGCACCAAAGGAGGGCAGCATGAAGTCGATTTGATCGTTGAACGTTCGGACCAAAAGGTGCTGGCCATCGAAGTAAAGCTTAGTTCATCCATTAATGATGACGACGTTCGGAATTTAAAATGGTTGGAAAGAAAACTAGGGGTCGATTTGCTGGATGCGGTTGTCATCAATACCGGACCAGCCGCATATCGAAGGAAAGATGGTGTCGCTGTGATTCCTGCCTCCCTAATTGGGCTTTGATTAACGTAATAAGTTGTTGAAGGGTTTGGCTACTGTTTTGGTCATACTGTTGCAAAATTTAAACTATTGAATAGGCTCTTAGTATTTAGGAGCACCTTCAAGTATCTTTTTGATTGTTTCAGTAATTTTGACTCTCCCTTTCCAGCGAAAATCGCTCAGCTCACCTACGATAGATTTCGCCCACTCAATCCTGGGCTTCGATTTAAATTTTTCGTCTTCTGACCTATACATGGTATGGTGTTTCTCAAAGTTTTCGCGACATTCGGATAATGAGTAATTTTTATTGGGACCACTGAGAATTTTCTCAGAATTATGAGAGTCTTGCCCATCATCTTCCCAATTACATATTTCACAGATTTCGTAGGTGCCCCTTTCACCAAGGGTCGGATAGCCACAGCACGGGCAAGTAAAATAGTATCCAGGTTCCTCTGGCTTGAAAATTCCACTTTCGAGTTGCTCACAATACCAGTTGAACCAACTTATTTTTTTCTCATCGTTTTCGGCTGTCATAATTCTCCAAAATAGTAATAAAAATCAGAAATAACCATGCTATTCCTTTATTTTATTAACCGGAAACAAGTGCCATTATCCCGTAAACCCTTCTGCTTCAAGCAGATCCCATACGCTCGTTAAGGTTCGCATAACTCATTTGGGATGACAAGATCAAAGTACCATTATCCCACCGAACACCTTTACGCACGACGAGATTCCTTACGCTCTTGAAGGCTAGCCTACCTCAGGTGGGATGATAAGCCCAAGGCGCTCTTCATAATGTCGCACTACTATCCACATCAGCCTACGACACACATATTTTCAACCATGCTCGCCAACTCCTTGAGTCGAAGCTCGACTGCGCCCAGCGCATCTGCAGTTGCAAAATTCGATGTCAGCACACAGGGCTATCAGCCCTGGATCTTATTGACCTCGTCTTTGTTGGCTAGCTTGCTCAACTTGGGAACGGCCACGATTAATACGCCCAAGACCTCGGTGCTCGGGTAGGCTATTGGTCATCACATCAAAAGCATTCGTCACATCATCACATACTTCATCACGGTAAACCGAACCTGGCTTGATCGTTAGTTGCCCAACTTTATGAAACGGCGCTCCAGCAAGATCCCAATCCAAGGACACGTCTTCTACCCATTGCCATGGTTCCAAAGCCTCGTTTCCTTGGCTGGTTTGCAACCGCATCTGGCTGGCATCCAGCAACTGCACATGAAAGTCAAAACAGACAGACTCACCCCGCTCCATTAGATGTTCACGAACATCGTCCTGCAAATATGTGTCCGAGGCACCCTCTGGAGTTTGCCGTTCGCGCACACCGTCACACGGAGTCACGGCGAATTTTGCCGCCTGCGCCTCGCCATATTTGAACGCTGAGCCACTCCAGTAGCGGATCGTGCGATAACTGTCGGCTGGCCGGCTGGATACATCCGATCCAAGAGCTTGGATCTGCGCAAAAATCGGCGCCTCTTCGGGATGCTTCGCAAAATACGCCTGCACAGCCTGTGTTGCGATCTTACCCGCCTCCGCGGCCGTTGCACCCGCCGCCACAGCTTCACGAAATGCGCCAGCTCGGACAAACCCAACCTGAAGGACAACATTAAACCCGCGTAAAGACGGAATCGGAAAAATCGGCGCATTGTTCATCGAAAAATCCTGACGGCGCCCCTGCCCAAGGTCGACGGCAAACGATAAGCTTCGCGCATCTGGCGCACGGTCAGAGTTAATGCTTGAAGATCCATTTGAAAACCGCACGCGGGCCGGGTAAATGGCCGCCTGTTTGAATAACCCAACAGCAAGCAATGGTTTGCCCGGCTCAAACACCTCAAACTTAGCATCAGCACAAATGCCTTTGGCATGGGTTCCGCGGTGCAGCCTTCCCCCAGTCGCATTCGCGCGTTGCAAAACAGAAAATTTTTCTAGCAGTCCTTCAATCAAGGAAGCTTCGGATTCAAGCGAGCCGCCTTCGTAGCGTTCATAGGTTTCCGATAGTGGGCCAGCGAGCGCCTTATCAATCATTGGAGCCACAGCGGCAGTAATTATAAACATCCAGATTTTCATTATCGTGTTCCTCTCAAATGGGTGGTTAGTCCGACAAGTGCAGCGATACCTAAGCCATCCGAACATAATAAACAACCCTATTTTAATTAGTATATTAATAGTATACTGGACCGTGAGCCCTGATAAACCTCTCATTTACTGAAGGACTTTAGCCTCAATGAGTTTTGGAGTCTGCCTGATGATGCCATATCTTGAGGAGAAAGCATTCATTTTAAAACTCAATTCCCTTAACCGTCAAAAACTCTCCAAGGAGTTTTAGATCAGCCAACAAAGGAACTCCCATGGCCCTCGCCACTATGCTTGTAAACCGCATAAAGATACTGCTAAAGGCAAAAGGAAAAACCTATGCGCAGCTTGCAGATGCGCTTTCTATGACCGAGGCGGGCGTAAAGCGTGCTTTTAAGCAGGAGGCTTTTTCGCTAAAAAGGCTTGAGCAGATTTGTACATATCTTAACATCAGCCTTGATGATCTAATGGACCCCGACCTCACAGCTAGAGGCAAATCCAACACCCTGACCATAGAACAAGACCGAATTTTGGCTTCTGATGAGAAGCTCTTTGCATTTTTTTATCTTCTGTTATCCGGCAAATCCGTCTCTAAAATAATCGCCAACTATGACTATGATAAAAAAGAGGTGGATCGCTACTTGCGGCAGTTGGACAAAGTCAATGTCATCACGTTGCAACCTAACGGTCAATACAAGGCTCGAGTGTCACAAAACGTTGCCTGGCCGACTGATGGCCTGCTTGCTTCGTTATACGCGGATCAGATCAAAGCTGATTTTTTGCAGTCAGATTTTGATAACGAAGCCGAACAATATTGGATGCTAACGGGTTGGATGTCATCCGCAACTCTGGGGATCCTCACTAGGAAGATGAACCAACTGATCATTGAACTCCGTGAACTCATCAAACTTGATGGTCGATTTGTCGATGACTCCATGAAAAACGTGACCTTTCTGGCCGCATCTCGTCCTTGGACGTTGCCCGTGATCAATAGATTCAAAAGGCATTCACGAATTGGTGTTAGGAAGGATTAAACGACAACCAATCTTAGCTTGGGCCGAAATCACCAGGAATTGACAATTTACCGACTTCTCAACCATGGATTTTTACGCTACGATAACTCTATTGGCCATTTTCCATTATAATCGCCAACAGAGGTGCCTATATAAATATATGAAGTATATTCAACGACTTATACCGATAGAAAACCTGCTTCAGACCAAGACGGTGATCCTACTAGGCCCCCGGCAGACCGGGAAATCCAGCTTCGTTCGCCAGCAGATTGCCCCGTTCGTAGCCCTGTCATACAACCTTTTAGATCAAGGCTTGCTTCTACGGCTAATGGCGGACCCCACGCTGATCCGCAAGGAAGTCGAATTAAAAGACCTGAAAGACTGCATCATTTTCATCGATGAGATTCAAAAGTGCCCGTTACTGCTAGACGAGGTTCATCTTATGATGGAAGAGCGCCACATTCGCTTCCTGCTGACAGGATCAAGCGCGCGAAAACTTCGCCGATCTGGCGCCAACTTACTTGGCGGTCGAGGACGCGACAGATTCTTCCATCCCTTTGTTTACCAGGAATTGAAGGATGAAAACTTCGACATCTCCCGGGCTATTAATCATGGGATGATACCCAGCCACTATTTGGCCGATGACCCTGACGAGGATTTAGGGTCGTATGTCGGTCGCTATTTAACAGAAGAAATTTCAGGAGAGGGCGTCGCACGAAATTTGCCGGCGTTTAGCCGTTTTCTCAAAGTTGCAGCGTTATCAAACGGACAACTCATAAACTACACCTCGATTGCTAGCGATTCACAGATCTCGCGCGCGACTGTCCAAAATTGGTTCCAGGTTCTCTACGATACCTTACTTGCATGGGAAGTGCCGCCATTTACTCGGACGGCCAAGCGAAAGGCAATCGATACGGCAAAATTTTATTTTTTTGACACAGGAGTTGTCCGCACGCTGCGCCAACTTCCAACAATCGTCCCTGAGCAAACGGAGTGGGGCGAGTTTTTTGAGCAGTATATTATGATGGAGATCAAATCCTGGATCGATTATTTCGAACCTCTCGCAACCCTTAATTTTTGGCGATCTACATCCAAATTTGAAGTCGATTTTGTTTTAGACGGACGAATCGCGATCGAGGTAAAGTCTTCCAAGACTATAAATCACAGGCACCTTCGGGGGCTTGTCGCATTAAAAGAGGAAGGCATCTGCACCGATTACATTCTGGTGTGCAACGAGGATCGTCCACGTCTGGAGGAGGGAATCGAGATTCTCCCATGGAAAAATTTCTTGCAGGATCTTTGGAACGGACGATTCGCACGAAAAAGACATTCCTAGCGCGAATCGAGCGGACGAAATGCCGAAGGCATAGCCCCTAAAAAACCAGTTGAACAACGGCTATTAAGCCAACGATCCGAAGAACTTCAGCAATAGCGCCACCTACCAAAACCAAACGACGCCAGAATCCCGGTGCGGCGATGAATCCAGAGGAGCCGCCATGAAAGCCAATATTTGGTCCTCTGTAAGCATCACTTGGCGCTTGCCCACTATCTCCGGTAACCTGGCGCAGAGAGAATCCTTGATCTGTTATAAAAGGCTTCGTGATAGATATGCTCCGTTTTGAGCGATTTAAAGATGCGTTCGACAGTGGTTGCGTTCCCGCAAAATGAACGCTGCAGCGCGCCGTCAGATCACAGAAACGCGCCGCAGTCGGACACTAAATCAGGAATCAGAAAGGATGAGCTGCCATAAAGATACCGCACTTTGCCATCGACTTTGCAATACCAACGATCTGCTCTGGACTAGGGATCTGCGTGACACCCTGCGCAACTGAGACACTAAATCTAAATCCGCCTGGTGTAGGCAGGGGGACGCGTACCATTTGGCATTCACCCGAGGACCATCTGGGACGACACAGATATCCCCAATAAAATGGCGACGGCTGGACGTCGCCAAGACTCCATTGCACGGAGCTCATAGACAGCATGCCAGATCTTAAGGCCTCGGCCTCCGCCCGATCTTCTTCGTATTCTGGGATCCCATCCACGGAACACTTCCATACATGCATGTCTCCAATGTACCTGTCAGCAAGCGCCCCTGTTGAAATCGCCGTTGCCAGAACTGAACACCCTAAAACGATAAACACTTTCTTTGATTTCATAACTCTACTCCTTAAATTGTTTGCCAAACATACGTTGGCAGATGAGGTCATGTTAAAATATTGAGCATTTTGTTCACCAAAATTGACTGAATATAGTTATTTTTGTGATAAATATTAAAATTTTTTGTTAAATAATGACAATCTGTAACTTTAGTAATGGATAAATGATTATGAGCCGACAAATTGACAAGACGCGTCAGACGACAACTCCTGAAATGTTTGATGCGTTGGATCGCAAGTTGATTCATGCCTTGATAGTAGATTCCAGACGCTCGTTTTTGGAGTTGGCCAAGGAATTCAAAGTTTCTAACGCCACAATCCACGGTCGCTATCGTAAGCTTTGCGAACTGGGCGTGATCGCTGGCACTCATGCGAGAGTCAATCTCAAAGCACTTGGTTTTGATCTTGTGGCTTTTATCGGAATTCAAGTGGTGCAAGCAGGCCAACATGATTTAGTCGTCCAGGCGATCCGAAAAATGCCAGAGGTCATCGAGACGCACTACACGACAGGTCGCTATAGCCTTCTAACAAAAGTGATCGCAAAAGACATGACGGCGCTTTATGATTTTCTAACGTCTAAAATTCAGAAGATCCCAAGCGTTGCAGCCACGGAAACATTTATGGTTTTAAATTCATTCATCGACCGAGAATACGATGCTGTAAAATTTACGAAGTCATAAAAATTGATTTCTACAGCATAAGATTTAGATACACGGTTAGTGATGTGCCTTGACTATCTATTTTTAAAACGATTTAAGAAAGCGACTCTCTTGCCCACCAAATTACCTTGATGTGATTCAAAAACTTTGCTCTACGCCAGGGTGGAAAACCATATCTTTGTATGGTACCATCCCCTAATGGAGCAACCAAGAGAAAACTCAGCCGTTAATCGCAAGATTGTCCACGTTGACATGGACGCTTTTTACGCTAATGTCGAGCTCCTAGACCGCCCTGACTTGAAAGGCTCACCCATCGTCGTTGGAGGCCAGCCCGGCACCAGAAGTGTCGTGTGCACCGCAAGCTACGAGGCAAGAAAATTCGGCGTTAAATCAGCAATGCCGACGACACTTGCTGCTAAACTTTGCCCTCACGCTGTATTCCTACCACCGCGATTTGACCGCTACAAAGATATTTCCATGAAGGTTCGCGCGATCTTTGAACGCTATACGAATACCATTGAACCGATGTCCCTTGATGAGGCCTACCTCGATGTCACCGATCATCCAAATCTTTTTGCCACGCAGATCGCAAATCAAATCCGCATAAGCGTCCATCAAGAGCTGGGGCTCACATGCAGCGCCGGCGTCGCGCCGAACAAACTCGTTGCTAAAATCGCCTCTGATATAAACAAGCCCAACGGGATAACCGTTGTTCAACCTCATCAAGTGCAAGCATTCATGGAACATCTACCGCTTAGGAAAATCAATGGAGTCGGTCCTGCGACTGAAAAACGCCTTGGGGATCTTGGCTACCGTAAATGCCGAGATCTCTGGGACTGCGACCTCTCCGCACTACAGCGGCAACTTGGATCCATGGCTCACTGGATCTACCGGGCAGCACAGGGCATAGATCATCGCCCCGTTATCACGTCTTGGGAACGACAAAGTTTTGGTCGCGAAGATACCCTAGCACGCGATGAAGTCAACCTACCAACCCTTCATGCCCATATTGAGCGGCTAGCTACTAGCGTTGCGAAGTCACTACGACGAGCTGGGAAACAAGGCCGCACCATCACCCTTAAGCTAAAGTACGCAAACTTCCGAAGCATCACGCGTTCAAAATCTTTACCTGTCAGACTTGACTGTCCAAACACCATAAGCACAATCTGTAAAGAACTTCTTGAAACAAAAACCGAAGCCGGGGTCACTCCCGTGCGACTGGTTGGGGTCAGTGTGTCCAATCTATAAGATCGGTGCAGCTATAAATGCGGATCATGACCAAGATTACATCGACGGGATCACCCGAACATCTAAGGCATTCACCCAACCCTTATGTCCAGATCCATCCCAAACCTGAAGCCACGAGCCGCGCACGTCACCGAACACCAAAACTGGTTGACCTAACCGCAACGAAGCAATACTACCAGCAGTCTCAACGGCCGCTTCGCGGACTTCTACCCCCCCTGGCGCGATCACTACCCCCCAGTCACTTCTAAATTTGATTTGAACCAGCAGGGATATCAACGACACCAGAAGAATCAAGCCACCCAGCACCCCAAGGGTTTTAGTCCAGGTCTGCTTCAAAACTTTTTTTTGCCGGCCTGTCATAAAGCCCAAAACACAGATCAAAAGACACCCAAGGCCAGTCATCGTTGCACCATGGATTACAGTTGTCGGCATCGAATCTGCAAGTATCACCAAACTTGATTTTAAGCCATGGGCACTCAACGACAAATCTTCAATTGACGAGTCTGTCTGGCGCAATGCCTCATGTAATACACTCGTTACGGATGCATCGCGATCACGGGGAGGAATAGACACTAATACAGCAGTAGCCATGGGGGCCTTACCAAGTTTCAAATACGCCAAACCGAGATTATAAAGAACATCATTTGAAGCCATATTATCGGCGACCGCCTGCTCTCCAAGAATCGTTACTAAGGCCCAGTCTTCTGCAGATACGGCGGCATTAAACGTTGCAGCAAATTCAGCGCGACTCATATCAACCACCTCGGGACACGAGATCGCGCATAACGGTGCGCATATCTTGGATTAAACCCTGCGACGCCTCATCCGACACGTCTCCAGCATAAGCACGTCGATCAAGATGATTCAAAACACGGCGCAAGATAGCCTGGTGATCGGAAAGCACACCTTTGACCTCTGCCGCGCGTAGTAAATCAGACGACGTCATGGCCGCTGGGTCTTGTTGGCCATCTGCGAGAAAACGCTTAAGAGCCCCCACGGCCACAACCAATGGATCCCCATCGGGCTGATCGAAACCAGCCAAGGCCTGCTGCAGGTCTTTTTTAGGATTTTCCTCAATGCCGGAGGACGTCTTTCGCAACATACGCCACGATGACTTAAACAAAATCGCCGCTATCGCTAAAGCAAGTAGTAAAATCTCAATGGCGATCGCAACTGGTGAAAACAACCAGCTTTTACGCTCATTTGCCGCTGCCTCATCGATTTTTTTACCCGCGAGCTCTGTCGGACTTTGATTACCCTTCTGGTTATGGTCAGTTGCCGTGTTAGCCTCCATCGGGGAGGGCGTTGTGCCAACTGCTGACTGACTGACGGGAGCTTGCGCCCCCGAACCACTGACCTGCAAAGACCCCAGGGCCGCAGACAATGTTTCATAGGATTCCGTAAAGGGATTAAACGCAGCGACTTTGATCGAACCAAGATCAATGGCCCCGGCCGTATGCGGCACAACCGCAAACTTAAACGTCTTGGCTGAAACGAGACCTGGGCCAGCTTGAATCGATTCCGTTAACGTCGGTTTATCCGTATAAACCTTAGCACCCACCACCCCGAGCTTCAGATCCAACATACGATCAAGAGCACCCTGACCTTTGACTTCAATAGTAACCGTTGCCGTATCGCCTACACTCAAATCACGCTTTGAGACGTTGGCCTTGACCGAAAACGCACCAACCATGTCAGCAAACCCTTCAGGCTTGGGACTCGGCAAAGGTTTAACGATTACGTCAACTGGGCGAGACGTCAGCTTTCGGCTGACCTCTTCACCGAAACCAAATCCCCCCCCTTGGAGCATATCAAAAATACTGCGCGGACTGCCCTTTCGCCTCACTTGCTGAACCCAGGTGGCATTGATACCAAATACTGGTGACTTGAGCGCACCAGACCTTAGGGGAATCAAAGCCTCCTGCATCTCAATCACCGACCAACGCTGACCATCGCGCATCATCTCCAAATTCTTTTGCCCGTCCTCTGATATGAGTCGCCAGTTGGGGCTAGCTTCCCGCGCTGGTGTTGCGCCCCGCAGCTGAGCGCGAGTAAACAGCCTCACCTTCGACACGATCGCCTCACCCTCATAAAGCGTCGTCTTGGGCAGGTCTCGTTCCACAAAAATTGGAACTCCACTAGTTCCCTGTTTTTCACCGGGAGATGGCGTCACACCGCCACTTTTAACTGACACTGTATAAGATTGCGTGGCAAGATCTTGTTTGTCGATTCGGGCTTTGAATGGGGGGAGCGTCAAGGATCCGTCCTTGAGTGGTTGAATCCTATAGGTGTACTGGGTTTGCTTGGACATACTACCATTGAGGATCGAAATGTTGGTGGACTCCCCCGTCCGTTGGATATCGAAGTCGTCGGTCTCAGGCTCGATGACGTCACCATCAAGAGACCCTTCGATCGTGAGTGTAAACCAAAGGGGTTCATCTAGACTCGACGCTTGCCGATCCAACTCTCCTATGAGCTGGCCCGCCCAAGATACAGAAGCCGTCAGCGAGACGAATAACACCAATAGACATTGCAAAAAAATTTTCAAAAATTTCATACCCATCACCAATCTTTACCCTTAGCTCTTTGCGGAGGAGCTTTATCAGAACGGAATATAGGAACAAAAGCCTTGCGATCATCGGGAGCCGCACGAAGAAGCTTTTCAGCCTGCTCCGGCGTCATCGTCTGAGCATCTTTCGGGGCCCGAGTATCGCCACCTGAGTTTTGTGACGCAGAGGTTTTCTCCTGTGACTCACCTTCTTGGGAGCGGCTTTGTTCGGGTGATTGCGACTGTTTGTCATTCTTATCACTTTGACCTGACTGCGTGTTCTCTGTTTTTTTGTCGGCCTTATCCCCCTCCGTCTCACCAGACTCCTGCCCCCCTGCAGATCGCGAAGATGGTTCGGTCTTCTGATCTTGAGACCCACCTTGACCGTTCTCACTCTTCTGCTCTTTCTCTTGCTCCTTTTGATCCTTGGACTGAGCCTTGTCAGGCGTTTTTTGCTCCGATTTAGACTTCCCCTTGACCCATGCCAGATTATCACGCACCTGCTGGTCTTGATAGTCTAAGCGAAGAGCCTGCTCATAAAGCTTTGCGGCCTCTGCATAATCGCCCGCAGTGGCTAAGAGATTACCGAGGTTGTAAAGAGAACGACGCTGCACTTCACCAGACGACTGTTTTATGATCTCTTGAAACTCTTTGCGCGCCAGCTCGACGTCACCCGTTTCCAATGCTTGCACAGCTTTATTGTAGCGCTGTCGGTCGTCAGTCTCTGCGCTAGCTTTCGGCGCCAGTGACCAGGTCAATACAAGAACAGCGACCCCAAAAACCGAGCGCAAGCGAACATCCATCAACAAAGATTCTAGGACAAGCAGTAGAAGCGACAAAGCGGCGGTCCACTGAAATCGCTCAAACCAAACACGCTCGCGCTTTGACTGAGTTTCCCGCACAGTGCCCTTAGACCGAAGCACATCCTGGTAAAACGTGGCTACGGAGCTTAACGACGATGCGGCATGAATATAGGTACCTCCAGTTTTCTCAGCAACCGTCAACAACGGCTCCTCATTAAGACGGCTAATGACAACATTGCCGGAGAGATCCTTTATAAATCCACCACGGTCGTCAACCACAGGAGAACCTTCCTTGGACGCAATTCCAACCGTGACAACTTTTGCTCTCGATGCCACTACTTCTTGGACTGCTTCGTCCACCCCGCCGATATGATCCTCGCCGTCAGTCATGAGCACAATAAGCTTACCCATACCTTGCTCTTCACCCCCAGCGTCAAGAGCCTTAAGTGATTCCCGCAAGGCTCCAGCCAAATCCGTCCCACCCACAGGGATCATATCCGTACTCAATGCGTCGACAAACGATCGCAGTGCCACATGATCAACCGTCAAAGGGCACTGCACAAAGGCGGCTCCGGCGAACACGACAAGCCCAATCCGGTCGCCACTAGCCACATCAAGTAAATCTATCATCATACGGCGCGCTCGCTCAAGTCGGCTTGGTTCCAAATCCTTGGCCATCATGCTACGGGAAACATCTACAGCCACGACAATATCGACCCCTGACTGCCGACTCTCAACCCACGTCCAACCCCATCGTGGACCTGCGCTACTGACGATCAAAAGAAACAACGCTAATGACAAAACAACAACTCTCGCCCACCCCCGCCGCCGGCTCATGGCCCAACGCGCCCCCACTGTGGACGCCTGTTGCGCCAGGATAAGGCGGCGTTTAAGTCGCAAAAGCCCAAAGGCAAGACATACGACTACGACGGGAATCGCCATCAGCCAGCGAAGGTTCGACGGTTCGAACCAAGATATCTGGGCGTATGGAAACATCATGCAGGAATCCTCCGGAAAGACGTCATCCGCCATAGTGCTTCAAGAAAAACAAACGCCAACGCTACGAGCAAAAACCCAGGGAACACATCTCGACCCTGGCGCCGATCTTTCTCTTCGCGCTTAACCTTTTCGAGTTTATCAATCTCCTTATAAACATTGATTAAGGCGCTCGTATCAGCGGCTCTGCGATAAACCCCACCCGTAGCGTCGGCGATCCCCTTAAGCGTTACTTCATCTATATCAGCCTTAATGTGAAACACCCGGCCATTTTGTACGATGGGTGCAACACCGTCACTGCCGACCCCAATCGTGTGCACTCTAATACCGAGAGCCTTTGCCGCCTGAGCTGCAGCAAGAGGGTCAATTCGCCCCGAATTGTTGGCACCATCTGTCAGCAACACCACCACATGACTTTTACCAGGAGCCTCTTTTAGACGTTTGACAGCAGTTGCTAAGCCATCACCAATCGCTGTTCCATCACCTGCCATACCGATTTCAACGCGCTCAAGAAATTTTTGCAAAATCTCATGATCCAGCGTCAGAGGTGCTTGCGTATAGGCGTTACTGCCAAAAACCACCATACCGATGCGATCATCCACTCGCGTATCAATAAAATCGGAGATCACAGCCTTGATCACCTGAAGACGATCAGGCCTCCGGCCTCGGACCTCAAAATCCTGCGCCCTCATACTCCCTGACGTATCGATCGCTAGCATGATATCAACACCCTCCGACGTACGTTTGCCCTCATGATAACTGAGCTGCGGACGCGCCAAGGCAATGATGACTAGTCCTAGCACCACTGACCTTGCAAACCATCCCGCGTGAACCAGCAATGATGGACTTCGCCGTAAATCTATGGGAAGCATCACATCTAAGCTCGAGACAGCTATAGCAAGACGCCGCCGGCGTCGCTGCAAGTACCAAGGCAAAAACACCACGGGTAACAGTAGTAACCAAAGAGGTGATAAGAAGAAAAACGATCCCCGGGTAAAAACCTGCCCCATCAACAGTTCTAGACGACCGATCCAGTCAGCTATCAAAGACACGGACACCTCCTTTGGAATCCAATGGAAGCTTGTGACTTGAAGGGATACTGACTGAATATTGATGATCCTTCTCAAGCGTTTCGATGGCTCGCCGCAAAGACTCCAAAAGTCCAAGAGCTTGCTCGTCGGAGATCCTCTGACCGCCAAATCGCACCGCATCAAGCTGCAAAAGTAGTGTTTTGAATTCCTGCTCTGAAATCACAGACAGTCTCAAGTCACCACTTGCCAGCATGCGCTCGATCTCCTGAGTCGTACGTTCGGCAACAGGTTTCCCCGTTCGAATCTCAACGCCCCGACGTAGGCAAAGACTTACATCACTAGAAAACTGACTCCACCGCACATCGTCGCTATGCCCTCTCGCCGGGACCTCGATCGCATGAATTGCGAGCCGAAGGCTTTCCCATGGGGAAACCTGGTTTTGAGCACCAGAGTCTCCACGCTTTTTTAGGCGATGGTTGCGGTATCTCTCGATCATAGCAACAGCCACATAAGCCAGCAAACCTAACGCCAATAATACAAATGCACCGATCATGATCGTTTGTGGTGACACTAGTGGACTAGGCTCTATTGGCCCCTTCATGCCATGGGGAGGATTCCCTTTAATATTTTCCGTTCTGGCACCATGCTCTGGCGTTGTCGTTTTCGATGGGTTTGTTAAGGATGTCATACGCGCACACCCCGCGTGTTTGTGTGGCCACGAAGATACCAGGCAATAGGATCAACCACATCACCATCCGAAGCTACAGTAAAAAAATCTGCTCCGAATTTTCTAAAGTCGTCTTTCAAATTCAAAATCTGTTTCCTATGTAGCTCCTCTAATCGAGACCAGAGACCCCTATTAGACGTATCGACCTCCACAATCTCACCAGTTTCACGATCACGCAGACCCACCACGCCGGACCCACCACCTTGAATCATGCCGTCAAGTGGCTCACTTCGCATTTGAACACAGGTTACATCATGCTGACGCGACATCTGGGCCAACGCGGAGGAAAAACCTTGAGTCAAAAAATCAGAAATGAGGAAACATACCGCACGTCGCTTCACCATCTGACCGACGAATTCAAGCGCCACCTTGATATCAGTTCCTTTAGCCTGTCCCGGCCACGTTAAAACATCGCGGATGATCCGCCAAACGTGACCCTGACCTTTGCGTGGAGGAACAAACAGCTCCACCGTATCACCAAACAAGACGAGTCCTACACGATCATTGCTGCGAATAGCTAACCAGGCAAGAACAGCCGCAACCTCGGCTGCCGCATCCCTGCGGGATCGACCAACGCCAGACATCAACGACGCACTGACATCCACCACAATTAGTAACGTTAACTCACGCTCCTCACGAAACACTTTTACAAAGGGCTGGTTCATCCGGGCCGTCACATTCCAGTCAATGCCGCGCACATCGTCACCCGGCACGTACTCACGCACTTCGTGAAACTCCATTCCGCGTCCGTGGAAAGCACTTGCATAATCTCCTGCCATCATGTCAGTAGCAGCATGACGACCACGCAAATCCAAAGCTTTGATCCTGGCAATAATTTCTGGAGGCAACATATTTAGTCCCAATATCGTCAGGGCACTTCAACGCGATCCATGATCTTACGAATGATGCTATCGGCCGTCACCGCTTCAGCCTCAGCCGCATAACTAAGCGCAATTCTGTGACGAAGGACATCCAAAACCACGTCTTTTACGTCCTGAGGCGTAACGTAGTCTCGACCCTGCAGCAAAGCATTCACACGTGCAGCCCTCTCCATAAATAAACTTGCACGAGGACTCGCACCGGTTTCAATCATGGCCGCGATCTCTGGAGCACGGTAGCGGGCTGGATCGCGCGTCGCAAAGACAAGACTAACAATATATTGATGAATTTTATCTGACACCCTAAGGCGACCAACCAATTGACGTGCTTCAATCACATCTGCACGCGACAAAACCGCCTGCAGCCCTTGAGAGATGGATCCATCGCTGGCCCTTCTTAGCATCTCCACTTCATCACGTTCAGACCCGTAACCAACCTTTACCTTAAACATGAAACGATCCACCTGAGCTTCTGGAAGAGGATAAGTACCCTCCTGTTCAACCGGGTTCTGAGTCGCCATAACCAAAAAGGGCTGCTCTAAAGAAAAGGTTTCGCCGCCAATGGTAATCTGCCGTTCCTGCATGGCTTCAAGTAAGGCCGACTGGACCTTAGCCGGAGCACGATTGATTTCATCCGCCAAAACAAGGTTGGCAAAAAGAGGACCTTTGCGCACATGAAAGGTCCCTTGTTTAGGGTCATAAATTTGGGTCCCTGTCACGTCTGCTGGTAGCAAGTCTGGCGTAAACTGGATTCTTGAAAATCGCAAACCAGTTAGTTCAGCAATTGTTTTAATGGCTGTTGTTTTTGCAAGACCAGGCAAACCCTCAAGCAACACATGCCCATCTGCAATCAAAGCCATCACAAGCCGCTGTCCCACGTGGGCTTGTCCGACAATCCGCGATGAGAATCCCGACAAGACACGCTCCACCCGCTCTGAAAACTTGACAATATCCTCGGCCACACTTTGACTCATGAACGACCCTCCGAAATCCCTGATATTACGGAGGATAGTTTATTTGAGATGGCTTATTTTTCAAGGACACTTTACACAGCCCAGTAGCACCCGCTGACTGGTCGTTGAGCAGCGAGGCGATCCCGGAGGACAAGAACCCCGTCACGCTCGGTCCAGTAGACAGGCGTTAAGGCCATGACATCTGTGATCTTTTGGATCTTAGGCAGCATCATCTTAGCCCAAGCAAGATAGGGCTCGGTGGTCAATTTTTGAATCATGTACCGGATGGCACGTCGTTCCTGCTGTGCAGAGATCAACACGTCAAGCCAATACTCCGCAAACTGGATGTCAATCTGTTCAAGCCGGTGACGCTCAAAAAATACTAGTAATCCAGGATGCTCGCGTCGAGGATAGGAGTCAATGAGCATCATAAGCAGGCGCTCCCAGCTACCATCATTAGCCAACTGCTCCAAACGCTTAAACCGATCCAGGTCAGAAAGATGCTCCGGCGTGTCGCCGGACCCACGCCTCGCAACCGAGGCTTGTGTGACCACGTTGGAGGGATCCCTCCGCACACCGAGCTGATCGTCAATTACGATTTTTGACGGTTCCTTGCGGGGAATTGCCGCTGGCAGGCCATCACTCGGCAGAGAGACCGAGGATCTTGGTGCAATGGGTTCGACCTCCTGATGACCAGCATGCTCCCGGCTAGCGACATTCGATAGACCTGGTTGTGCCAGGTCCAAGGCTTGCTCGGTTGATGGATCACCCTTCTGAGGCCCCGCATTTTCTAGCTGCGACAATGACAGCGCCAAGGCAAAAAGTGGCTGTGCATCCTTACCGCCCTGTAATGAAGCATTCGCCTGCTTGTGTTCCCCGAGATCAATCATACCCCGATCCATGACCGGTTGTGCGAGATCTGGGCCCTCCTCACCAACTAAATTAGACTTGGGCGTAGGTTCGGTCTTTTCTGCCAAGGTGTTAGTGACGTGCTCTTCAATGGTTAGACGAGCCAGACGACGCACGTCGGGAGGCAGCGTCATATTGAGGATGCGCTTCATTTCCGCTCTTACGATATTGGCCTTTTCGGGCTTACCGACACGATCAAAACCTTCAGCAATCAGCTTTAAACTGTCACCATCACGTAGAGAGGACTTGTAGACCATCCAGGCCACTTCAATAGCTTTGCGTGGAGACGTCCCGAGTAGTTTTTGAGCCAGGCGCAACGACGCCTCTACCTTCTCAAAATCCGGCATATCCGATGCCAGGACCAAGAACCGGTCCACGAGAAGTGAGTCCCCGGCGTTCGCCTCAATCAAGTCTAAAAGTTTAACAAGCCCTGGGCCCATCCACGCCTAACCCCCGCCTAGGGGTATCGGACAAACCGAAAGATCCTTGAATCAAAGGACAAAATGAGCCGTTCGGCCCACTCATCTGATTTTACTCCAATACGATCCCGACATGCTTTAACTCGCTGAAGTTATCAAAAAAAGAGGATTTTGAGCAAAAGTGCCAAAACCCTCTAGCGCTGGTAAAACGACTGTGCTCGGATCATTAATCAACTATATCAATCGATATCTTAAATAAAAAAACGATCCGTCTTGAACCATCTATGAGACCTCTCAAAACCCTAAAATGTTCAACCTTCCCTATTATTTGAACGGTTCAGCTCACCTGATGAAGATTGGAAACACGGATGAATTCACAACCGGCGTCTAGGCTTGGACAACGGGACACCCCACCCTTCAACTTCGGGCTGAACCCTGTCGAAACCGATTTTTTTATTAAGCATTTGTAATGTGGTCGTCTGACGCTTGTTCTCGATGACTCCAGTATACGAGGGCCGTCCTCCCATGTTAGTCGGCGAAGGCAGGTCAATACTAGCATCATTTTCCAGTTGTAACACGACATCGGAGAATCCTACTATCACATCCTCCACGCTCGGCTCACTCCAATTTTTCTTCCGTGATCCAATAAAAACCCGATATGTGGACGGATCAACATCAGCTTGACCTGGATACTCAGCTACGACCAGCGTCCAAGAGTCGTCTTTCCACTCATTCTCTGGGATGTTTGTGAATACTGAAACAAAAACTTTTTGCACTTCGTCCGAGTTAATGGCGCCCATTCCATTCGCGAGACTTGCAGTAGCCTTATCTCCTGTTGCTTTGCAAGAGAGGAACGATAATGCTATCGCAATGGCGGAAACAAACTTCATGGCTAACCTCCAAATCAACAATTCAAATATGCCTTACCGTCCGCTTTCTGTCTACAGAGGGATTATACTGTAATCTGATATCCACTACAACCAAGTCGGTAAAAACGTCGCAATAGTCGTAATTACAAGACATCCCACCGAGCATCGACCAAGACATAACACCTTTGTTTTTGTGTTCCAAACTAATCCAAACCGAAACGGAACAGTATGCGTCTTACTTCACGACCTTCTACAGGACAACTCCATCAACCGCAAAACCACACTACGGATCCAGCCCTTGTAGTTACCGCAATATCTGCAGAAGCAGCGAGCATCCCGGTGATAAGTCGCTTGAAGATGGCTGGCTCTTAAGAACTTAGCCAGACTTTGGACATACCGACATACCGAGCCCATGACACCCGATTACAAAACTGTTCAGCGTTTCTACGCCTGTCGAGATTTAAACACTGACCAGCCGGCCAAGACAAACAAATTCAGGACGTTGGGCTAACGACAGCTTGGCGGTACGTTTGCACACTTCGACGTCACAAACATTGTCGAAAACAGATGGGCTGTTTCGATCACTTGAAAGGATTTAATTATGAAGACAACTTTTTTTGCTCTCGCCATGTCCACCCTTACCGCATGCGGTACGGCTAGTACCAACAAGGCGGCCTCCGTTACCAAGGATGCGCCAGCTGTCGCTGACCTGGCGGGAAATAAATATTGCAGGGTCGTTATCACGGATGGTCTTTTTGGCCAACCAAAAGGTGAGTTTGAGCATTGCATCTCCTTTAGCCAAAATCGAAGAGTCACCGACAACAGCAGCGCTCTTGGTGGAACCCCCCCCCGAGACTGGTAAATATACTGTTACAGGCCGAGTTCTTACTTTAAAACTTGAGAGCGCTATTGGATCACACACCGAAACGTACACATTATCTGCGGACGCTAAAACACTAACGGGCGAAGCCGGTGCTGTTTTAACCCTTAAGACAGAAATATCGCTAGCTAGCAAACAGTTCTGCCGCATGGTCTCTACGGGTGGTGCTTTTGGCCAACCATCAGAAGATCGTGAACACTGCATAAAATTTATCGATGAGAAGAAGGTCTCGGATAACGGAAGCACCTTCTTTGGGAGCCATCCAGAGCACGGGACGTATGTAGTCAAGGCCACTGTGATAACCTTAACACTCACCAGCGAAAATCGATCATCACATCAAGAAACATACACTCTATCTGCCGACGGGAAGTCCATTGTTGGGGAAGCCGGCGCAGTTCTTACTCTCAAAAACTAAGCCATTGACTTCACATGAAGCCCGCCACAGTTTGCCAATGGCGGGCTTTGTCATTTCCACTCATGTTCAACTAAAGACGCGAGAACTGTAATCATTGGAAAGACAACAGACTCTAGGTACGCTTAGACAACTAAAAATTCGGTCCGTATTTTCAAAAAACTGAGGTCTTCACCCCTGCCGGATACCATGCGACACAGGGGTAAGACACACTCCATTGGGAATCACCCGAATTCAGAATGATCCGCATCGATGTACGAGTGACTTCGAGTGATATCGTCAGAACTCTAGTCGCATCTTGATATTAAATGGGACCTTCGGATTAAACGCCGAACTCCTGCAAAAACTTGGTCGACACATCGCCCGAGATAAATCTCTTATCGTCCAGTACGCGCTGGTGGAACGGAATATTCGTACGAATACCGTCAACCTTCATTTCACGCAACGCACGACGCATGCGCGCAAGACACTCATCGCGGTCACGACCCCACGTGATAAGCTTTGCCACCATGGAGTCATATAACGATGGCACCGTGAAACCTGCATAGAGCATTCCATCAACTCGCACGCCAGGTCCACCGGGTTCATGATAACCTGTCACTTTGCCCGGCCATGGGGCAAAGGATACCGGGTCTTCGGCATTGATCCTACACTCCAAGGCGTGACCGCGGAGCTCAATCTTTTCTGGATCAAAAGACAACTTATGGCCCCTTGCTATATTGATCTGCTCTTTGATCAAATCCACACTCGTGATCATTTCGGTAACAGGGTGCTCCACCTGCGCCCTGGTGTTCACTTCCATAAAATAAAAGCGACCATCCTCGTCCATCAAAAACTCAACCGTACCGAGGCTCTGATAGCCGACAGCCTTTGCCAATCGAACCGCGGTGTCGCCAATCTCCTTGCGACGCGCCGGGGTCATGATTGGACAGGGTGCTTCTTCCAGGAGCTTCTGATGTCGACGTTGGATTGAACAATCCCGCTCCCCGAGGTGAGCGGCGTGACCATGCTCATCTGCAACCAGCTGCACCTCAACATGCCGCGGGCGTTCACAATAGCGTTCAATAAAAACATCCGCATTCCCAAACCCAGCCAATGCTTCGCTGCGGGCTAGATCAAACTGTTTTGACAATTCATCCAATGAGCGCACAATCTTCATTCCGCGACCACCGCCACCAGCAGCAGCCTTGATGATCAGGGGAAATCCAATCTCTTTGGCCAATCGTTCCGCTTCACCTAACGTCGCCACAGCTCCGGAGCTGCCCGGCAACATCGGCACGCCGGCTTTTTCCGCAAAGGCTCGTGCCTCAACCTTGTTGCCCAGGGCATGAATATGGGCCGCCTTCGGCCCAATAAACTTCACACCATACTTTTCACAGATCTCAGCAAACTTTGCGTTCTCCGACAAAAATCCATAACCAGGGTGGATCGCATCCACACCGGAAATCTCTGCCGCACTCATGATCGCGGGGATAGACAGGTAACTCTTAGGACTAGGGCCTGGACCGATACAGATACTCTCATCTGCGATCTTTGTATGAAGTGCATCTCTATCAGCTAGACTGTGGACCGCCACCGTTCTGAGCCCGAGCTCTTGGCAAGCTCTGATCACCCGGACCGCAATTTCACCACGATTGGCAATGAGTACCTTTTTCATAGGCTACACCTTTATTCAATGACAAATAAAGCTTGGTCAAACTCTACGGGCTGGCCATTTTCAACCAAAATCTCACGCACCACACCATCGCGGTCGGCCTCGATCTCATTCATGAGTTTCATAGCCTCGATGATACAGAGGGTTTGCCCCTTCTTAACACGAGTGCCAACCTCAACAAAAGCATCCGAACCTGGGCTTGAAGAGCGATAAAACGTACCAACAAACGGTGACTTTAGAAGATGCCCTGAGGCAAAACTTTTGGAGGTCCCTGACGGAGCCTCTGCCTTTGCCTGAGGCGGATGCGGCACAGACACCTGCGGGGCCATCATAGGAGCTCCCATCATCGGCGCACCCATCATGTGCATCCCTGACATTGCACCGGCGGCAACGGGAGCCTGCATGGTGATCTCCACCTTTTGATCTTTGGATTCAAACTTGACTTGGTTGAACCCTTGCTTGCGCATCAATTCCATCAACTGCTCAATCTGCTTAAGATCCATGTTTCACCTATTAGACTGAATCAATATATAAAAAGGCCACGACTAGGGTGGCCCAGATCAACCATTTTCAATTCTGAACCTTAGACAGATACTCGTTGGTACGGGTATCAATCCTAAGAACATCGCCTTCTTTAATATGAAAGGGAACCTGCACCACAAGTCCCGTTTCAAGAGTCGCTGGCTTTCCGCCTCCGCCCGATGTGTCGCCACGGATGTTTGGCTGAGTTTCGACCACCTTCAAATCCACGTGGTTATCAACCTCAACGGCTACCGCGCGTCCGCGGAAAAACGTCACACGCGCATTGCCGTTTTCAATAATATAGAAGCGAGCATCACCCACCTCCTCCTGGGACAAGCTAATCTGTTCGTAATTCCCAACATCCATAAAGGACCAACGGTCCCCATCGTTGTAAAGATATTGCATTTCGCGAGTCTCAACATCAGGAACATTGACCTTATCGCCAGACTTGAACGTCACTTCCACCACCTGACCAGTTTCCAGGTTCTTTAACCTCGTACGAACAAAGGCGTTCCCCTTGCCGGGGCTCACGTGCTGAAATTCGACAATGGACCAAGCCTTGTCGTTATATTCGATCTTAAGACCTTTACGAAAATCCTGCGTTGAGTACATAAAGCTTCCTTCAGAGTTTCTAACGCTGAGATCATCACCAGCGCTTTTGCAATGGACCGTTAGGCTACCCTAAAATTTGTCTATGTTGCAAGTGATGCTAGATGCCAAACCCCGAAGTTTTCAAAGAAATAGATCAACTTGCCTGAAATTTATTCACTGATTTCAATGCCTACCAACAAATCTTGCGAGAAAACCACGCCGGCCGAAGATGATCGCGCTCAGGAAACTCGGAGATTTAACAACAAGACGCCCCCGAAGGAACGCGCCCCTGTCCTCAATCAATGAGTTTGCTTTTTTTGAATCGGGCGCATGCGAAATCGCGGTTCGTCCTTTGATAACGTCGATGAAGACTCGTGCACCGCTGGAGGCGCTTTGCGTGTTTTGGACCAAAAGGCCTGTAGCTTTTGATGCCGCAAGACCCTAAGTAACTCCCCACGAAACGATCCTACCCTCACAAATCGCTCCCTTTGAATACCTTGCCCGGGAAGCTTGATATCTTTACCACCAGTCGCATGAATAATGTCTGCTGATGTGAGACTATGCACCTTTTCCACGATCACAACGTGCCCCCTATAAACCAAAAGGTCACCCGCGAGGAGCCCATCAAACGTGATGGACACAGGCACTAACTGATAGCGTCGTCCCAGCCCCCCCTCATCCAACTCGAGCATTTGCGTTGATGTCAAATAAGGGAAACCAAGCCCAGCTTTCGCAAAAACCAGCTGAACGAAATGAGAACAGTCGAGGCTACAACCAGAGCACACCGGACACTGCTGAAAGCGCTCCTTAGGAGCGGGGCGTTTATCCTCTAAGCAAACATTGCACGCGTCACACGTCTTCTCGTCACCCACCTTGGCACCACCGTAGACGTAGGAAACTTCAAGGTTCTCCAGCATCTCGCTGCCGGCCGCGAAAAGCTCGCGCTGGTAGTCCGCCAACTCGGCACCAGGCGCTGCCCAAAGCCATGCTGGAAGGCCGAAAATAGATAATATTATTAGCAATTTATCCATATGAGAAAAGTTCACCCTTCAGACACTCAATTAACTATCATTCATACCGATAGTATAGATAATATTAAGGAAGAGGGCTATCCCCTTGAAATCTGCGTTTTTGACCAGGGTTTTAGAAGGACCCCCAGTTAGGAGTTCGCCTTGAGCCTGCGCGACGACGATCCAAAAACTCCTTCCGCCAAGCCCGATCAGCTGCGCAATGATCACCGCATGGCACAATTACTGGCTTTGTCCCCTTTTAAATTCAATTACTTTCGAGCCGCTTTGTTCATGGAGCTATCACTTCTCACCATAGCCGCCATTTTCGTTTGGAGCTTCTGGAAAGTATGGTGCCCTGATGGTGTCGACGCCTGCATTGGCAACAAGCAATTTGCACCAGGCCACTACCTCCTGATGTCATTGGCTCGCCCTTTTTTACTGACGCCCCATCTTTTTGGGACCTATCTAGCAGCTCGAAGCTTCCCTGAATGGGAGGCTATCATTTTGGCCGCATTAGCCAGTACACTCTCTGCGCTTCCCATATATGGTCTAAGTTATCTTCTCGGACGCAGCATGGTAGAGCCCTGGATGAGCCGTAATTTACCATCCACCTATCGTTTCATGCATTCACAGGACTACAAGATTATTTTTGCAGCCCGCCTCATCCCCATTTTCCCATTCGACGTGGTAAGCTTTTTGTCAGGCGCCTTCAAACTTCGACTGCGAAGTGTCATCGTGTTCTCGTTCCTTGGTACACTTCCCGAATGCTTTTTCATTGTATCTATGTCTTCACCAAACGTCACTGTGCTCGGGTGGACCGTCAATGCCATTGGACTAACAGCAGGCCTCATTATTGCCCCGCTTCTAGTTTTTGAGTGGTACAGCCGGAAGCGAGGAAGAAGCATGTGGGCTACGCTGAAAGCCGCATACCAAGAAATAATTGAAGAGGCCAGTCTCAACAACCAAATTATCAGGCGCAATAGCAGCATCAATCCGGAGAAAACTCCCGTACTACTGATTCATGGATTTTTTTCGACGCAGCGGTCACTCAATATTATGGAACGACAGCTAGTGTCTCAGGGTTTTGACGTCTTTAGCTTTAACTTAGGCGGGCTTTTTGGGACGTTCTTCACTCAAGGTGTCGCCGAAACAGCAAACTTCATTGACTACAAGATAAAGCGACAGATGGAGCGGCACGGTTTCAAAAAAATAAGTATTGTCGCACATTCAAAAGGCTCACTTGTTGCCATTTGGTGGCTACTAAAACTCGGCGGCAGTAAGCACTGCGATAAACTCATCGCAATGGCTTCTCCATGCAGTGGAAGCTATTTTACCTATCTTGCACTGATTACGCCCCTTGGCTTTTTTTGGCGAGATGTGTGGCAAATGCGACCGGGCAGTAGTTTCTTAAAGCATCTAAAAGATAGTGAAGTTCCCACTAACTTAAAGATCTACTCTTTATACAGCGAACATGATATCGTTGCCCGAGGAAAACTTGGTGTGTTTGAGCCTCGAAGTGGCAAAGAACAGACCACCAGCATCGCAATGAACCATCTCAGTCATTTCGATTTTTTGATGCGGCGTGATCCCATTAAAAAAGTCATCGACATACTTAAAGATGAAGAACAGTCAGAACCGGAAAATCATAGCACCGACCAAGATTTCCTCGAACGCCTCGGCGGCGATGGTATCGATCAAGCCTCGTGACGCGTCAACCCTGATGAATGATTCCATGCTTCGTTTCAACACTTGTTATGCTGGTTCCCAAGACCGCCTCACGCCGGATTAGACCAACACCCATAATTAATTTTATCTAGTAATTCGCGACAAAAAAATTCAGATAATGGAATGTAACTAACAATTTTGCTTTCAACAAAGAAAGCTTTCAAATTCTCTTGATAACAGTTGACGAGACTAATAATTGCTGACATATTACGCGCGCATTTGGCTCTTGATCGAGAATAAAATGTCGTAATTATTGAGGTTTTCAGCCATGCGAAAAGCCATAATCTCTTGTATCGCATTTTTCATGTATCTAGCTGCAGCCAAAATCGGTTCACTCATTCAAGCTGATAGTGGATACACACCAACCATCTGGCCTGCGGCCGGTGTTGCTGTTGCAGCGATCTTGTTTGGCGGACACCTTGCTACGTTTGCGATAGCCCTAGCAGCACTTTTGGTAAATCTCAATTTAAACCTACCGCCAACTCCCGCGATATTTGCCGCAGCAGGAAGCACCATCTCCGCATGGCTCGCCGCAAAAATTATACGCATGAAATTAAATTTCGATTGGGGGTTTAATCGCCCACGGGATGTAATGTATTTTTTTGCAACGGCAGTTGTGGGAAGCCCTATAATTAGTTCCATAGTCTGTGGCTTTACCTTACTCGCAGCTGGCCTCATCTCGAGCGCAGAACTACCAACATTTCTCCATGCTTTCTGGATCGGCGATGGCCTTGGGATCCTCATGGTCGTACCCGTAGTCATGATATGGTCCACCGTACCCGCAAGAGTATCTGTGCGTTCGCGCATTGCCGAGTTTTCCGCCATGGTCTGTTTGTCCTTGATCATAACTGCTTATCTATTTATTGATAGCGACCAGTTTAGTGCAGTTGATTCGCCCGTGTTTCGAAGAATATTTATCGTCTTCCCAGTCGTATTGTGGAGCTCTCTTCGCTTTGGACCAATCGGACTATCAACCGTCATGCTGATGATCTCAACCATGGCGACTTACAGCGCGACCCGCAACATGCTTGTCCCTGGGGCAATATCGATCCCTCAGGACCTTTATACCGTCCAGCTGGGAATTGGCATTAACACTATGACAGGCCTGCTCTTTGCTGCTTCATTAAGCAGGACGAGAGCTAATGAAGAACGCTTTCGATCGATGTTTGAGCGATCAGATGTACCGATGGGAGAAGTAGACATTCGAGGTAAATTAATATCGATTAACGATAAGTTCTGCGAACTAACGGAATATAGTCGAGAAGAGTTACTCACAATGCGCTTCTCACATATCACTCATCCAGACGACATCGCCTGGGAAGCGATTTTATTTCAAAAGCTACTTGCGAAAGAAATCTCTGCCATGTCCGTTGAAAAGCGCTACATTACGAAAAGTGGTCGTGTCATATGGATCGCTATTGACGCCACACTGATCCAACATGGTCCGGGTAAAGAACCAACGGCCATCGCTGTTATCCAAAACATCAACCAAAGAAAAATAGCTGAAGAAGCGGCTGAGCAGGCTCAAAAGATTGCCGAAGAGGCCAACCAAGCAAAATCTGATTTCCTGGCCTCCATGAGCCACGAAATCAGAACCCCTCTTGGCGTTATCCTAGGCTTCTCAGAACTCCTGCGCGACGACGCTTGCACTTCTTCCGCGCGCCGTGAATTCACGGAAACTATCCACCGCAATGCCCTTGAACTCGGACGACTGGTGGATGACATTTTGGACCTCTCAAAGATCGAGGCTGGCAAGCTAGATCTCAACACCGAAGACATATCGATTAAAGGGCTCTTATCTGAGCTCAAAGAAATGTTTCAACCGTCATTGTCGGCGAAAGGAATCTCTTTAGAGGCGATGATAGATGATTCCGTACCGGCTAAAATCAAAACCGATCCGACGAGACTTCGGCAGATCCTGGTCAACCTTATCAGCAATGGGATCAAGTATACCACTTCAGGAAAAATTACTGTCAATGCATCCATGCAAGATCCTTTTAATCATAACATTCTTAAAATTTTGGTAACTGACACAGGAAGTGGGATCAGAAAAGACGACGTTCATCTCCTCTTCCAGCCATTCCGAAGATGCAAACAGGCTCGTCAGCAGCGAATTCCTGGGACTGGATTGGGCCTAGTTCTTTCACGACGACTAGCACGCATGCTCGGCGGTGACGTAGTTCTTGCACATACCCAAGTTGGCTTTGGCTCAACATTTAAAGTAACAATTCAAACTGAACGCAGTGAGTTTACAACCGATCAAGCCCACGCCCAGACCGAAAGTGCAACGCTCATACAGCAACCAATCAATAAAGAGCTTAGTGGACTTCGGATTTTGATTGCTGAGGATACACCAGATCAAGCGCTCTTGATCAAATTATTACTCACAAATCTCGGTGCTCAGGTCGAGACTGCCGAAAACGGCCAAGACGCGGTCAACATGGCTTTGCACAACGATTACACCATCGTTTTAATGGATATGCAGATGCCTATCTTAGATGGCTACCAGGCTACAGCCACCCTTCGTGATAAAGGATTTCGGAGACCGGTGTTAGCCCTAACGGCCCAGGCGATGAAAACTGACATCAGAAAGTGTCTAGACTCCGGGTGTAGTGGCCACTTGAGTAAACCGTTCTCACGCGAAACACTGGTAACTGCGATTCGAGAGTGCTTACATGCTAACAAGGCTTAGGGTTTGAAGCCCATGTCACTGCGGGGACACAGTTGGCTGCGACTGCCACACGATACTTTGCTCAACTGATTCAGGCGGAGTAGCTACTATGGGTAGGTTTAAGTATCTTGAATTGCGGAATCTATCGAACCATACATATAAGGACACCGTTGCTAAACAGATTTATGCCTAACACCCAACCGAAGAATCTCTTGGTCTAAGGATCCAACCAACATCATCCAAAACATTTTCCAATCACCCATAAACGAATAAACAGGGAATCGAAACGTAGCAGGTCTATTTTTTTCAAACACAAAATGGCCGCACCAGGCAAAACCATAACCGCACACGACTGCTAGCACAAGCCACCGCCAATCAAGGGTAACAAAACTCACAAAAACAAATGCCAAAGCCAAACTTGCACCAAAAAAATGCTGAATTCGACAAGCCAAAGTGCTGTGCTCTCCTAGGTAGAAGGGCCAAAACTCGCGAAAATTAGCAAAACTTTGCTCCTTGGAATCCGTCATGACATTGCCCTCGTCTATGCTCTTCAACCAACAAAAACCTCAACGTTTCTGATTTGGATCACGATGACCAGGCCGGTTCTGGTCGCCACGTTGCGGCCCCCGATCGCGACGGTCATGCTGCTTCTGCCCCCCAGATCCCTGATGCCGACCGTCATGGCGCCGTCCTTGATCACGCTGCCGTCTATCGTCTTTTTGTTGGGACTTCTGATCTACAGCACCTCGACTAGACCTTGACGCCTCGGACGAGGAACGCCCTTCTCCCTCTCCCATCAACAAACCAAGATCAATATCTTCAGCCCACATTTCGGCCTCGCTATCGACAGCGTCTTTGGCGCCTGTTTGATTTCTATCGACGACTTCTATATCTTTGGCCTTCGCCGAAACCTGACGCCCATCCGCTGTTTCAAACACAACCATTTGGTTTAAGATATCGGTTTTGATCACAATCCCTGCATCAACTCCATCAACCAATCGCACACGCGCCTTCAAGGCTGGTAGCTTGCGCCGTAGGTCAATATACGCATCATTCTCATACGTGAGACAACACAAGAGACGACCACAGCCTCCGGAAACTTTGTTCGGGTTGAGGGCTAGGTTTTGATTCTTAGCCATTTTGATCGAAACAGGGACAAAATCACGCAAGAAACTGGAGCAGCAATACTCCCGTCCACAGATACCAAGTCCTCCCACTAATTTAGCCTCGTCACGAGCACCTACTTGCTTCAGCTCCACGCGAGCCCGTAGATTACTCGCCAAGTCTTTGACTAGATCTCTAAAGTCCACACGACCGGGTGATGAAAAATAAATGGTGATCTTATTTCCACCCATTTGTATTTCAGCTTTCATGATCCGCATGTCGAGCTTAAATGCCTCAACTCTGCTGCGACTGATTTCCAAAATTTTCGACTCTGGGAGGTGACCAACCTCATCTAAATCACGATCAGTGGCCATACGTATCACGGTTTTTACACCGAGGGATTCTATGTCTGCTGACGATTTAAGGTCGACCTTGACCACGCGCGCAACCGTTGCTCCGCGTTCCGTATCCACAACAACCTGATCACCGACTTGCAGCGTCATCGCGCCTGGCAGAAAATCATAAATTTTTCCAGCCCTACGGAACTGGACGCCAATAATATTTCTAAAATTGTCATGCCCGCCAGACAACTCACCATTCAATTCTGTCATTTATCAGACCCTCCCCACGACACAAGACCCACCGACTCAGCAACAAGCTGAGCATTCAACGTTACTTTACCCATAATCGCTTGCTTTCTTATGTTCGCGATCATCCGACGACGATCAGCATTGATCGCAACGCGTTTTACTTGATCCAGCGGAGCAACGCCGTGGGCCAAAAGTTGGCGCCACTTACAATTCAGCTCCCACTCCAAAGCTTCTATGATCTCAGGCACTTTGGCCTTAGATTGACGCGCTAAGTTGGCTGCGGCACGCACAACACCACTGGGCTCCGACGCGTTCAACAACTGGCGAATCTCCTGCTGTACGCCAAAGACGTGATCTGTGTCGTCTTCAACCTCTTTCTTGAGAAGCCCTGGACTGAATCTCAATCGCATCGCCCATTGATCCAACACATCATCAGCAGGCATACTGCGGCCTCTTTGCTGCAGAAGATGCTTAAACCAAGGCAGCACTTCATCGCGTGTTGGCGGACGCACCCGCCAACGCAAACATCGCCCAAGAATCGTTGCGGGTAATAATAATGGACGACTCGACGTCAAGATGACTCGCACCTGAGACGACGGCTCCTCTAATGTTTTCAGGGCTCGATTTGCCGCTTCAATTGTCATTCTGTCAGCATTCATGATGATACCAATACGCAGACCTTCGCCACTCATCATGGAAAAATGCTCTTGGAGCATGCCGATGTCAGATGTTTTGATCGAATCCCCACCACTGTCAAGCACCGCAACATCAGGATGCCTGCCAAACATAACAGACCTACAGGCTTCACAACAAGCACATGGCTTTAGCACGGAATCCGTTGACTTACAGACTAGCCTTGCCGTAAGCCAGATGGACAAATGACGTTTCCCAATGCCGTGAAGCCCCTCTAACAGAATAACTGGATGCATGCGCCCTGAGTCCACAAGCCTAGACAAGTCGGCCTTGGCCTCCGACAATCCGAGAAGACTCCGCCAATCCCAACTTAGCCCCGATGACTCCCCTAAAGTTTCCAACGGCGCTCCAATTCTGCACACGCGTCGCGCAGCACGTCTTCAGGTGATCTCGTAGCATCCAATAGAAAAAAGCGCGATGGATAAAACCCTGCAACCCTCCGATAAGCCTGCCGTAACCGGTCCAGCACCTGACGCCCTGCATGATCGTACCGCAGTGACTCATCATCGCCGTTGACATCTTGCCGGTTACCAATTCGAGCGGACGTAATCGCCACATCACAATCAAGCAAAAATGTTATATCAGGCTCAAGACCACCAGTGGAAAAACGAATCAACCATTCAAGATCATTGAGAGGCACCCCTCCGAAAATCCCTTGGTACACGCGCGTCGAATCCGCAAAGCGATCACATAAAACCCATTGTCCAGCAGCCAGCGCGGGCTGGATAACCGTTGCGACATGCTGCGCGCGGGAAGCCGACACGAGAAGAGCCTCTGCCTGTGGGGTCAACTCTTCGCCGTCTGGGGGAGATTTAAATAGTTTACGGATCTGGTCTGCAATGGGAGTGCCACCAGGCTCCCTGGTTCGAATCACATCAATCTGCTTAAGTTTAAACCAATCACTTAAACCCTGCATCAACGTCGATTTACCGACGCCTTCGCCACCCTCTAGTGCAATAAATTTTCCAAGCTTACTCAAAGCCCATCTCTCCGCCCGTCGAAAAAACATGAGGATTTCTTGGATCTTACCCACACCTCAAGGTCAAAGCCTCTTTTGGCCTAAACACGCCGTCGTCATTTGGCAGTTCCAAGGTTCCATCGCCCAAGCGATATCCACCCCGGCACGTAAAAAGCACTCTTCCATAAATATCTCAGCCCAAACCTAGCCCCAAACAACGGATCCTTACCTCTTTGAGCCTTACCACGCTTGAGGTCACCTCGACAAAGTTCAGACATCGCCACAACGAGGCAATCGGGACATTTTGATCAATCTCTCTATAACACCACGAAACCGTCTCCTTAGACAACCTATAAAATCATCTGGTTTTATGACTGATTTTAGCAAGATCCCCCGCAAAGCAACACCCATTCAGCCCTAACACGCGGCTAAGACCCTTGAGAATACCTGATAGCCAACCGATAACCCCCCAAGAATATTTTGGTCTCCTTAGATTAAAACGTCCGTCTCACCTTTGGGAGAGGCAAACAGGTCGATGAATTCGAAACCCTACATCCTTGGTAGCGTTGTGGCACGCGGTGGCATGGCCGAAATCTACCGTGGGCTGCACGTTGGGCAAGATGGATTCCAAAGGCTTGTAGCCATCAAACGAATCTTACCTCATCACGCTCAAAATGCAGAGTTCACCGAGATGTTCAAAGATGAGGCACATATAGGGCAACGCCTACAACACGCCAATATCGTAAAAGTCGAGGGCTTCGATATCATCGAGAATTCCCCGGCCATCATCATGGAATTCGTTGATGGCTCCGACTTAAGAGCCCTCCTTGCAGCCACTGAAAATCGCAAACAAACCAATGGCAAGAAATCTTTTATGCCCATTGACCTCTGCGTCTACATCATCGCCGAAGCTGCTAGAGGATTACACTATGCGCACACGCGCCGCGATGACATCTCAGGAAAACCTCTTAATATCGTCCATCGTGATATTTCGCCGCAAAACATCTTGCTGTCCTGGGAGGGAGAGGTCAAGGTTACCGACTTCGGGATTGCGGCTGCAGAACGAGACTTCAAACAAACTGAAACCAAAGCGGGCATCGTCAAGGGAAAATACTCCTATATGAGTCCCGAACAGATCAGTGGTAAGAAATGTGACGCCCGAACCGATGTGTTTGCGCTCAGCATCGTCTTGTGGGAAATGCTGACCATGCAACGTCTATTTATCTCAGACAACGAGTTCGAAGTGATTGAAATGGTGCGACACTGCCGCTTACCAGGTCAGCTTCGCGAAAAAAATCCCGCTATATCAGAGGAACTGGAAGCCATTGTCCTCAGGGGTCTTGCCAAAGACCCTCGACGCCGCTACGAGTCAATGGAGGCATTGGAACGGACTCTTCGCGCCTTTCTAAGTGCATCAAATCGATCCATGAGCGCCAACGAAGTCTCCACGTTTGTGAAAATCACACTGACCGACAAGCAAGAGCAGTCGAAAGTGGAGATGCGAAAACTTCTCACATCATCAAAGAGCTCCGCGGATCGCTCCGGGGGCCAAGGCACCGGTTTTCACGCTCCCGTGGAATTAACCATTGATGCCAGTCCTGGCGAGCAAACGAATCTGACCGTGGGTCGGGCATCGAAGACGCCGACTAGCATCCCTCCGGTCCAAACATCACACCTCAGCAATCATCGCCCCCTTGGGCCGACCTCCGCACATCGCGCGACACCCAACCGTCAGTTTGAGGCAAAACCTCTATTTCAGCATAAACAAAAAACGGAAGCCAAGCATCAGAGCTGGCAGACCCTAATCTTTGCCTTTGCGAGTATCTTGCTGATCGGGGGGGCCTTCGCGTTTAAACATTACCAGCGCGCTGCCAAGCAGGCCCTAACCATCTCTGTGAAATCTGAGCCGGAAACCGTCCGCATTAAGGTCAACGACGTTGCTCATGGCAACGGCCGCTTCGTCACAACTCCAACCAAGATACGCCTGGAGCCAGGTCTTAACAGCTTGGAGTTTAGTCGCACTGGCTATCGAACAGAAAAAATACTCATCGACACTGAAACATCGTCTCCTGGGCAAGCACCGACGGTTCGCCTTCGCCCAAACGCCGTCTTTGCCCCGGTGCGCATCGAGTATCGGGGAGCAGACTCTGCCACTATAAATATAAATTCCGGATTTTTTAGAAAAAGACTCACTACAAAGCAAAACATCGTGCAGATCCCTGACCTCCTGAGTGGAGTTCCCGCCGACCTTTCCGCCATCAACACAAATCGGCAACTACTCATGCGCTGTGCATTCACACCCAGTCAAACAAATGATAAACGCCCCATGATCGTTATCGTTGATGCTGCAAAGAAAGTCTGCGAGGTCGTTAAGCCTACCCTACAGGAGGAGCGACGGTGAACTCGGTCATACGCGTCATCCTTCTTTTGACTCTGAACGCTGCCGTTTGGACTTTAAATGCCCTTCTACTCAGGGGCACCATTCAACTGTCGGCAAAATCAAAAGTCCCACTAACGATCGAGACTCATCCTGAGCGCGTAAGACTACTTGTGAATCAAAACATTTGGACAACCAAAGACAGTACGCAGGGATGGGTGCAAACACCTACGACGGTGCATCTTCCAGAGGGCCAACATAAAATCACACTCCAGCGTCCAGGCTATGCCTCCCATACGTTTCGAGTCTTGCTGATGGCTGGCCGCCCTGCTGAGGTAGCATCGGAGCTTGAACAAATCGCTGAAAGCGTTATGGAGGTCGAGTTTACTTCCACTGATGATCTTAAGGATTCCATGACCATGGTCATAGATGAGGGTTTGGCACAAGGTAGCGCGCCACTTAAAATTATTGATTTAACACCTGGACCGCACATGCTGGAGGTCACATGGACCCCGCCCGAGGGTAATCAGCGGTTGACTGCGCGCTGCACATTTACCATTCAAGCGTCCGAAAACTCAAAACCACTGCAGATACACATTGTGCGAGCTGGCAAACGCCTAAAAATCCCCGGCTGCAAGCGTGCTACCCCCTAAACAGTCCGCTGTTACCTAGTCAGCACTAGACAAACCCATCCGTTGTCCTCACACC
>JBIKKO010000196.1:0-5877 GCA_044360315.1 Oligoflexales bacterium
GGGACGAGACTATCAGACGACCTAAAGTCTACTCAGGGTGAAGGAAGTTTGCTACGAGATGCTTTGCCCAGGCGTCTTGTTGTGAAGGCAGCTCGATTTGAGGTGTCTGATCAAAGTGGTGTTACCGTTTTGTCAGAGGATATGGCAATAGATGTGAATTTAATCAAGCGGCGAATGGCGTTTGATGCCAAGCGATTACTTGTGAAGGGTGTCATCGACGAACCCATGATCTCTGGAGAGTTGGTGGATCTAGGTTCGGGATTAGCAGGATTTGTTTTGAGGGGGCGGTTGGCTTTGGGTGAAGAGCCTGTGTGGCGTGTCGCTTGCAAGAAAGGCGTCTCGGATTCTTCTATTAGATGTGATATCGACGCCAGAAGACTTCCACAATCCATTGTTATGCCTGCTTATCGATGGGTGGGTAAGGGATTTGCTCCGAGCTATCGCGGCTCGGTGACGGTAGGGCTTGGTGACTCTGAACATGATATAAAAACGCTAGCCGTCGAGGTCGATGGTCGTTTGGGGGATTTGTTTGTTGAGCACCCGGCCGTAGCGCTCGGCGTGGTCGGACCATTCTTTTTGCAGTTAAAGGCTAATGCTAGTGTGGATTTAGAAAGGCAATCGATTTCCTTTGCTCCGTCTGAGATCTCTCTGGCGGCCTCTGATTTCGGATTGAAAGATGACGAATTAACAAGTTTTACTGCCGTATTTGGTGGGATTTTGCGTTTGGAATCGGTTTTAGGAGGATCTAAAACTCAACTAGCCGGTTCCATCGATGTCGATGTGCCTCGCACGCAGTGTCATGACGTCTTAAGGTCAGTGCCTACATCACTTGTGCCCGAGTTGGCAGGAATTCAGTTAAGTGGCACTACAAGTGCGCGCTTTGAAGTGTCGGTTGTGAATCGAATCCTTGAGGTCAAGCTGAAGGAGTCTACATTTAGTTGTGACGTACTAGAGTCACCGGAAATCTACACGCCAACGTATTTGAACGGTCCGTTTAACATTGAGCGCTCTCTTGCACAAGGAAAGATATACATTCCAGTTGACCCGGCTCGGCCTTATTTTGCCGCTTATCGCGATATACCTCGTCATGTGCGATCAGCATTTGTCAGCAGTGAAGATTCTGGTTTCTTTAGTCACAAAGGGGTTGAGTTGTCAGCGATTATCGCAGCAATGGAGAGGAACACAGAAGAAGGTCGGGCGGCCGTGGGAGGATCGACGATTACGATGCAGACTGTCAAAAACCTCTTTCTGGCAAGGGATAAGACCATTTCCAGGAAGTTGCAGGAGATCGTCTTGGCTTGGCATGTGGATCGATCTTTGAAGAAGGAAAGGATTCTTGAGATTTATCTTAATATGGTTGAATTTGGACCTAATCTTTACGGGATAGGGCTGGCTAGTCAGAAATTTTTTGGTCAGTCCTTTAAGCAGATATCCTTGAAGCAGGCCGTTTATTTGGCGTCGCTGTTGCCAGCTCCAATCCCACGCTATCGATATTTTTGCCAAGGGGCAATATCATCTAATTATAATCGGGTGTTGCAGCAACTTCTCGATCGGATGTTGAGTTTGGGGTTTATCTCGGCGGCGCAGCACCAAGAGGCGATTGCGGAACCATTGACGTTTTCCAATACCGAGCGGGCTAGTTCCTGTGGTCTGGGTCAAGTTGATGTAGATCCGCAATCCTTGCAGTGATGCCAAATTAAAGAAATGCTTGATTTCGCCGATCTAAGCATTCAAAGCGAGGTGGTATGAATTGGTTCATCTTTATCGGTTTTGCTGGATGTATGTCTGCGGCTGTGGGCTGTCGAAAGGCAGATGATGGAACTTCAGGACCAAGGACGCAGTCGAATCAGGTCATAGCTACAAAGAATGCCGCGCCAGAATCACTGCGATCTTCCGGGGTGATGTTGCCTGATGGAGCCTACGAGGTTGATCCTCAAAGAGCCAGAGCTGAGGAACAAGCTGCTCGTGCCATTGAGGGTGATCGGGGGGTCTTTCGAGACATGCATGACCATCAAGGTGTGACGCTTTTGCCAGTAACCTCTCGCCTATCCCTATCCAGTGGTGCAGAGGTCCCAAGTCAAACAGTCAATGAGACTTTGCAGTGTGATGCCGCCCAAATGAGGCAAGCCTGTGCGACCGCCTGCGCCACAGCGACAGCCAACGCCCATGCATCAGCGTTTGCTCACGCATCAGCAACGGCTTGTGCGTGGGCGCAAGCATGGGCCTGCGTTTTTACGTTTAGTCCATTTCAGCAGGTGTGTCGATGGGCCTCGTCTACGGCCTGCGTTACCTCGTTTTCCACTGCATTTATGCAGTCGTTCCAAACTGATACAAAAACTGTTTGCGCAACCCAATGCAAGTGATTGTAAACTGAGTCTCCCCCTAAATCAGAGGTCTCGCTCGTTTAGTTAAATGTATTCGTGACTGCAACGGTCTAGAAGATTACAAAGAATGCCTTAGTGGTGCCGCTATGGGGTCATAGGCAGAGTATTTTTTGGTCGCATCGAGCTGAATTCGCGACATCGCAATATCATGGTCGTGAGTATAGAAAATCCAAGAGTGAGAATTAGCAAACCGATCATAGAATGCCTTTTTTTCTTCGATAACTCGCTCCGCAAAGCGATCATAGCCCATTGTGATCGGTAGGTGGACCCACAGTCGTCCTGGAATTAAATCACCCGCGAACACCACCGTAGACAGGCCGGTCGTGGCCACCGTATGCATATGTCCAGGGGTGTGCCCATCGGTAAAGAGGAATGAAATGCTAGACGGTAAAACATCAGGATGCACGTTGTGATCGACTAGAATTAATCTCTGCGACTGCCGTAGTGCTTGCGTCAGCTCAGGAATAAAAGAGGCTCTGTCTCTCGGGTGAGGATGTTCCGCGCGATCAAAGGCGACTTTACTCACCACGTATTTGGCATTGGGAAACAAGAGATCTCGTCGACCCTTTTGTTGATCTGTCCAAGATGGCATTAATCCACCTGCGTGATCAAAATGAAGGTGCGATAGAATCACAAAGTCAATGTCGCTCTCGTGGATGCCAATGCTCTCTAAATTTTCAATGAGTTTGTGTGAAGACTCGTTAACGCCGTATCGCTCAGCTAGTTTGGGTTCAAAAAACGCACCAATTCCTGTTTCGCATAACACTTTAGTGTTGCCGATCTCCAATAGCATGGATCGGCATTGCAGAGGTATGCGTCCTTGCGCATCTGGTTTGATCCACTTCTCCCATAGAGCGCGCGGGGCGTTGCCAAACATCGAACCGCCATCAAGGCGCTGGCTGTTACCGTCAATTGCTGAAATAAAAATCGATGCCACCGCTCAAGAATCTCAGATCAATATCGTTGTGTGAAAATGGATGGTGATACTGACAAAAAATCTTTTGCTCGGCAAGGCTTTGATTCGTTTTTTTTTTAGCTGAACATAATCTGTGCGAATCGGTAAAACCTCTGCGGCTCACGCTCTTTAAGGAAAATTAACCATGGTTTATTCACACTAGCTGTGGATAAGTTTTTGCGGCGTTGGGTCATTTTTATAGCACAAGTGGCTAGGTCCTGTTGGCCTTTTGATCATGGGGAAGAAATTCAGGGTCTTATGGCATTGGGGGGGGGTGTGAATAAATCTTCTTTCAATTTAATGGGTTGCGCCTTCGAGCTCTTGCTATTTTAAAGGGTTGGGAATTTTTTGCCGATACCTGCCCTATGAGCAGCGGGGAGGAGGGTCTTGTTACCATTCCCTCTGCCTGCGAGTAGGGGCACTCTGAAGATGATAAACATGCGAGTACTATTCAGCGCGGCAGTAGGGAGCAGCCTATTAGGTGTGCCTCTAAGTAAGGCTGATGGCCTATTTCCGACGATGCCTCAGATGATTGAACAGCACTGGGAGTCTCACGCGATACTTGGTTCGAGGCTGCTCAGCTCTGCGCCTTTGGATCACAGTGATCGGCATAAAGCATTACGTCAATATCTTGATCATAGAGGCGTTCACCCATTGCTGCAATTGGTCGAAGAACCATCGGATCAGGAGGTGTCGCCCTTTGGGCTGTCTGAGTTTCAAGGTCCGTTGCTGCGTAGTCGGTCGTATGCTCTAAGGGTTGGTGCCTACGAGGTTTGCAACGTATCAGTGCGAACGGTGGAGACTCCCAGAGGGGAGATTCGCGCAGTTGGAGTTGTGCCGAATGTTGATAGTGTTTTTGCATTTACAGACGATGCTTGGCCCTCGAAAGAGGAAGCTCTCACTTTGGCCCATGAACAGTTATCGAGGCAGGGGGTTCGAGTTGCGTCTTCGCAATTACGCTTTGCATCCCGTTGTTTGTATCCAAAGAATCATGAGTTCATTCCAGCCTGGAAATTGGTGGTTCGTAGCGGTTATTACCCTTATCAGCTGTTTGTCAGTGATGCTGAAGTGCTGGAGGGTGATCTGTTAGCCTTCGATGTGACGGCAAAGGTGCGAGCTTATCAGAGTAACCCGACCGATGTGCAGCTGAAGGACTTCGATGTGACAGTCAATGGTTCAGGTTATATGGCCAACGACTATTTTGTCACCCAGTCTGCTGACGCGGCGAAGCCTCGACAATTTTCCTCTACGAATCTGTTTCAGGCTAATCAATTCTCCGCTTATTTTGCAGAGCAATCTTCGTTTTTGCACGTGAACCGGCATTTTGATTATGCAAGCTCAATGGGTTACATATGGAAGGGACCAAAACCTCTAACTGTGAAAAACCACGTCGTATTCTCTAATGGGGATATAAACAATGCTGTTTACACTCCGTTTGATGGACAAACTGGTCCTTTTATTTTGATTGCAAATGGCGATGGGATAGGGTTTCAGGGCTTGGCCCTTGACAGTGACGTGGTCAGTCATGAGTTTGGTCATCATATTATTTTTGGATCATTAAAGGCGACAACCGGTGAATCTCTCGTCATACACGAGGGGTTAGCTGATGCCATTGCGTTTGTCCGCTCCGGTGACGCCTGTTTAGGCGAATCTATTTGTCCCATGAAGTCTAACCCGCTTGAAAGTAAGTGTCAGGTTAATGGGGAGTGTTTGCGAAGTGGAGCAACCACCATGAAGTACCGTGATAGCGCCTATAACGCATCACAGGCTCATTTTAAAGGGCAGGTGGTATCAGGCTTGTTTTGGGATATGTACTCTAGTGGAAAGATCTCCGCAGCTGATATGGGCAGACTGGTTATTGGTGCTGCTGCATTTTTGCCTTCTAAAGCTGACATGGCAGCGTTGCTGCTTGCAGTTTTAGATGCAGATCAAGCGTTGTTTCCTCTACCCTCGGGTAAGGGTAAGTATCGCGATACGATTCTTGCCGCTGCCGATGGTCGGGGACTTGGAGCGGAAACACTTGGGCTTAATCTAGATTCAGTCGACGGTGTTGCACCTGATACGCAAGAAGAGGGTGCACAAAAATCTAAGTCCGGTGGGAAAGGTTTCCTCGGTCTTTGTTCTGTCGGAACATCGACTCTATCGATTGGCTCTTCAGCGCTAGTTGTTTTCCTGCTCATGGTCCCCCTTGTGATTCAGTTTGTGACGGCAAGACGACGTTTCCTGCCGGTCGAAATTCGGAAAAAGCCGTAGCCAATCTGATCGCGATTGCTCAAAGACAATTGTAAGCAGCAAGAATTTTTTCTAAGTATGAGGAAAGCGTCGTCATGGTCGACGATCATTCGACTGATTTTTTGCAACACGTCCTCGCACTGCCGGAGATTTAGGACGCGCTGTTAAGGAAACTTGAGCTTAAATAAATCGAAAAAAGACAATATTTCAGTGTCTTTACAGCTAATTGACTGAGTCACAGGTGTAGCGGTTATTGCTGACGTCTATAGTTTATATTGCTGTAACCGAATACGGATGTGACAACGT
>JBIKKO010000061.1:0-17728 GCA_044360315.1 Oligoflexales bacterium
ATCGACCCCATTGGGCACTTGAACCAGTAGATGCAGGCGAACCACGAGTTCCAGCCGAGGTTTATGCGAAGGGTGAAAAAATTAAAATCCCGCGTTGGCAAAAATGGGCTGTCGCGGCACTAAAAAAAATCCAATCTGAAATACCAGTAAAGTTAGCAACTCAAGAAGTAGCTGACGCAGCTTAGCACATTAAACAGCATCACAATAAAACCACGGTCTTCGTCACCGTCAAGGCTACCCTCATTCTTCCGCGGCTTTCAACCGGCCATTGACCGCGACGAAGAACTCGTGGTTGGCTTGCCATGATGCGTTGAATGCGTAAATCTGCGGCATGCGACGACTTTGAGTTCCAATCCTCTCACAAAAGAGCGCCAAAAATTTCCCATTGATTTATGGGACGAGACACCACATCATCTCTAACAACGATCATTTCACAGTTGGATAGGGTCACCGCGCATTCTCATATTTCTTGGCGCTTCCTATCATGTCGCCACCAAAAGCCTACAGGTCATGGTTTTTCCGAGTTTTCTCGGAGCCTCAAACTGGTAGGTTTTCTGGTAGGGTTTGGTAGGGAAACTTTGAAATTTTGAGAAATACTGCGAAAGGTTTCAGCAGTGATTTGAACGAGTGCCTAATGATTTCAACATATTAAAAAGCCCCGGTTTTCTGTAAAACCGGGGCTTTTGCCTTTGGAAAAATGGCGGGATGGACGGGACTCGAACCCGCGGCCTCCGCCGTGACAGGGCGGCGTTATAACCAACTTAACTACCACCCCGCGCTGGGTGCCGCCTGGTGCTTATTTTCTCTTAAGCGTCAGCAGGACTAACGTTATACGGCTCGACGTTTAGGGTGTCAATTGGTTTTTTTTGAGCTTCTTCACGCTTTTTTTCGCGGCCTGCCCAAATCACAAAAATCATACTGACCACAAAAAAATCAATAAACTCGCCGGGAACCCACATCAAGAGCCCGCCCAATCGTTGATCATCCAAATGCGTCCAAGGCTTCCACCATTCAGGAAGAGGACGACCCTCATAAGCGTACCAGACCGTATCACTAAACGATAAGAAGGCAGACAAAATCACGTTAGATGCCATCAAGCCCATGACGTATAGCATGCGCACCGGCATCCTCAGTGGCGACTTCATGGGATGAGGGTCGATAATATTGCGCCACAGCAAGATACTAGCCCAAGCGAAGGTGGTATGCTCGGCTAAATGCCAGGCGTCGTTTAACAAGGCTAAATTATAAAAATAAGGAACGTGCCAAAACCAATAAGCTGCTTGGAATAGAAAAAGACTAACCAGCGGCTTACCCAAGATATTAAATACAAACCTCAATGGACGGTTACGAATCAGTGGAAAATATATGGAGCGCCGAATAGAGGGTGACAAGCCACGCACGCAAATAAAAAAAGGCACACCCAACATCATCAACGGCACGCCAATATTAGTCACCATGAGGTGCTGCACCATGTGCATAAAAAATAATTGATCTGATAATGGATCGATTGGTGGCAAAAGAGCAGCCACAATGATCACCACACCAGTATAGAAAAGAAAAATCTGCCAAGGCCGCACTGGAAGCGGTCCTCGAAACGCTCTCAAGCCTCGGTAATAGAGTACTGCCAAAACGACAAACAACAAAAGAGCTGGATCCCAAACCCACTTTAAATCGAAGGTTTCGGGAGGAAGAGGGTCATAGAGATTATGAGCAAAGGCTACAGAAGAAAAAAGACCAAACATCATTGCGGCCCGCCCCTCCAGATATATATCTCATCCGCTGCGCATCCTACCATGATCACAATTTTAAGCACTGCAAAAATGCGCACGAAAACTAATATCCCCCTAGGCTGTTAAAAACCTCAGGGGGATGCTTAAACAAGAGTTAGGACAAAACCTAGCCAAACGACGGCAGCGACAGCATCATAATGATGAATACCAGAAACGCTAAGATCGCTGAAAATACAAAGATTTTCGTCAGAAGCTTATCGTCAAATCTAAGATGCATGTACCAACCGCACACCATCACGAACTTAACCAGCGACATGGCCAATAGAGACCAAATCAAAACCTGGTTGCTCACCCCCCACTCTTCTTTTTTCTTGAAGATAATCCACTCAAAAAACGTAATGACACATAGAATAGCTGCAAAGATCCAATATAGTTTTGGTCCTGCATGGGCGTGCTCTTCGTGATGTCCTACATTGTGACCTTGACCTGATCCCATGTTATTTGCTCCTTCCCAGCTCAAACGTAAACGAAGAGGTAAACGACCGTGAAAATAATAATCCAGACTACGTCAACAAAGTGCCAATAGAGACCAGCGACTTCAACGATCTCACTATTGAACCACTCCTCACCCTTGATCAACGACGTGACAAGGATCGATGACATCCACAACACACCAACCGTCACGTGGGCTCCGTGACAACCAGTCAGCAAATAAAAACTTGATGCAAAAATGTTAGTTGACAGACCGAGGCCTTCTTTTAGAACGAACGTGGAGAATTCATGGTATTGAAACCCAAGAAATATTAGCCCGCCCAATACAACCATAAAAGTCCAGAATTGGAACTTTCGTAAGTTCTTTTCCTTACAATAATGAAGCGCCAACACCATAGCAACCGATGACATCAGAAGATCAAAGGTCGAAAGGGTTGTAATGTCAATTTCATATACGTCCTGGGGTGTTGGACCCGACAGAGAGCGTCCTTTATTCACCAGGTAGTTCGCTATGAGCGTTCCAAATAAAAAACACTCCGACGCAATCAAAACCCACATCGCAAATTTGCGGTTTTCAATATTCGTCGATGTATGCAGGTGGTGGGCCGATTCACTCATTTGTTTATGTCTCCATTAAAAATTCAATTGGTGATCAGGACATTTAAGGTTCTTCATAAGCCCAGCCGTAGGTTGATGCAACCGTCAAAGCCACACCAATCAACGCAATAACCACACCATTTGCCGGCACAACAAAACCACTGGCAATCATCGTAATACCGAATGCAAGAACGATTGGCCAAAAGCTCTGGTTTGGAAGGTGAATCGTCTTTGGATCGACCACTGGCTGTTGCGGCGGCGTGAGACGCTTGCCATCATGGGTGTACTTCTTGTACCACCAATCATCCAACTGAGTAACTTCAGGTAACTTAGCAAAGTTGTACTCCGGAGGAGGAGAAGCAATCGACCATTCGAGGGTACGACCATCCCAAGGATCTGCAGAGGCCTTCTCGCCCCAAAAGATTGAGTAAATCATATTTATGAAAAACAGGGCTCCACCCACAGCTGTGATGTACGCACCCATGGTGGAACAAAAATTCCAGAAGTTCCAGTTTTGATCACCAGCGTAGGTGTAAATCCGCCGCGGCATACCCTCTAAACCTAGAAAGTGCATTGGGAAAAAGGTCAAGTTAAACCCAAGCATGTACAGCCAAAACTGCGCTTTACCAACCATCTCATTCATCATTCGACCAGTGACCTTGGGAAACCAGTAGTAAATCCCACCGAAGAGGCCCATAACCGCTCCACCGTATAGAACATAGTGAAAGTGGGCCACGACGAAGTAAGATGCTTGATGCTGAGTGTCAATGACAGGAGAGCTATGCATCACCCCAGATAATCCCCCGAGGGTAAACATAGCGACAAACGAAATGGCAAATAATGACGCTGTCGTAAAACGAATTTTGCCGCCCCATAGTGTGGAAATCCAGTTAAAAATCTTCACCCCTGTTGGAACAGCAATCAACATCGTAGCAGCCGAGAATAAAGCCTGAGCCCAAGGACCGAGCCCCGTCGTAAACATGTGGTGAGCCCACACTGCAAAACCTAAAAAGCCGATCGCACAGCTACTGTAAACCATAACGGAGTAACCAAAAAGAGGCTTCCGCGCAAACGTAGCAAGAATCTCTGACACAATACCCATCGCCGGTAGAATGAGAATATACACCTCGGGGTGACCAAAAATCCAAAACAAATGCTGCCACATCACGACCTGCCCGCCCATTCCAGGGTTGAAGAACCCGGTTCCGAAGGTTCGGTCAAAAGAGATCATGACCAATGCCACCGTGATGACAGGAAGAGACAAAAACAAGAGCACCTGAGTCACAAGTGTGGTCCACACAAAAAGCGGCATTTTGAGCAGAGTCATGCCCTTTGCCCTCATATTGACAATGGTGACAAAGAAATTAATCGAGGCTATCAACGAGGCCAAACCCACAACCTGTACGCCAAGGATCCAGAAGTCAACGGAGTGGGTGGGATTAAACTGCTTTTGCGTTAGGTTTGCATATGCAAACCAACCAACCGAGGGAACTTGTTGCACAATGTAGCTTGTATTAAGTAGCAAAGAGCCAAACAACCAGATCCAAAAACTAAGAGCATTGAGTCGCGGGAACGCTACGTCTGGCGCGCCGATCTGAAGCGGTACCAAATAGTTAAAAAATGCTGCAGACAATGGCATGATCACCAAAAAGATCATCGTCGTTCCGTGCATCGTAACAAGTCCGTTAAACGTCTCGCCTGACAAGAACGTACTGTTGGGCATCATCAATTGCGTTCGCATCAGCAACGCATCGATACCACCAACAATTAGAAAAAACAGCGACCCAAGGGCATACATGATGCCAATGCGTTTGTGATCAACGGTAGTTAACCAGCTAATCAATCCGGTCTTCGGGAGGTTTTTGGCCATGATTTTCAATCCTTCTATTTTTTGCGATCAGAATGTTTTAGTCGTAGAGAGTCGGATGTAGGAAGAAACCTGCTGGATTTCCTCTTCAGTAAGTCCAAGATTCGGCATGAGAGAACCCTGCTTGATCGAAGCTGGATCGCGCAACCAAGCGGCTAAATTTTCCATCGTGTTTAGTCGTGTGCCTGCACCTAAGTACTTACGGTTGCCGAAATTAGTGAGGTTCGGACCGATCTTTGGCCCAGGTATCTGTTCGCTAGGAGTACCCGTGATCACGTGGCAGGCCTGACATCGGGCAAAGACTTGTTCGCCCGCCTTAGCGAGTGTGGTTTCGACCTTCGGCGGCGTATTTGCAGTGCTTGCCCAGCGTTCGAATTCCTCTTTCGAATGCACAACAACATTGAATCGCATTAACGCATGGGAGGGACCACATAATTGAGTACACTGTCCCTGATACATCTCACCACCCTTTTGACTAGGATCTGCCAGCGGTGGAGTTGACATATTGAGCACAGACCAGCGCTTTGGAGTAATGCCGTCTTCTTCCATGGTCGTCGGATTGGCGTCCATTTTCCCACCAAACTTTGGAACCCAAAAGGCGTGAATGACATCTGCTGACCAGACCCTGAAGGACACCGGGGTGTTTTCGGGAAGATGCAACTCATTTGCTGTGATGATATTACCGTTTTGTGGATAGCGAAACTCCCACCACCACTGATGGCCAATCACATCAACTTGCATGGCTCCCTCAGGAGCATGAGCATGTTTAAAAAGAACCCGCCACGTTGGAACAGCAATAAACAAAAGCAAAACAACTGGAATCACGGTCCACAACACCTCAAGTGTCGTGTTCCCATGAAATTGCTTTGGAGGGGTATCATCTCCAGGCTTTTGCTTAAACTTCACCAAAGTTAATATCAGCGGGACTGCGACGGCGATAAACACGATGATCGTGATGATAGTCGTGATGCCGTAGACCATGTTGATGTCTCGGCTCCACTCCGTGATCCCCGAAATTGTGTTCATTGGTGCGTCCCAGTTCACATCAAAGAACTTGTAACTGCCTTCGTCAAATGCTGGTTGCTGCATGAATGACACCTGCTATGAGTACGTTGAAAAAAAACGACCTAAAATAAATAAGAACCGAATCTTAAAACTGTGCGTCGTGCTCAGTCAAGAATTCTCTCAAAGTTTCAATGGGATCGCAACTTCTGCTGACTCCTTTCCGAGCACCAAATTCACTTTAAAACTCCAGTCTCCTGGCATATGAAATTTGAGTCCCTCGATCAAGTATTCACCAGATTTAGACTCCTGTATGCGGGCACGAGTCACCATCCCATGGCGATGTGCGGGCATTACAGCGTCAAATGACTTAAGCTTTAAATCCTTGATGGAGTCAGCTTTCGAAGGTGTCAAAGTCACGACAGCGCAAAACAATTTATTCAACTGAATCTGTACTTTTTTAGAGCAACCGACATCGCGCGGCTCCAACCGAATGACAACGTCCCCCTGCCCCAGCCGCACTGTTCTGATTAAATCTTGACCAGAATCCTTCGCAAATATCGATGAACACCAGCTAAATAGTAAAAAAATAATTGCACATTTTTTAATCAAAAGTAACACTCCTACCCCCGGATCTGGATCTCAAATGGATACCTTTATTTGATTTTGAGCCGCACGCCCTATTGCTATGATGTATTGTTTCACGATTGTCAACGAGGTGTAAGGCCAATGAGTGTTGCTACCAATCCAAAGTTTATAAACGCCCTACGTTTGCGCTGCCTTTACTGCGGCCAAACGCCTCTTTTGCGGCCTGGGAACTTAATCGAGTTCGGCCGCGGATGCTCAACATGCAATTACCGCTATGAACGAGAGCCCGGCTACTTCTCTGGCGCATCATGGATGATGACTTATTCGTTTTCCGCTTTGACCGCAATGCTGGCAGGAGGATTTATGGTTTGGAAACACAGCGAGGCTGGAGATGCAGTTGTAGCAGGAATTCCAGCTCTTGTGGGAGCCTTGTCAGCTTTGACATTTATACCTTGGGGACGATCTCTTTGGATGTGGTTTGATCATAAGCTTCATCCACTTACAAAAGCTGACGACCTTAATACAACTGAATTAACCCATGAGACCGCCAGATGAAGGTTAGAAAGCCCATCATTGTCTTGTTCGGCATTGTCGGAACCTATGCTGCCTGGACCTGGCATCTAGACGGTAAACTACCAATATTTGGTGACCAAAGTCGCTCAGCAAAACTCGAGCGACGCCTTGAACCGCTGACGGACCTCGATCTTAAGGCTGTTGTACAGACTCTGCGACAAAATCACCCCAATCAAACATCAAACCTAAACGTCGTTAAATTTGGCTCCAAGCTTTTCTTCGATCAAGGCCTAAGCAGCAATGGTGCTGTAAGCTGTGCGACTTGTCACGATCCTTATCGCTCGTTCACAGATGGTAAAGAGTTATCGAATGGCTTGGGCAAAACATCATTTAATGCTCCCACTTTAGTCAACAGCTATGCTGGCTCCTGGTTTTTCTGGAATGGCCGTGCTGATTCGCTTGAGGCGCAGGCACTTGGCCCACTTGAAAGTCCAAACGAACACGGACTTTCAAGAAGTAAAGTCGTAGCCCAGATACTGAAGGTCTATCGCTCCGACTACGAGGAAAATTTCGGACCCCTTCCGGCGATCGAAGATCGACTTTTACAGTTGCCTGGCCCCGCAATACGGCAATCAAAAGTCTCAAGCGCTGTGGCGGCTTATGCGCTTGCCACGCTGGGTAGCTCGTCATTACAAAAGTCAATCCTAAAACAGGCCCAAGCTACTGTTGTTCAGCCCGTCGAGATCCTAAAAACCATTGCGGCGCCAAATCATCAAACCCCATCTGCCTTCGACGACTTGGCGACTGAGGAGAAAGTCGCAATAAATACTGTCTTTGCAAACGTTGGTCGAGCTCTTGCGGCATTTCAGAGAACAATCCGCACGGACGATGCCGCCTTTGACAAATTTGCCGACCGGCTAAAGACAGCACAACGCCCCGAAGACGCTCTAGGCAATGGTTTCAAACAAGATGAACTCTTGGGGCTTCGCCTTTTTACAGGAAAGGCAAACTGCATCCTTTGTCACCATGGACCACAATTTACTGATAATCAATTCCACAATATCGGTATGATGGCATTACAAAGCGATACGATTGACCTGGGAAGAGCGCAGGGACTATTGGATGCTCGCGACAGTGAATTTAATTGCCGCGGTCCATTCCTAAAGCCTGAAGCGCCATCCGAAGCCTGTTTAGAGATTCCTTTTATCGAAACAGAAGCCACCGAGGCCGTAGGAGGCTTCAAGACTCCCACCTTGCGTAATCTTAAGGACACAGCCCCCTACGGTCATGATGGACGTTTCCCCACACTAACCGGTATACTTCTCCATTATAATCATTTGAATGTTCCCCCGGCCGTGGGGCACACAGAGGAGTCATTAGTGCCGTTGGAATTGTCAGAGGTTGAATTAAAAGCGATGGAAGCATTCCTATTATCACTCCAAAGCCCTGTCAGTTACTTTAAAGGGAAATGAATGAAAACAATTCGAATTTTATTAACTCTCAGCGTGCTGTACATGGCTTTACATGAGAAGGAGTGTCACGCGCAGCGAGGATTAAGCTTTGCAGGTAGTCCCGCTGACTTTGTGACGCCAACACAAGGATACCCAGGCTTTTTCGACACCAACATGGCCGCACCGGGATCTCTCGTTGTAGAATGGCCTCCCGTCATTCTACCCCTCATACCGATGCCGAGTCTTGCCGTCGATTATGGAGTCTCAGAACGATTGACGGTTGGTACAAATGCTCTCGTGTCGACGATACCTTGGCTAGTCAGGGGGCGAGGTATATCACTCAAAATCCGGTCCTTGGTGTATGGAACCGAAACCATGCAGTCAACAGTCACCGTTTACGCCGGTTATATTGGAACAGGCTCGGTGTCTGCCTCCTGGCAGGCTTTGACTTCTAATTCGGCCTGGAAGATCGGATCTGCGCATCTCGTTTCAGGCCAATTGTTGCTCATGAATGCAGGTTTTGAAAACGGCAAAGAAACGAGCTTAGACTACACGAATATTAAATTTTCAACCGCGGCAATAGGTGGTGGCTACCAGTTCTTTTTTAAAGAGAATATGGCCATTGGCGGCAATCTTCTTGGCGCAATCGTCAACTCGGTCGAGGCTGACACGGTTGCAGCGAACCTTCGAGCTGATCTTGACGCTACCAGCGGGCAACTGCTGTGGGGGGTGGCCCGCGTATCGGCTGATCTAAAATCTGATGACTGGGTTTACAGCATCGGCGGTATTTATTTCCACGGCAGCGGAGCAAGACCAATGCCATGGTTTAGCGCAACAACGAGGTGGTAGTTTATGACCGATAGAATAAGCTTAATCAAAATCATACAAACACTTATCGGTCTTTGCGCGCTCACGGGATGTGGAGAAAAGAAGTTCTCCATGACCCCTCCCTACAAGGCTGTCGTTTTGGCTTTTACGGGTAAAGGTTCAACCGGGAAGGCGGAGTTTGCGCTTGAAGAACGAACGTTTCGCACCATGACAGATTTCAACGAGCTAGATGGAACCTATCTCAAGATTCGTCGTGGGGGAAAGCTAACGATTAAGGAGATAGATGGGTCATTAGTGACGACGGGTAGATTTTCTGGGGGTGAATCACCTGGACTGCGATATCAAGTCAAAGGCGGAGCAGCAATCGCTCTTGATTATTCAACGCTAGCCATGTTGTCAGCATTTTATCAATTTGACCAAATCTATTCTACAGTCGAGGAAACACTTGGTGTACCTCCATCGCAACTACAGACAAGCCTCTCAAATGGCAAGCACTCTGTATTGTTTGAACCCGAGATCACATTCTCCGAAGCAGGCACAGATATTTCAGCTGGACAAAAACTAAACGCAGCATTCAATCCTCTCGACAAGACTTTCATATTGTTCCAGAGATCTCCCGTTGAAGTTGTTCCTTTGGCCGCAAACTTTCAGGTCATGTCCCATGAATTCGGTCACTTTGTGTTTGATCACAGCTTTTACGGTGGCAAATATGACAAAGAACTACGATGGACAGACGAATGGGCTGTGAATGGTATCAATGAAGGATTTGCGGACTTCATCAGCTGGACGTTTAGTGATGTTACAGATGTGCTTCGTTCTTCTTTTGATATCGAATCAGTCGCTGATGAACGAGATTTTGCAAATTCGAAATTCGTGTTTCAAGATCTTGCTGATGAAGATTCTTCGGCTTGCAAAGGCAGCTTTTATTGCGTCGGGTCTCTTTTCGCCCGCTCCTTGTTCGAGGCTTTCTTAGAACTTAAAACCATCTCAAAAAAAGACTATGCTAAAGACGTAATCAATTCGCTGAAAAACTGTCTGGTCACGCTTCAGACTCAACCCGAATCGGTGCTACCTGCAGAGATTGATCGAGATACTCTCGTTCGCGCCAAGGAATTCGAATACGATGGAAAAGTTGCTGGCGCGTTCCTCGCCTCATTTGTCGTGAATGCACCACCTGCATGGAAAGCACCCTTGTGCTCTGCATTTAAAAAGAATTTTGGAACCTCTGGATTTCCGCCAGCTGCACGCGCTGTGTCTTGCGATTCGAAAAAGGACTAGATGATGGCTTGCCTAAATTTCTCAACTTTGACGCTTGCACTCCTACTTATGCTCGAGGGCACAAGCCGATCGCAAACCGGATTAGAAGGTTCCTCTGAACCAAAGGATTCGTTGGTCATGACCGATAGCGAAAACGACTACTCTCAGCCAGACCCGACGAAGTCGGATGAATCTGGCTTAATCGGGGTCAGACCATCACCTGCGGCTTCAGCAGCTACACGGTGGAATTATGCGGTTGGACTCAACGCTGGTTGGTCGGTGCGGAAAGACTATGGAACGAGATATTTTCGGCGATTTGAACCCGAATTGGTTGGGTACATGTATACAGGCCTACCCTGGGATGGACTTTGGTTACGGCATGGGGCAAGGATCGGATTTAGTAATCATCAGCCCCAAATGCCCAAGGCTATGCGCATAGAAGAAAGTGATTGGAAGCTGTCGATTGAAGAGGGCGTTATTTGGGATTGGTATGTTTCCCCATCTTTGACGCTCGGAGTTGGCTATGACTGGCGCACAACCAAAGTCAGATATAAGGCACCAGTAAAATCAAGTGACAGTCGATTGAACTCCAATTACAGCTTTCCGTGGTATTACCTCCAACTAGGACTCGGTTTACCGGCACTTGAAGGTGAGTTTGAACTCCAGCCAAGTGTTCGTTTTCAAAAACTCACCATGGATAGTCGCACGACGTGGGGATTCGGATTCGAATTGACAAAGGCTTGGTGACCCCTTGTTCGCATCGGGGAACGTATGGATCTTTTGTAAATGTTTTGTCGCAGATGGCGCTGCAGGTTGCGAAAAGCTCGCCAACGCCGTACAACAATGAGTAGGATTTTTACGCAATGGGGGCTCATTTATGTCGTCTTATCTTTGGTTATGTATTTTCATATTTATCCTTACCTACACCCTAAATATGACATATATTTCAGTATTTTATCATCGAGCCTTTACACATGAAGCCATCCGAATTCATCCAAGACTACGGCGATTTATAGTAGTCTCAGGCAACTGGATCACCGGAATCGATATCAAGGCATGGGCCTGCATGCATCGCATGCATCACATGTATTCCGACACCATGCAAGATCCCCACAGCCCAAAGCGCTGGGGTTTATTTGGAACCATGCTCGGACAACTTCAGTCCTACAAAGCAACCATTCGCGGCTTAATCCGCGGAAAACCAGAGTATGTAAATATCGTCAAGGATCTCGACTTTGAAATAAGCTCACTCAATCGAAAGCAGCTTTGGGCACTCCCGTATGCGATCCACGCCGGCGTCTGGCTTGCTTGCGGGATACTCCTTAATTCGTGGCTTTTAGGGTTTGCATATTTTGCTGGCATGATGAGCCATCCAGTCCAGGGCTGGCTTGTGAATTCTTTCGGACACGCCCATGGTTACAGAAACTTCAAAACGAGTGACGACTCACGCAACAACACCCTCGTGGCATGGACCTGCTTTGGCGAAGGCTATCAAAATAACCATCATCGATTTCCTAAATCAGCCAAGTTTTCGATGCGGTGGTTTGAGTTCGACTTTGGATGGACTGTGGCTCAAATCCTTGCTTCCCTGTCTATCGTGGAAATTTTACAGGTAGCCTCCGGCAACGAGGCTAGGCAAGCCCACGAGAGTCCGGACGTTGCTGTGGTTGCAAACTACTAATAAATATAACAAATAGTTCGTCAATAACGACGTTTTCTTAAGTGGTATAACTTCGTATAGGGCCCAACCGATACTCCAGGGATGGACGTCTATTCTTAATACTTAATCGAGAGACGAGTATTGTCCATATGCTTATGCGTACCGCTGACATGGGCGCAAAAAAACCGAAGCGCCAAGGTAAACCTCAGCGCCCCCAAACACACGAAAGGAGATTTATTCGAGAACACTAAGAATTCAGACCAAAATAGAGCCTGAGTCCTTAGCAAATCGAACCTTCTTTACACCCTCAGACTTGAAACCAACTCGCGTTGGCTTCTTCGACTTAGGGTCTATAAGCATGACATTGCTGATGTGAATCCCGACTGTTTTGTCGAGGATACCACCGTCTTGGTTTGAGACACTAGGCTTCGTGTGACGTTTCATCACATTGACGCCCTCGATGATAACTCGGTCATACTTACGCACAACGCGCAGGATTTTCCCTGTCTTTGACTTGTCTTTTCCTGCGATGACTTTCACTTCATCGCCCTTCTTCAGGCGGACCTTTACTTCACACTTTTGAGCGGTATGCATACGCGCCTCTTACTAAATTCTTGGGTTCAACGATAATAAAACACTGATAACTTTAAAAAAACTGAGAACAGGTCATACCGATGAATACCCCTTCCCGTCAATAGTTTTTTGACATTTTAAAACATAAAGAGGATGATCTTCCAGTACAACTGTTAAAACCCAAAGTTATGCCTAAACCCCTAACATAATAGATTTATCAGGACGACAGTTATGATGCAAGATAAACTTACAATGAAGTTTTGCAAAGTGGCGATCTTCGGGATCGTGGGGTTATTCTGCCTAACCCATGCTAGTCAAAGTCTTGCCCAATCATTGCTCGACCGGCTCGAACAACAAGACGCAAACCAAAATAACGGGACCGACGCCCCCCCGACGCGCAATGATATCCGCCCAACAGACGTCATCAAATGGCTTGTTGCGGGACACGAATATGACGCAAAAACTCGACAGCTGCGCATGACATTAGTCCTGAAAACCGAGCAAGACTTTACGATTTATGAAGACAAGCTTAAATTTGAAGTATCAGAAGGCTGGAACTACGTATCAACCAAGACACCCCCGACGGCTGAGCAGTTTGATCCAATCACACGTAAGAACGTAAACGTCTACACAGGTGGACCATTTGAGTTAGTCTTTGCAACAGCATCAGCCCCCGCTGAGGCTGAAGTTTCAATTACGTATGTTGGATGCACCAAAGTTATCTGTCTATTCCCGTACACCGAAAGAATTAGGATTCCCATTGTACAATCTGGAGCCGTTGAGACTAAAACCTCAGCCAACGACCAGCAGCCATCCGCGTCAGATCAAACTTCCGAGCGATCCAGTTCTTCCGCCTCCTCTAATGCGACATTCGAGGAGCAGTTGTCGCAACGCGTAAAGACGGGATCCATAAGCCTCGCCATGTTAGTAGTGATCGCTTTTTTTGGCGGACTGTTGACCAACCTAACCCCCTGCGTTGCCCCCATGATACCCATAACAATTAGGCTTTTGGCCCATCAAACCGTTCGTCCCATCACGAGCTCTATTATGTATGCACTTGGTATCGTCGCCACCTACACGATTCTTGGCCTGATTGCTGCTATGAGCGGGGCTTTGTTTGGGAATCTTATCGCGCACCCAGCCGTATCAATTACATTTGGTGTTGTCATGTTTGCCTTAGGCCTAAGCATGCTCGGTTTTGGTGATCTTTCGAAGTTACAACAAATCGGCGGACAAATCGGCTCGTCACGTGGGGGCGCCTTCAATTCGCTGTTGATGGGGGCTGGCGCAGGTTTAGTAGCATCTCCATGTACAGGGCCGATCCTCGCAGCACTTCTCACATACACCGCCGGACGTCAAAATGCATTGGAAGCTGCTGCTTTACTTGGGACCTACAGTGTTGGGTTTGCTCTCCCATATGTATTTCTAGGAGCCAGCGCGGCAAAGCTAAGCAAAATCCGGGTGAACTTTAGGTTACAGATCCTCACCAAACTGGTTTTCGCCTCGGTGATGTTTGCGCTGTCTCTTTATTTTTTGAGGATTCCTCTATACGGTTTATTCACAGCCCTTAGACCCTACTGGCCTGCTATCGGTACAATTTTTACGGCCGCTGGGGTCATTCTAAGCGTAATCATGATTATGCGATCTTCCCTCCACCAGAAAAAACTAATGATGCTGATACCCACGATCGCGCTCGGGGTTGGACTGTTCTTCGGCATTCAGGCATTAACGAGGAAATCAGATACCAGCGGCAGCTCTGTCGCCTGGTATCGTAATGAGCAAGAGGCATTTGCCGCAGCCAAAGAATCCGGAAAGCCCATACTCGTAGATGCTTGGGCAGAGTGGTGTGAGGCTTGCAAAAAAATGGACGTAACCACCTTTGTTGATCCAGACGTCATCGCTGAAATGAATCAGAACTGGATTGCTTTAAAATATGACTTAACAGAGATGAACGACACGAATGACGCCATCCAGGCACGGTATGAACTTCCTGGATTACCCACACTGACGCTACTACCACCATCTGGAGAACTGTCCAAAAAACAGATGATCACTGGATATACTAATGCCGCGTCGTTGCTCGAGCATCTTAGGAAATTTAATAAGTCCTTCGAGGAGGGCTGATGATCAAGCATGTGGTATATTTGGCCTCTCCCACTCAAGGAGAAACCGTAAGAAAATCGATTGTCCACCTTAAGGGCCATCCCCTTGATGATAAATCGGCCATCGGCCCAGGCTGGGATATCACCCACCCTCTTCTATCAGGAGTCACTCTTAGATTATATCTATTGACTAACATCAATGCGGTGACCCCCCACCTCCGTCAACACCCCGTGGATTTGCTAATCTACGACGAGCGGGGAGATGACGCTGCACCCGCCGAGACCGCCTTGGAACAAATCAGACGAGACGTTGGCAGCTTTGCAGAGCTTTGGGGACCAGACTTTATGTTCCCCATGAGTCGCTCGGTCGCCATTCTTGACGACGCAAAGGCTCGCGCTACCCATAAATCACAAACCGCGCGTGCATTTCAACTCGGACGTGTACACGTTCAGGACGTTTGCGTCGCTCCGCGCAACACGGCAACAGTCCTCCGCTGGCTTTACGGGATCCTAACCATCCATGAAAAAAAGAAGCCTCGCATTGGCATTGCCATGAGTGGCGGCGGACTGGAAGGGTTCCTGTATCAATTAGGTGTGACTCATGCTCTTGAACGATGCATCATGGGTAGAACCCTTCGCCAAGCGGATGTCTACTCAGGAGTGTCCAGCGGAAGCATTGGCTGCTGCCTTCTCGCTGCAAAGGTACCGACCATTGAAGTCATTAAGGCAATGCATAGCAAATCTGACCTGATCGAGCCATTTAAAAGCAGCACCGTATTTGACCTTGCTGGGGTAGGCATCATCTCAAGGCTACTGCGGGAGAGCTTCACCTGGTCAGGTATTGACCCTGCCCGTTGGATTAAGCAAACGCTGAAAGCCGTACCCACTGGATTTTTCAAAGGCGAGTCTTTGCGAAGCTACATTCGTCATTGCTTAAAGGTTTCTGGAAGTGACGATAGCTTCTCATCTCTCAATACTGAGTTATACATCGGCGGCACGGATATGGACTCTTTTGAGCACGTTGTCTTTGGTCGAGAGCCATGGACCACGGTTCCCATCAGCGAGGCCATTTACGCCTCGTGCGCTTTACCTCTCATCTTTGAGCCCGCTCAACTCGGTGGCCGATGGTTTATTGACGGGCAAATCACTAAAACATGTAACCTTGAACTTGTTGTAGAGCGTGACTGCAAGCTGATTTTTATCATTGACCCTGTGAAACCACTTGGTTCATTAATACCAGGAACTCTAGACAAAAAAGGCGGCTATTATGCCTTAATCCAGACGATTAAAGCCCTGGTTTACACGCGATTTCACTCTGTATTGACTCATTTAACGGAACGCTATCCAGACACAGACTTTATTGTTTTTCAACCTGACGAAGAAGTGGCACACCTCATGGCTGGAAGCCCCATGCGTTACAGGATTCGCACACAAATTATTCATATGGCATACCGACAAACCATCAGGCAACTTCGCGAGCGACATCGAGTTTACAGCGAAAAGTTACGCAAATACGGAATGAATCTTGCTTCGCTCGATGAGATGAAAGACATAGAAAGGGAAGATAGTGCGCTTTTCGACAGCTTTGCATAAGGGCATTCTCGTTCGCCGTTACAAGCGCTTCTTAGCTGATGTTGAGTTACCCAAAGAAGGAATCGTCACAGCTCACTGTCCCAATACCGGCAGCATGGAGAGCTGCTTCACGCCCGGAGGGACTGTCTGGCTCAGCCGATCAACAGATCCATCAAGAAAGCTACAATGGACTTGGGAGCTCTCTGAAATGAACGGAGGTCTAGTCGGAATCAATACGGCCAGACCCAACCAGGTCATCGCTGAAGCCATTGAACAGAAGAAGATTCCTGAACTTTGTGGCTATGAAACGCTACGTAAGGAGGTCAAATACGGTCAAAACAGCCGGATAGATATCCTTCTTGAATCTTCAAATAAGCCACCTTGTTTCGTTGAAATCAAAAACACCACGCTACTGAGAAACAATCACATCATGTTCCCGGATGCCGTGACAGAACGAGGACTCAAACACATACAAGAGTTGTGCAAGGTCGCACAGTCGGGATCTCGTGCCGTGCTTTTGTTTTTTGTCAATCGTCCAGATGGCGAGGAATTTGTGCCGGCCGAAAGCATTGACCCAAAATACACCGCAGCTCTGCGCGAAGCTAGTAAAGTTGGTCTGGAGGTCATAGCCATTCGCGGTGTTTCATCTCCTGATGAACTTCGCGTAGGACAACATGTTCGTATCAACCTCGGAGGCTTGTCTAAATGAACTCAAATCATGGCCAAAATCTCAAACTTTACCACTATTGGCGTTCAAGCTGCTCCTGGAGAGTGCGCTGGGCGCTTATTCACAAGGGAGTTATCTTCCAAGAGGAAATGATAAACTTACTTCTTGGGGAGCAAAAAAACTCGAGCTATCTTGCTAAGAATCCGACTGGATATGTCCCTGCCCTGGAAATAGACGGTGTTTTCTACGGCGAATCCATGGCCATCCTAGAGTGGATTGAGGAAACCTATTCAGAAAAGCCACTACTACCAGTCGCTCCGTTAGATCGACTGAGGGTGCGTCAACTTGCCAATATGATAACATCCGGCATACAACCTCTCCAAAACCTAGCCGTTATAAAGCGTCACAGCAGCGATACGGCAGAGCAGGCAAAGTGGTCTAATGAATGGATTACAAACGGATTAGCGAAGGTTGAAACTGTCTTAAAAACCACGGCAAGAACCTACACATGCGGGGAGACGGTAACATTTGCAGACCTCTGCTTAATTCCCCAGATGTACAACGCATTGCGGTTCAATGTAGATATCAGCGCATTCCCCATTGCAAATAGGATCTATGAACACTGTCTAAAACTACCAGACTGCGAATCAGCAGCTCCCCACAATCAGAAAGGGGCTCAATAGCTGCACAGAAGGATCGCATACAGGTGCATAATCCCAGGCCAGCTGTTAATGGCTCTCTATACGATACTCACGATGAGTTTAGTGGCCTGATCCACCCTGCTTAATCGTGGGATTTACCTTGGCCAATTTCAGCAAATCTTCAATTA
>JBIKKO010000352.1:0-3115 GCA_044360315.1 Oligoflexales bacterium
GGGGTAGTGAACGCGCAGATCGATACCGGCAAGGGTATCGATCTGCGCTGTCTGGGGGTGCGAGACCGGGCCACGCTCAATGCGGTAGGTGACAGCCCTGTCGCCTAATTTTGCAACGATCTCGATTGATTGAGACGGGTAGAAACCGTGGAGATTGAAAAATTGCAGCATGGATCTGTCCATTGCTTCAATGAACTGCTGCTCGTTACTGGTGTCACTCATTGATTGCCTGGGCTGGTTGAACAATGTCATTATGGCCCCGCGAGCGCTTTATGCAACGCTCTTGTGCTGATGTCTTAACAATCAGTAACACTAGCGAGCCATGGCAGCGTTGCAGTAGCCCATCGGCAGGCCTAGGGTGCGCTCGATCTCGCGCTTTTGTTGATCGCTCAGCCCTTCCGGGTTGCTTGCAAGCGGCCACAGGATCATCGGGCTGTAGTCTTTTTCCCTCACGAGGAACAGGTTCCTGTTGGCGGCCTTGAACTTTTGCCTCAGTCGCTGCTCATAAATGTCTTCAATGGGTAGTTCCTTGAGATCGCGCTTGTTCCCCTTGGCGACAAATGCACCGGCAGGTCTGGGGGGAGCTTCGACAATGTTATTGCTGGCGTCAACCATAAGGTTCCCTGGCTGAAACTTGACCTTCCCTTCTAGTGTCCAGTCAATCGGCTTGTGAGGCAATGGCAGGTGCTCCCAGCAGTTGCCATGATCGATGATAAGCGCTACTTTGTCGGGATTGTTTTTGTCAGTGCGCAATACTCTGCCGATCAACTGCTTCCAGAGCCGTAGTGATTTCGTGGGGCGAATGAGCTGTAAGCATGTTGCTGCTGGCAGATCGAGACCTTCATCGATCAGCGCTACGGAGACAATGACCTGCAATTTACCAGCCGTGAACCGCGTAAACGCACTATCGCGCTCCCTTTCTGGCGTGTCACCGATGACAACTTCTGCGCTGATACCAGCCGCCCTATACTCCTCGGCCAGTATGTGCGCGTGATCGATGCTGATTGTGACAGCAATTGTCGGCTTAAGTTCAGGGTTGAAGCGCATTAGATCGCGCACGAAATCGCCATCGACCTCGATGATTCGCTCCTCTATTTGCTTCGCATCGTAGTCTCCTCCTTTCGTTCCCACGCCTTTCGTATCAACAATCGCCTCACCCGCAAACATCCGATACCAGCACAGTGAGCCATCGTCCATGAGCTGCTTCGGTTGCGGCCCGAGAATGAGCTTCGTGATGCCGAACTTGCCCAGGCCGGCGCCCGTGGGGGTGACGGGAGTTGCAGTTGCGCCGGCGAAGAACGATGGCTGTATCTCCTTGATGATCTCTTGGTAACTCTTCGCCTGTATATGATGAGCTTCGTCTAGCAGCACTACCCAGTTCTTGAACGAGGGGAGAACAGCGCGACGGCGTGAAAGTGTAGGGATCATGCTGACCATGATCCCACGAAACTCGGTGGTACGCTTTGCGCTGTAAAACCCAATCGGCTCGTTACAGTGCTTGTGGCAACTGTCTGCTATCTGCTTGATGATCTCGTTTCGATGCGCCGCGAGCAGCACGTTATAGCCCCATTCACGAAAGCGGCGTGCAATCTCTGCCATCATCACAGTTTTACCACTGCCCGTGGGGCTCACCAGGCAAGGTGCGCCCCCTTTTAGCATGTGCTCTACTGTAAGATCACAGAGGTTATGTTGATACTCGCGGAGATCGAACATTAGCCCTTAATGACCTGTGCGACCCAGGTGCATTCTTTGTCCGCCATTTCCGCTTTGCCTGCCTTGAGATACTTGGCTTGCAGTTTTGCGGACTCAGACTTGTACTCTTCCGAGTGGTCTTCGCCTACCTTGAAATAGGTACCTGTCGCCCGCCGGCCGAGACGGATCTTCTGGATACTGCCATCGCTGAATTGACAGCTAGTATCTGACTTTGCGGCTAGCTCGTTTGCTTTGAACAGTTCCTCGCACTGTTGCTTGATCTGTTTCTTCTCTTGTTCGACGATCTTTTCTTGTTGCGTCAGGTACAGCAAGCGTGCTGCGAGCTGTCCTGCATCGACTGGTTGCTGGGCGGGGGATTGCATGGTGTGCTTTTTGGGTGGATTGTTGACGAGAGCAGTGCAAGCTAAGACGACTCAGGTAATCGGAATAAGCTCAATTAAGTCTTGCAATGAAGCGACACTTTTTGCTACTATTTTTAGCATTCCGCTTTCGCGGGTGTCAACTACCATTTGAACATTGTAGATTTCAATTATCTTCCAGACTATTCCATGCAAAAAGAAAACTTCGTTAAGTTTTGCGTGATTATTTTCTGCGAGAACCTCGCCACTAAACTCCGCGCCTCCCATCTTAAACGGTACAGTTTCAGTGGAAGTAAAGCCGCTGCGGGTAGTTACCGGGCATTCGCGGGCTTCTCGGGTGTAGCGCCAGTTATGCCACTCCCGAAGGTCGTAGGGCAGGCTGGCGATAGTGGCCTGCATGGTGTGCTTTGCGGGTTAGCTCGCTAATTGTAGCACCTCGGCAAGCCCGTCAAGTATCGCGTCGGTGCTTAAGCAAGAAAAGTTTGTATTTCCGCTCAACGAAAAGAACTGATACACGCTGCCGCCCCACACGTAGTCGATCCGTTCGATCCGTCCGATCTCGCGCCCATCAAGCAGCACCGGCACGACGGCAAACGGCGGGGAGGGTGGGTCGGGCTCCCCCAGGGCCAGGGCCATCGCCACGCCGGTCTCGTCGGCAGGGTGGACGCCTCGGGCAAGCTCCCCAAAAACGGTCATTTCGCCGAAGGTGAGGCGTGGATTGGTCATGGCTGCGGGCAGAATCGACGCGAAATGGGAAAGTGTAGAGAATTAGGTCTTCGCCGCCAGTTGCAATAGCTCCTGGTCGTCAAGGAGCCAAATGCTGATAAGCGCTCCACCAGACGCCCCTGGTTCAACGTAGATTTTCTGCGATAGCGTTGCAGCTACCTGGCAGTCGTCTACCCAGACCACGCCGGTAAGAGCGTCGTTCGTACTGCGCTCCAGCTTGTCTTTGTCTGGTGTTGACGTGTGCCAGAATGGCGCGTTTTCTTTTAGCGGTCTTGACGGATCGCCGCTGACGTGATGGTTTTTGGGGCGGGCGATCA
>JBIKKO010000197.1:0-5821 GCA_044360315.1 Oligoflexales bacterium
CTGCTATGAAGACTGCGCCGGAATGCGCCTGGCTTGTTCTGGCCTGTGATCTTCCCCTCGTGAGCGCCGAGGTTTTGCGCAAACTACTTGCGACCCGAGATTCCCAGAAAATGGCGACTGCTTATATTTCAAAGACCAATGGCCTACCAGAGCCGATGTGTGCAATCTACGAACCGAAATTTTTCCACCCTATGATGAGATGGATCGAAGCAGGTAAAACATGTCCGCGTAAAATGCTGATTGATAGTGATGTCAGGCTGGTGGAGCTTTGTAATTTAAATGCTCTCGATAACGCCAATACACAGGATGATCGTATCCGATTACAGGGCGTGCTCTCTGGATTGGAGTGCAAAGACCTTCGCATTCGCTATTTCGCGGCCATGAAAGATGCGACAGGCCGACCAGCTGAAAGCATCAGAAGTTACGCCCGTACAGCCGAAGAACTTTATCAAGAGCTTAATGCCAGATATCAGTTTTCTCTTCGTCATGACTTGATCAAAGTTGCCGTTAATGGTGCTCTTAAGTCCCATGATGTTGTTTTAAACCCCGGAGACGAAATAGTTTTCATTCCACCTGTGGCGGGAGGCTGAATGTTTGAGATTCAGTCACAGTCTATTGATCGGATGCAATGCGAAGCTCATTTTACAGATAAGCGCGCCGGCGGTGTTGTCGTGTTTGAGGGGCGAGTTCGTGACTTGAACGACGGTAAGGTTGTGACTGCCTTGGAATATGAGGCTTATCATGAACTCTGCATAACTGAGGCCCGGTTGATTTTTGATGAGGCCCGACGCATGTTTGATATTCGTGAGGCCTTTGGTTGGCACCGCGAGGGCCTACTGAAGCTTGGCGATGTCGCCGTTTGGATCGGTGTCTCTGCTCAGCACCGGGGTGATGCGTTTAAAGCCTGCCGCTATATCATAGACGAAATTAAACACCGTCTACCTATTTGGAAAAAAGAGCACTATGAGAACGGCCCAACAGAGTGGATCAACTGCCAAGGCTGCACAGCTGTTTTGCCATTCTCAGAAAACGATTTTTATCACCGTCAAATGGGCCTAACAGAGATGGGGGTGATCGGTCAGGAACGCCTTCGCCGCGCGAAGGTACTTGTGATTGGTGCCGGCGGAATCGGTGTTCCTGTGTTGACATCACTCGTCGCAAGCGGTGTGGGCGAGATAACGATTATTGATCATGATGTCGTTGAGGCATCGAATTTACATCGTCAGACGTTATACAGAATCGACCAAATCGGTGCTGCAAAGGCCCTGTGTGCCCGTGAGTCTCTGCGAAAGCTCAATCCATTCATCGTAGTGAATTCACTCGTCGCACGACTTGATGAGTCCAACGTCATTGAGCTGACTCAGGTTCATGATATTGTAATCGATTGCAGCGACAATTTTGAGACGAAGTTTTTGGCACAGGACGCTTGCCATCTGACTGGCAAAGCTTTGTTTCAGTCTAGTATTCATCGTTTTGATGCAAGTCAGCACGTGTATATTCCTGGTCGAGACATGCCTTGTTTGCGTTGTGTTTGGCCGGTCACGCCAGAGGCGAACTGCGTGGCAAGCTGCGCCGATGCTGGTGTGCTGGGAGCTGCAGTTGGAATCATTGGTAACTTCCAGGCCCTTGAGGCGATTCGCTATATCATGGATCGTGAGATTTATGAGTGGCAAGGAATGCGGATGTTCGATCTTTGGGGCCGCAGTGATCAGGTCATGAGTATATCCCGCCGTCTGGACTGTCCATTGTGCTCGGATGGGGCTACTATCACTGCGATTGCAAGCACAAAGAAGCTTTCAAATCACGATCTCGAACTTGGACGAGACGCTCTTTGGAGTGGTGACTACATGGTGGTTGATATTCGGGAACCAGGCGAGTATCGATCTGATGACGGGCTACCGAGCAACGCCAGTCGTCTTCCGATATCGACTACAGACTTTGTAATGGAATTCAGTGGAATGGGTCCAGTGGTCCTTGTTTGTCATCGTGGCCTACGTTCATTGAGTTTGGCGATGCAATTGCGACGCAACGGCTTGTTCAATGTCTTCTCGCTCAAGGGCGGTGTGACGGGGTTGAAGGGCGGGGGTCGCTCTGCGGTTGTGATGCGGTCGAAAGGTCATGATGTTTGTCATCATTAGTTTCTTTTTAGTCGCGTTGATTTACGCAATAGTAGGCTTTGGCGGTGGAACATCCTACATCGCGATTTTGACTATGGCCGGGATGCATTTTAAAGTCATTCCAGTGGTGGCATTGATATGCAATTTACTCGTAGTAACAGGTAGTTGTTGGCAGTTTTCACAGAGCGAGCATTTTAAGTGGTCCTTTATTTGGCCATTTTGCGTGAGTTCAGTCCCCATGGCACTTCTGGGTGGTATGGCACAGATCTCAGAGCGATTGTTTATGATTTTACTCGGGTCATCACTGCTTACCGTAGCGCTAAAATTGTTGATCCTTGATCGTTTCACAAATCGCGACTATGAGGTGCAGCCTTCGTCCCGATCAGGGGCATTATTTATTGGGGCTATTTTGGGTTTGCTCTCTGGTATGGTGGGGATCGGCGGTGGGATTTTTCTCTCCCCTTTGCTGCTTCTTCTTAGGTGGGCAAAGCCAAAACAGGTCGCGGCCACGGCAGCATTCTTTATTTTGGTTAATTCTCTTTTTGGGCTTTTGGGCCAGCTTTCAAAGGGTATTCCCGGCGAAGCTATTGCGTCAAATTGGGCGCTATTTATTGCTGTTGTTGTGGGAGGACAGGTGGGAAGCCGCATGGGAGCGAGCGCCAGGATATCGCAGCAGAAGATTATCGACGTCACTGCAATTTTGGTTTTGTTTGTGGCTACAAGAACGCTTTGGCAGAGTTGGCTTTAACTCTTGAACAAGCGTTAAAGCTAACTATGCCTGTTTAGAAAAGATCGAGCTCTACGGTAACTGATAGACTTCTTGCATTTATTCCTCATTGAGCGAATATCTCGTTGATTTTCAGTAGTAAGCCTAGGGCCGCAATCCTTATGCAAAGGAATTAAGAGGTTTTGGAAAGTAGCTGGATCTAAGTTGGTCCCGCTATAAGCACGTTCAATAGATTTAGTGGTTCAGGCCTGCAATCAGTCATAGGTAATAACACTCATGACTTTAGTGACGTGGATATGCCAAGCGTCAAGAGTTTGGCGGACGTCTCTTAGGTAGGCAACCTTGTTAAAATATAAACATACAGTAGCATTGAACAAAGGAGATGAGTATGCGATCTGCTATGTTTCTGTTGATGATCTTTACGGTGTCGTGTGGAGAGAAGGCGACGGATGAGTCATCGCTTCAATACAAAGTGGCTAATCCAAGTTATGCTGGTCTTACGAGGAAAGTCTTTAACGACTCAATCAAAGTCTGTTTTAATGCACAAGACAATACCGAAATTCAAGCTGAAGATGCCCGTTACTCTATTTTGAAGTGGATTGATGCTTTACGTGACGTAACTGATCGCCCTCTTGCAGCAGCAGTGAACATCGTCGACTTTAAGACTCCTTGTGATGTGAAGCTCTACGTTGGTAACTTTTTACCAGCACGCACTTCGCTAGGCGCTACCCCGGTTGTTTATGTACACTACACGGGCTGGTACGGCAGTCGTAACGTCATCTTGCATGAGTTTGGTCATGCCTTTGGTCTTCTTGATACATATAGGGGCGGAGGTGGGAGTTGCCAACCAGGTCAGCCGGACTCGGTGATGTGCTCGGCAAGATATCTCGATTTGACGCCGGATGATGTTAACGGCATTCGCCGTATGTTTCAGCTCGTAGAATCGGGCGCTATGGGGGTGCGAGACTCGGATGAACCGCTTACGCTCTACTAGACTAGGATTGCGAAGAGGTCTGATTTAAAAAAATCCGCCGACATGGTGTTCGGCGGGCTTGTGTACAGACGGCGCGTATTAAAAACTACTTGGAAGCAAAAATAGCTGAAGCAAATTGAAGCTTCACACTCAGTTTGATTTTATCTGCAATAACTTTGTCGCCAAGATTTTTGAAGAACTTTCCAGAACCATAGCGAACATTCCAAACGGTGCGGTCAATTTCGAGATCAGCAGTTGCCATTTTGCCGTCGGCACTTGGTGTTGCCTTAAACTCAACTGGATGTGTTTCGCCTTTTAGCGTTAAATCTCCCTTGACTTGGTAGGAACCGTCTTTGTTTTGGGTTGAGCTCTTGATGGTAATGGTGGATGTTGGGTGTTTGGCAACATCAAAGAAATCGTCAGATTTTAGGTGGCCAACGAGTTTAGCGTTGTCTTCCTTCTTTGTGATGTCAAGATTGACGATTGATGCCATGTCAACTACAACTTTTCCCCCGACAAGCTTTTTACCGTCAAGTTGGACCTCTCCTTCTTTGAGGCCAATCGTCCCGTTGTGAGCGCTTCCAGTAATTTTTTTACTTCCAGACCACTCGATCACACTGCCTTTGCTATCGATCAAATAGGACTTATTAGCAAGTCCTACTGACGATAACATTCCGAGAAATCCAACCACTACAAGCTTTGCAAAAGACGTTCTCATTTTCTCTCCTATGATAATTAAGTGCCTATAAGCATTGACGATGATAAACGGTATCATCAATTAACGTTGTCTGTCAAAACAATGCGTTAAGTCTTTGTAGACAGATCACTAAAAGTTGCGGTTGGATCTAAGGTTTCAAATAGGCGTCAAGAAGTGGCCGCGGCGCAAACTCTGCATCAAGTTTTTGCAGTATCGTGAAGACCCCGCCGATCTTGCGGTCAAGGAAGACGAGTTCCTGCGGCGGGCGTCTTATCCCGTGTTTGCGAAGGACGTCTTTCACTTTCTCAGCGGCGCGTTGCGCCAACTGGGTCCTGCCCCATCGATACTCAGTGTACGTGAGGAAGGGTTCAGAAATGAGCTCTGATATCTCATAAAATGCCTTGATGTCGGACTCGGTATCATCATCGGTCATAATCTTCAAGGGTTTGAGCGCTTGAAATAGACGTTCTGAATCCCTGTGAACGACAACTGCATTGGAAATGGCATGATAGGCTTTTATAAAGGACTTCGGAAATTCTCTAATTGCACCGAAGTCAAGAAGCACCCATTGGTCTTGCTCAGCATTGATTTTAACTCGGTAATTACCAAAATGAGGGTCTGTTTGCACCACATGAAACTTAAAAAACTCCATGAAAAACAGATCTAAAATCGCCATGCCTAAACGGTTGCGGCGTGCCTGAGGCAAGGCTAAGACTTCAGGGCTGTCAACGTCATAGCCTTCTTGAAACGATGTCAATATCACTCGTTTTGTCAGATACGTTCGATTGACCTCCGGGACGACGAAGCGTGTATCCTTTTTCAAAGCGGACCGAAAGTAATCCGTCGCGTCAGCCTCCTTCAGATAATCAACCTCTCGGTGAAGCATCATGCGGATTTCTGCAAAAAGTCCGTCAAGATTGATATCCTTCGGTATAAAACGCAGGACCGTAAAAATTCTCTTTAAATTCCTTAAATCACTATCGATTGATTCGTCAACCCCAGGATACTGAACCTTCATACACCACTTGCGGGGATCACCCAGCTCCTGTACCCGATACACCTGTCCAATCGATGCGGCGCCGATCGGATTTGCTTCAATCTGCAGATTTCTAAATCGCTCCGTACCTAGTGAACGCCTGGCAGCGCTCATCATAATTTCAGTCTTTACAGGAGGTGATTCTTTTTGTAGAGACTTTAATATATCTCTAACCTCGCTGGGTAGAAAATGCTCTCCGTATATACTGAACAATTGACCCGCTTTCTGCAGTGAGCCTTTTAGTGCCCCCAACTCATCGGTGAGGCGATTT
>JBIKKO010000198.1:0-5800 GCA_044360315.1 Oligoflexales bacterium
CTGTTTATCAATAAATACCGCACTGCAATAGGCTCGCCCCGTTGTAGATTCCAAAAGCGGCAACACAAATGGATAATTATAGGTCACCGCTCCACCGGAGATCCTTAGTTTTGATTCTGTTTTATGCTTACATGCAGGCCAAAGTAATAAAACACTAAAAAGGATGGTTGTTAATCTGCGACCCATGTTTGCTCCCTTAATTTTTCTTGAATTTTATAAACAGCAGTCAAATTTTGCAAGTCTATTCATGCCCATATCATTTGCTGGCGAAGAGACGGATACTGAGAAAAGATGAATGGAGCTGGTTGATGCAACCGGGTTACCATGTTTGTTGCTAAACGGATTCGGGACATCATAAGGCGCGGAGGGCAATTAAACTGTAGAGCTGGGACAAAAAAAGCCCGGGATAAAATCCCGGGCGCTCATGTCAGGCCAAACGATCAGCGGCTTAACTGCGCGGCCACTTCAGCTGCAAAGTTTTCTTGCTTTTTCTCAATGCCTTCCCCTAAGGCATACCGCACAAAACTTGTGATCTTAAGATTTTTGTCAGTTTTTTCTAACAACTTTGTGATCGAGAGATCAGGGTCTTTCACGAAGGCTTGTTCAATAAGGCAAACTTCTTTATAGAACTTGTTCATCTGCCCATCGAGAATCTTTTCGATCATAGCCTCAGGTTTTTTCTCCTCAATCAACTTCTTGCGAGCAATATCCTTCTCTTGATCAAGCTCTGACTGATCGACGTCCTGACGACTCAGATAGCGAGGCGCTGCAGCTGCGATGTGCATCGCAATGTCTTTGCCCAACTCATCAACACCAGACTTACCTTCAAGTACGACGGCCGTGCCAATACGTCCACCCATGTGAATATAGCTGGAAATATGGCCGTTCGGGGCAGCGATCGTCAACACGCGACGAAGGCGCATATTCTCACCGATCTTTTGGATCAAGCCTGTGATCGTATCCTTGATCGTCACGCCACTGGCGAGCTTCATCTCAGCAAGCTTTTCGATCTCATTGCAGTTATGTTTCAACGCCACTGCTGCTGCATCACGAACCAATTGCCTAAACTCTTCATTCTTGGCAACAAAGTCAGTTTCGCAGTTCACCTCTAAAATTGCAGCCGCGTTACCAGTAGCATTCACAAGCACTTCAACTACACCTTCAGCTGCAATACGATCAGCTTTCTTTGCCGCGCGGCTCATGCCCCGCTCGCGGAGCCAAACGATGGCCTTCTCCATGTCTCCGCCGTTTTCCTCGAGCGCTTTTTTACACTCCATCATACCGACACCGGTCTTCTCGCGAAGATCTTTCACCTGTCCAGCCGAAATTTGAATAGACATCCTTTACTCCCACACGAGCGAACTCGCCCTATCGAATTAAGTGTTTAAATTATAAAAATAACTCACAACTCTGATCAAAGACTCATTTTTCAACAGGCTTTTTCTTGGATACAGACACCGCGTTGCCTTCACCATCGAAAAACTTACCAGTTTTAGCAGCCGCTTCGACCATCTTGTCGTCCATATCGCCCTTATCACGAGACTTGCTCTTACCATGCACGCAGGCATCTGCAATGGTCGTGATAAATAACTGTAACGACTTCATGCTGTCATCGTTTCCAGGAATAATGTAGTCGATACCATCCGGATTAGCATTGGTATCCGCAACCGCAACAACTGGAATCCCCAATCGCGCCGCCTCTTCCAAAGCAATTGTTTCCTTATGGGCGTCAACCACAAAAATGGCGCGTGGTAATCCTGGCATGTCTTTAATTCCACCGAGGTTACGTTCAAGCTTTTCGCGCTCGCGCTCAAACATCAAAACTTCTTTCTTTGGCAGTTTGTCGTAGGTGCCATCTTGACTCATCTTTTCGATGCGCTTTAGGCGATGGATTGATTGACGAATCGTGCTGAAGTTTGTCAACGTTCCACCCAACCAACGATGGTTGATATAATACATACCAGCCCGTTTAGCCTCGGTCGCAACAAGATCACGAGCCATTCGCTTCGTGCCAACAAACAAAACATGACCGCCACGGCCTGTTGTGCTTTCAACAAAATTGCAAGCTGTTTGAAACAGCTTTACAGTTTTCTGAAGATCAATAATGTGAATCCCGTTTCGAGCACCAAAAATGTAAGGTTTCATTTTTGGGTTCCATCGTTTCGCCTGGTGACCGTAGTGGACCCCTGCTTCCAATAGATCTTTCATGTTCACTGTAACTGCCATTTGACTTACTCCTGTGAAGGTTGACCTTCAGTCACCCGCTGAGCGTCTCGACCATCGAGCGCCACCTTCGTTGCTGTCCAACACAAACCTTCGCGGTTGCATTGAGGATGACTTGTTTTTTACTTGCAGCGAAACGACCACCGTCTCACTCTGCCCCTCTTTTGAGAGGCCGAGAAGATAGCCGTTTCAACCAATAAAGACAATCACTTTATATACCTACTTGAAGGGACAATCCCACCCTGCCAAAACCAACGACCCTCTGCCTAACCTGGGTTAGGCCCAAAAAATTCACTGTTTGACCGCTATAGGCGGAGTGGATTCAGGTTTTAAACTATCTGACCGATTGTACGAGGATTTGCAAGCCGCCTGAGGCTTGATCTCTCTTTATAATCCCTGAGACTGTCACGCCAGCCTCCCGACCCTGAAACTGCGCGCCAAAGGCCTCTTTAAAAAACACTGCGATTACCGGCCCTCTGGAACCGCTCATTTTGAGCTTACACTTCATCTCACAGGCATTTAAATGCTCAGAATTAAAACGATAATTTGTAAGCGTCACCGTCTGTCCCTCCGTTAACGGCATCGGCTTTGTTGTCACACCCGGGGAAGACGGGGTAGCCGTGGAGACTGCACCGCGATCAGCTGGGGAGGGTTTGGGTAACGGGCCAGGCTTAGCGACCAGGGGAGTGCTGGGAGCATAAATAGGGCGCTGGGGCGGTGGCATTGAGCCGACTCTAGGACTCGGACGGTTGGCAACTGGCTGTCTTGTGAGTTGTTTGGAGTTACTTACCGGCTTACGGACCGCAACAGATCGTCCGTGCTCCTTTTTTGTTCGAGTCGGAAGGTTCGTGACCTCGCTTCTTGGAGTTTGCGGACTATCCCTGTCGCCGCTCGCAGAGACCTTTTGCTGTTCCAATGATGGCCTCGGGATCGCCTGTGGAATGGTCTGAGAGAGCTTAGGCAATGTTGGCGCCGTTTCGGAAGCTTGAGGCTGCACTGGCACAGGTCGGGACAGGGCGTCTTTGACGGCTGTTTCATTCGCAGAGGCCGGGCGAATTTCGTCCAAGCCAGGCGATGTCAAAATCAAAGATGAACTATACAAAAAAGCCGCGACAATCAACAACACCGCGATGAAAACCGCTAGTGCAAGCCACCAAGACGCGGCGTTGCTTGATCTGGCCGCGTTGAGCACTTCGCGCAACACGACTGAACCAGATCTCTGATTTTTCTCGTAAAATTTAATGAACTGCTCAATACCGATGCGACGCCCATCACCAAGTTTTTGGATGCTGCAGCTTGCGTTAAATTTTTTGGCATACCACAGAGCGATGACTTCGCTTGAACTGTGCGGGCCCGATGAAGACCGACTTGACGTCCACACCATATACCGCTTTCCATCCGCTCGCCGCGCTGGCTCAACTGGGCGGACACCTCGATCCTTTGCATCTAAAACAGCCTCTTTTGCGGCTAGCGCCTCAAATACACGAGGTCGACTTTTCTCCTCAAGTCCGTCTTCCGGCTTTGTCCCTTTCATGTCAGGACGCTGCGCATCAACCTTTTGAATATCTGGACTCTTCTCGGGAGGTTTGCGCTGCGACGATTTTCTTGCAGATTTTAAGGGCGGTGGCTGATCATTAGTTTGCGCTGGCTCAGAACCTGCCGCCAGCAATAGCGTGTCAACATCAGAGACAATTGCAGCCGACTGAATACGACTATTTTCAAAGATTTCGTCAACCTCCACTAGAGGCCTCTTAATCTCACTCCCTTCAACCGCAACCATATCAAAGGCATCGATACGCCCCGCGCGAAGTTCATCTCGAATGCGAGATGCACTCCACGGGCCGTAGCGTTCACCTGCCGAAAAGATGAACCAGCGATGCCCCATCAAACCTATCCACTCCCTCGTGCAAATCGTGAAGTCATACAAAACTCAACGAAATCAGATATGTATATCGGCGCAGCAGAGCAAGATCCTAGCCCTAGCTCCTGTATTGAACGAGCAAAGCCCCTAAGATCATTCTGGTAAATCGGTGAACTAGGTGATTTATCATTCCAGACTTTACCACTAGACAGAGGCCAGAAACACAGGTACATCCCCGACTGCATTGTGATTTCGAAAGGATCGACCCGATGAAACTTAGCGTTAGCTCCCTGAAGTTCCCGCACCGCATCACCGTTACCAACGAGGCGCCATGGGTTCTCTTTATTGCACAACATCTGAACGCAAACGCCCCACCTGCGGCAGGCATTGCTGGGGAACTCGTCTTAAAGCAAGACAGCGCCGGTTTTATCCATGTTGGCGGGAGCTTATCGGCAGCTGCAAATTTACCCTGCGACCGCTGCGGAAGCGACCTCGACTTTCCCATCGCCGTCGACGTTAAGGCGACATTTCGACCACCCTATGAGTCATCCGTCCCGCGGGAGATGAGTTTAAGTGAGGAGGATTTCGAGGTTTACTTCATTGAAAATGGTGAACTCGATATCGAAGTGCTCGTCCACGACACCTTACAATGCGCCCTACCCCTTCATATCCTCTGCGAAAACGCTGGACAACCGCCGTGCGCCGGCCCTGACCAGGGTTTGACCGCGAGCGCTTTCGGGGAATCAGAGCGGGAGTCACCGTTTGCAATCCTTAAAAATTTAAAAAAGTCCTGACTACAGTCAGATTTAACTTGACCAGAGGGCTCGAATCCAATAAACCCTAAGGCCCTGAAACGTCCAGGTTTGACTGTTCCTATTTAAGGAGTGTTTCCCATGGCAGTGCCAAAGTTTAGAACTTCAAAATCCAAGCGTGACATGCGCCGCGCTCACCATTTCCTAACAGCCCCAGGCTCGTCGGTTTGCAAACAATGTGGATCGGTACACCGCCCCCACTCCGTATGCGCTAGCTGCGGCTCCTACAAAGGCAAAGTCGTCATGGCTCCAAAGGCTAAGACCGCTTGGCAGGGCGAAGACTTTACCCAACAGTAAGTAACCCTATTAGGTCTTGAAACACGTCACACGATGCTTTGCGGCATTGTGTGACGATTATTTTTTGACTCCTCTGCTCTATACTCTCTCTCGTCTTACCCTCACCCGTGGGCTCCTGTTTCTTCAGCGACGCTGAAAGATAGGCCGGTAGGTGTGACAGTAGGGAGTCTTCCCATGACGTTCGTAGTAATGTTGATGGTACTCTTCTGCTGGCCAGAAACGACATTCTTCCATAACTTTAGTCGCAACCTTGTGCCCCAAACCCATCAACTTTTTGACGACACCCTCTGCAACCGCGCGATCCTCTAAATTTGAACAAAAAATTCGACTCAAATATTGGGGACCGATGTCAGGACCCTGACCATCAATTTGGGAAAAATCATGAGTCTCGAAGAAGATATGGCACAACGTTTCATAATCCACTCTTTCTGGGTCGTAGGTCACTTGAACACACTCTACATGACCACTTGCACCAGAACACACAGATTCATAGTCCGGCTGCACCAGATGCCCTCCAGCATAACCAACCTGGGTCTTGATTACGCCTGGAATTCTCCCCAGAAAATACTCCGTTCCCCAAAAACACCCACTGGCAAAGACAGCAGTT
>JBIKKO010000062.1:0-17541 GCA_044360315.1 Oligoflexales bacterium
TTGCCCCTGGCACGTGAATCCGAGAAAAACCATGTTCAAGATGCCCCTGCTGTTCAGCAATCCATAGCGCAACTCCAACACTTGGGGCCGAAATCCAGATATCACCAGCACTACTGGGAGCTTGATCTAAAGATGCTTCATTGAATGCGATTTTGGGGGATCCACACCAAAGATCTGGATCCAGCGTTAAAAGCCGATGAAGCCTCATGTTGGTGGCATTCGCAGATCGACTCATTGCAACGTCAACCACTGCCGCAAACCACGACGGTGAACGCACTTCACTCAGCACCCCGGTTCGCATGGTTCGCTGACGCCAATTGCGACTGACACCCGTCAAACCGGCAAGACGACCTACATCGTCGGAAACAAGGAACGACCCCGACTTTTCAAGAATCTCCGCGATCCGACACCAGCGAGAAAACTGCTCGGCAAGAAACTCGTTCATGATGCCAGAGAATTTTGCGGAAAAAATAGCTTGGGCACTAGACAACCACGCCGGAATTGATAGGCTCCAAGTACCAACAAAAATAAATCGCGCGCCATCAGCGACATCTGAAAACAACGCAACGGGATCCACCTGCTCCAAAGTGCTTTGACTTTGTAAATAATAAATCGTCTGATTATTTTTTGCATCTTGATGATCCGGAGAAATACAAATCCGGGGATTTACGCCAAGACGCTCACCTGTGAGTAAAGAGCCCATGTTAACACAGTCTAACCACTTAGCCCAATCAATGCGTCGCGGCAAATAATCAGCCGGTATTGATACAAGATCGATTTTTCCCAATTGAAGCGTCAGACACAATGCATCAGCTGTTTGCGTTTGCATGAGCCAACCCCTCGTCAAGACGCTGTATGCCTGCTTTTAACTGAACGACCAGATCGGGAGAACGGGTCTTTTCACACAACTTCACTAAACCGTCACGTACCGCCGTCCAATTTTTTAACTTAATGGCACAACTGACAATACCCTCGATGGCCTCGTAAAAATTTTCATTCAAATCGATTGTTTTTTGATAGTTATCGAAGGCCATCTGCGTCTGATTGAGCTGTTCGAAGATTGATCCAATCCGAAAATGAACAATCGCTCTTGTCTCTACGTCATCGACAGCTAATAAAGCAGATCGCAGAACACGCAAGCAGCCTTCTAAATCACCTAACCTGTAGTAAGCTTCAAAGTGAATTGTCGACGTATCAAGGGTACTTCCTGTGCAATAGTCTTCTATGTAGCGTATGGCTGCCTGACAATCACCGATTTGATACAGATAGACCGCTGCCAACTCCTGAGCATAGCGAAATACCTCTTGCTTATGCTTTGCCGCAGATAGTAGACGTTTCAATACGTCTATGACTGCTGGCCAGTCTTGCGCCTGGGAGAATAAATTTCTAAAATACCGAAGTGCTTTTGCATTCTCTGGCTGCATCTTTCTTAAGCGCTCATAAAACTGATGCAAAAGAGTCTCGTTATGGGCTTTTTTTTCGAAGATAAAGCATAGCCTCTCCACGGCAGATATTTGATCCTCTCTATGCGGGAAAACCTCCCAAGCCCCGGTTAACAAATCACCTTCGATCTTATAGTCTTCCACATCTATGATCTTCTCCAAGACGTATGTCCGGAAATCAGTAAATGTCATTTTTTCGGCTTGAATCAACTCGCGGCAGTTTTGAGCGGCTGACTTCACATCTTCAAGGTAAGAAATCTTGACCCTGATTAACCGCACGTAATCTTTTATGGAGTGAGCCGAACGAGACTTAAACTGAGCTTTAACTAAATCAAAATAAGGATTCCAGCATTCATGATATTCAAGACAATCTAATACACGGTCATACTCATCCAACGACGTGACGCTAACCTTCGACGCCAAATCCAAAGCACGCTCGATAGGCATCACTTCCATCTCAGCAGTCATATAAACAACCTCAGGATTTAAGACCAGAAAGGATCAAGGAGGTCGCCTTTTTCGACATTTGTGTATAATCAAAAACCTTACCATCAAACAGCCATTGCAAACTCAGACCATCAATAACAGCAATGACATAGGAGGCATAGGCACTGGCATCAACCTTGCTAAATGCTCCCTTATCAACCCCATCTTGGACCACTTTTGCAGCCGCCTCCCGAAATTTAGCGTAGTGAGCTGCGATGACTTTTCTTATCTCTTCCTTTTGGTTAATTTGCGTCCAAAAGTCCATATTGACTTGATAGTACTCTTTGGTGTTTCGAACGATATCAAAACAAACTTCTATGAAAATTTCTAGCCGACGCCAAGGATCAGAAATCGAACCCATTTCTTCACCCAATACACGTTCAATATCTCCTGCCACCTTATCGAGGACGCACATCATCAATTCGTCTTTGTTGAGAAAATAGTAGTGAATGATACCTTTACTCACACCTGCCGTGCGAGCGACGTCTTGCATAGAAAAATTATGATAGCCATGCTTCGTAATACACTCCACAGTAGCTCTAACTATTTGCTCTTTCCGCTCAGCCGCGACATCGTGCTTAGACATGGTGATAACACCTCATTTTCATATTAAATCTCAAGTAGATGGTATCATCGCAGTGGGGGGACTTTCAACCTAAGGTCGTCCCTGGTAGCATAATAAGATGCCTCTCATAAACCAACAGGAACCAATCGTCACCAAGGGGTGCACCATCGATGCGTTTTAAACAATTTTTTTTGGCTTTATCCATCCTCGGACTCCAAGGAAGCCAAACCACGTATGCCGGTGAATTAAAGTGGACTCATTATGGGATTAGGCCTTTAGCAATGGGCAACGCCTTCGTGGCAGTGGTTGATGATCACAATGCGCTATTTTATAACCCCGCCGGCTTGGCTAGGCTAGAGAGTTGGAGCATGGAGTTGCTCAACCCTCGCATTGGAGTATCGCAAACAACACTCAATACCATCAATGACTTCATGGACCTGACCTCCTCACAGTCAAACAGTATCGATGCAACTTTGAGCGCCTTTGAAACAATGACAGGCAAACCGCAGTGGATCAACATTGGTCTAACGCCACATTTGATCTTTCGAGGCTTTGGGTTAGGCGTCGGACTTGACGTTGGTGGCAGTATGGTGATCCATCGTAGTACGATTTCTGCTGACCTTGACATCGGCGCAAATGCCATTGTTCCAATTGCATTTGCTACAAACTTCCTTGAAGACCGCCTTAGCATTGGCGCGAGTGTGAAAGGCGTGTTTAAACGAGGTGTCGAGCGCGAGTTCAGTCTTGCTGATATTGCGGCGTTCTCAAAAAAAGATAAATCTGCAAGTGGCAACCAGCTGAAGGATTACATTGTTGGCGGCAATGGTTATGGAGTCGATCTAGGTCTCCTGTTTACGCCTGTACCGGAGGGCGAGCCAACATTTGGACTGAGTGTGACCGACGTAGGCGGAACACCATATAAGGCTGTAAGTATGGGCGATCTCCAACTCGGCGCCCCCAAACCTAGGGAGCCTTCGGTTAACACAGGAATTAGCTTTAAGCCAATAAAAACTGATAGTTATTACGTACTTACCAGTATGGACGTCCACGCGGTAAACCAACCCATCCATTTTTCAAAGAAGCTAAATTTTGGTACCGAATGGGGATTATCACGAGTTTTAAAAATTCAAGCGGGATTGCATCAAGGATCTCTTAGCGGCGGCTTGCAGATTGACCTCTGGCTACTTGCCCTTCGATTTGCAACCTACACAGAACAACTAGGAACCGTCGCCGGCGAAAGTAACGAAACCGCTGATCGACGCTACGTGGCCCAAATCAAACTGCTGCTCTGATAAATGGGCGCTCATTCATTGAGGACAATCGACATGCATAAGCTTTTTATTCTATTTATATGGACAATTACGCTTCGTTCACCCAGGACGTTTGCAGCTGGCTTAGACGACCTATCACGCCAACCTGAGGCCACGATACCGGCAAAGCCTACAACCGCTGAACCCGCAAAAACACAAACTAAACCAGAGGTCTCAAGCCCTGCTGCACCTAAGCCAACGGTAACCCCTCCAACGCAAACCATAAAGGCACCACCATTACCAAAGGCGAAAAAACCAGCGGATGGAAAACCATCTATTGAGGAAAAGCCTAAAGAACAGGGACCTGAAAACGCAGCAAGCAGCAAATCAGAGTCCGAAACTACAGATAAAAAACCAATGGTCAAAAGCGCAGCTAGCAAACGACTGGAAGATCGCTTGTCAATCGGACCATCTCTAGGCTGGTCAATCGTAAAGCCTACCAAAGGAAGTTGGATTGGTCTTGGCTCCGCAGACGTGCTGCTACGTTGGAAAACGTCACCCGCGGAGTCCTCACGGCTTTTTTTCACAACGCGCTATGCACCAGTTGCTGGAGTGTGGTCTTATGAAAATCGTGACTACGATACCACACTGCATGGAATTTACGCGGGTGCTGAGTATATGTTTCCAGTGACTAGCAATGGGTCCTTACAGCTCAAAGCGAGTGCAGAAGCGGGATACATGCTAGTGTATGCGAAATCCCAGGACGGAAATGAAGAGCACAACGATGTTAAAAAGGGCACGATGAATCTCACTCTTGGTGGTGGAGCTGATTGGAGCTTTCGAGGCGATAAAGTCAAGGTTGGACCATTTACGAGGATTCACACCGTCGGGTTCACAGTTATCAACTTTGGCGTAGCCACTCAATTCGTGTTCTAAGAGGCTTTGGACTTTAGATCCACTAGATCTATTTGCCAGCGAGGAGTACGCTCTAACAACAAACCTCGTTAGCTGTGCATCGCTACGCTAAAATCAATGTCACGACTCTTAAACATGCCCTGCCAACGAACGTCGAGCACTCACGATCGCGGCAAACATCTTACTGCCGAAGTTGAAGAGTCATTTGAATGTCATCAACTTTTTGTCCATTCACTCGAAAGCAGTCAACAAACGTGCCGACTTCCCTAAAACCAAATTTTAGATAAAGCCGGCGTGCGGCTGTATTGTGTGCAAAAACCCCGAGATCAACCCACTCAATAGAGCTTTGCTCCTCGGCCCACGCCAACGCATTTGACAAAAGAGAAGCCCCCAGCCTTCGCCCACGATAATCAGGCTCAATCCCCATACCCAGTATGACCCGATGCAATTGGGTTTCAAGCAAACGAGCTGTCGAAAGATTGACATGACCTACAATCAAGTCGCCAGAAAAGAGCCCCCACGTCCGATCCCAACCAACCTGCTGTACAGGCATGATCCAACGCCTCTGAGACGATTCGATCTTTGCATCCACATCGATTTTTCGGCTAAGAGGATGTGGATCTGAAATGGGCGGCAAACGTACCCCCGGAGTCGCGGCATTCCGTACAAGGTGATCTACAAAAACTCGGGCCTGATCGGGAGATAATAACTTCACTGATAATTGCGCGTCCACCTTCATACACCTCTTATCACATACAAATTAAAAACCAAATCGACTTGGCCTGAATCTCAGAACTCATCAGAGCCCCCAAAGAGTCACCACATGTTCAACGCTCAGCGTTGCCGACCCTAAGCAAAAACTCTAGTCGTTACGCTATGACAGAGTCTGCACAACGTTGGCTCTGCCATCCTTGTAGGTCACTTCGGCCATCGCCCCATTCACAAGAGTCATCTGGGGAGGCACATGTCCAATGTCTGCATCAAAAAGAACAGGGATACCCAAATCTTTAAGCGATGCTGTCAAAGCTTCAACGTAAGATAACCTACTCTCTTCAGAGGTATCCGGGCCACTCGATCGACCAATAACGATACCGTTGAGATGTTCAAACCAGCCGGCGTAACGCATCTGTAGCAAAGCTCGCTCTACGCGACAGGGTGTCAACTCGCAATTTTCTAAGTATAAAATAACGCCATCATCGGCATACCTCTTGGCAAACTTTGGAACGTCTCCGTAGGGCGTGCCGACGAGATGCACAATAATATCAAGGCAACCTCCAATAAGGCGGCCTTTCATTTCGATAGATGCGCAAGGGTGGAGACTTTTCCATTGGGTAGGCGCATCACAATTAAACGGTTGTTCGGGATAAACGTCAATGCTGGTCCATTTTGATTGAAAGCATTCCGAAGACGATTGCCTGAATACACCTCCAGAGGCCATTTGCAACACCTGGTGCGCGCAGACCGTCAACGAGTCGTGCTGCGCAGCGATACTATCCATGAAATTAGTTCCGTGGATTGTCGCTGTATCTGTCAAAAGCGTGATCGACATCAATAGTGCACTTGTATCAGAGTATCCCATGTACCATTTGGCGGGTGTTTCAGCTAACTCGTTAAAATCAATCAACGGTAGTACTTCAATGATAAGTTCTCCACCCCAAGGGGGAATGATTGCCGCAACACTTGGATCTCGCCACATTTTTACGAATTCCGCAGCACGCTGCTCTTTTGTTCCACTAACGTGCTTGTGTTCACCATGGAGAACGTCGCCTTCCAAGACTGAAAAACCCTTGGCAACGAGGTTTGCTTTTGCCAGTTGGAATCTCGGGTTGAATCTTGGCTGTATACCACCAGAGGTGCCAGTGACCGCTATCACAGCTCCCGCCTGCAGAGGTTTAGGGTATCTCATGATAATCCTCCTTCCCAAAGTTTTGCGAACTGTAAGCTGGCCAGAAAAACTACCGAGACCACTGGTCGCTGTCAATCCTAGGTCCGGCTAAGAGATTTTAGCTCTGTCCACTATGCTGCGTAGGAAACTAACGCTAGACACTGCAAGCCCGGGCCCCTACAAAGACATGGGCTACGTCCTAACCGCAAAACGTCAAAGACTTGAAAAAAAATAATCAATGATAACAGGTTCTTTTGACAAAACTAAGCCCATCTAGACCTGTGACATCAAACCATCTTGCGACAAAACAAAGCCAGGTGTCCATGAGCAAATTTTCTTCCGCGTGCCTTAATCAACCCATCATACGATGAATTTTTGACTAGCTGACCGCCAACCTCTTGAGTACCATGGCTCCGAAACGGCGTGAGGCAGGCGACATGAAACGAAGGCAAAGAACGTTGAACCATCAGTTACTACTCTTAGTGGCTTTGCACATGGTTGCTTTGTTTGCATGCCAAAGAGGAAGCGTAAAAGGCTCTCTTCAAGTCAACGCGATCAGCAGTGGTAGCTACGAAATTTATAAGATTGCAAAGGAAGAGCCGATTCAATTCGTCTCCGAGACAAGGGCTCCGTTTAATGAGGCGGTCCAGCTATCTCCCGGAAGCTATATGGTTCTTGCTGATTGCAGTAGCGAGATCGTTAATATCTATCCAAACTCCATTGTGCAACTCACCACGCACTCCGTAAATTTTGTGCCTCTGCAACCGCCATCAGACCATGATAAATTTTCAGTACAGTGTAATCGTTCCGAGAGAACCCATACGAGGCAAAATCTAAAAAACCAGTTTTCGCTGACGATCTTAGCAGGAACCAGGGATCTTTTAGTCGGTATGATTCCGCTTCGTCTTGACCTGCCGGCAGCAGAATCAAAAATTAGTAAGCTTGTAAGCTATGTTTTGTCCTCTATCTCTGTTGCCGATGTTACTGATCATGGTTCAGAAGTGTTTTTTGTATCCCCAGTTGGGGGCGTAAATCCCTACACGGAGAATCAAAACTCTGGTTCAAAACTTTACGTCCTATCGGGGTCGTATGACCTTCAGCTGAATGGTACGGAAATGACTGTTGAACTGAGAGAGGGTGAATCTCGAATCATAAAACCAGGGACGCTCTTTATTGAAACCAGTAAGAATGTAGATCTCGAAAAGGCGGAGAAAGTGAGTGGGACGCCCCTGTACGCCGAAATTAATGGCGAGCACTACATGAACTTAAACACGACATATCCTGTCCTACCGGGCAATATTGATCTGCGGCTTGCCTCATCATTGAGACCAACTCCGTTTAAGATTGAAGAGGGTGAGTTACTGAAAGTTCACGCTCGCAATGTCACGGTGGATCTTGGCTGTAGCGAACATGACTGGGCCTGTATGGGATCAAAAAAAATCCGGCTCTTCGAGAAAGATACCAGCTACCATTTTGCCGAGTCTCATAGTGACAGTCCGATTTTATTTCTTGAAAAAGAGATTGAGCTCGGTATTGAGGGTTCTCGAAACATTAAACTGAAGCTTGGCACCGGAGACGACTTGAAGGTCCGGGTCGGCTTTTTAGAAGTAACACCCAATCCAACATTTAAGGCTGGCGTACTCACAGACTTAATGCGGGTGGAACCAATCGGAGGCGGTCTTCGAGGAGCAAGCCTTGACATGGTTTTGGATAAGCCAACCACGATGCCACTTGTCGCAGGGTCGTACCATCTTGCGCAGTATACGTTCACGACATCCGATGGAAGCCGGCGGAAAAACACCCAAAACATTCACATCAGTCCGGGACAAACGGTGAAAATTGGAGTTCAAACCTATCTTTCTGAAAAGAAGATGGCCATCTTCACCGACAGTCAAGACGACTCCGTCCGACGCTAGATCTACCTCAAAGAATCACTGAGGACTTGCTCATCTAAGCTAGGCCTTTCCAAAGACAGCACCGCCCAGCCTAAATTAAGACACCCTGGGCCATCAGGTTGCCTAAAACTATCTGTAGCAAAAATGTTAAATGTGAATTATTGCTTAATGTAACATTGTAACCTTTGTAAGAGCCAACCCAGAGGCAAATGCTAGGATGGTTTGTGGCATCGCCAAAGCCTCCTAAATATATTTAGAGGGGGATGGATCGGTCTTCACCAGCTACTCCAGGCGTTGTCCACAGAATGGCTCTAAGGGTTTTGGCTCAATCGGATGTAAATAGTTTGTCAGTCTAATAATCACTTTGTTGTTTACACTTATTTTTGGAGGACCAATTTTATGAAACACATTCCAACTTTCCTAAAGACAAGCCTATCTCTTCTATTATTGTCACAGCCACCTTTGTACGCGCATGGCATTGGGCGCTATTCTGTGGGACACCTCCCTCCATCTTATGGAACATGCGATACGCTGAAGCCTAATCTCGCCAATGCCTTTGCTCAGGCCACGCAGGTCGATGTGCTCTCCATACAGTGCGAGAGCGACAGCCTGGGATCAAAACTCACCATTAACTACGTCGAGAGTTCGTCGCAACCTCTGATATTTACAACTACGACATATACCTTGGCAGGCGATGACGTAGCTGGGCGTGGGTATATGAAAACTGAAGACGAATGCCAAGCTCGAAAAGAAGTCATTGTCGAGCAATTCAAAACTGCAACAGGACTTAATCCATTCATCACTTACTGCAAGAAAGAGCTACGAAACAACTCTCATCGCTGGCATGTGGCTATTGATGCCGTAGGTGCTGGCAAAATGAGTTACTACTTCGTCGATGAGCTGATGTCCGACGGTGTATCGACAGATCCTTCGGCTTTGATTTCAGAGGTGAATCAATACTTTCAAACACGATCTGACGTCATCATCGTCGACACAGTGATGCGGACGGACGATTTAAATTTCACGCGCCTCGGTGTTGCCATGTTTGCAGCTGAGCCCATTAAATTCAGCAAGGAAACGTACCTCGCCGTTTCGAGTGACACAGATTGCGCTTTCGAGGCCGCAGAACTCAAAGCAGCTGCAACCCGCGCTGGACTTGGGGTTATAGGGCATGGCTGCCAATTTCGTCACGCTGACTTCAACAAAACGTTTTTACTGACTGAGGGTCGAAAGGCTCTTTCATTTGATTCTACGGGCATCACTTACGAATCTATGGAAGCCTGCAGAGCCGCGCGCAACAACCTTTTCCAGGATCTACATCGTCGCATTGGCAATGACGTTGTTGGAGTTCACTGCAGTGACGGATTCCTTGCTCCAACTGCGTTTGCTTTGATGAATCAACGCAAATAACGTGGATCAGTTGTGCATTTGATCCTCTTTTCGACGAGCAATAGGTTTATTTTTTAATCAGAAACCTTGTGCAACAAAGGGCACGAGGTTTTTTTGACTCAATTTTTTATCCACATCAATCCACATGGGTGTTTTTGACCCCTGTGGATAACTCATTTTGAAAATATTAGGTAAAGACGAAAAAAATCAAAAAATTCTCTTGTTGAGATCGAGGCTTATCTGATTTTAGCATTTGTTGGTCGACACAATATATAGCGCTGTGGGTATCGTGTTGACACAATATATTGTGTGTCTGACTCTTGACATGACTTTCGAGGACTCGTATCCTTTTTTTAGAGAGCAACGTTTCAAAAACATGAATAACAGACCTCATGTAAGTGACGCTAACAGTGTGACTTTAGGACTCTTTTTGTCAAAAATAAAAAGACTTAAATCACACAATCAAAGCAACACTGAGCATGGGGACAACCAAGGAAGGAATAGCTCATGAAGTTCGAACGCCGCTTTGTAAAAACTCCAGGTCAACCCTACGAAGGCATCCGCTTTGAGGATCGTACCTCAGAACTCAAAAACTCCGATGGAAGCAAGGCGTCGTCTTCCCTCAAAGTCACTGTCCCTGAATTTTGGAGCCAAGTGGCCACAGATATCATGGCGCAAAAGTATCTGCGCAAGGCTGGAATCCCCAAGATTGGTGCCGAAACAGATTCCCGTGAGGTATTTCATCGTCTTGCTGGCTGCTGGACAGACTGGGCAAGGCGATTTGGGTACTTCAACTCAGAAGATGATGCTGCGGCCTTCTACGATGAGACGTGCTATATGTTGGCCCATCAAATGTGTGCGCCAAACAGTCCCCAATGGTTTAACACAGGACTCTACTACGCTTATGGATTAAAAGGATCTAGCCAAGGGCATTATTATGTCGATCCAAAGTCTGGAGTCCTGCAGAAATCTAAAAACGCATACGAGCGCCCTCAACCCCATGCCTGCTTCATCCAAGCCGTTAAAGACGATCTGGTCAACGAGGGCGGCATCATGGACCTATGGACTCGCGAAGCTCGACTCTTTAAATACGGCTCCGGCACGGGCACAAACTTTTCAAACATCCGCGGCGAAGGCGAGCCTCTTTCGGGAGGCGGCAAGAGCTCTGGCTTAATGAGCTTTCTTAAGATTGGTGATCGCGCAGCGGGAGCGATTAAATCAGGCGGTACAACCCGCCGAGCAGCCAAAATGGTCTGCCTAGATTTAGATCACCCTGACATTGAGGAATTCGTTAACTGGAAAGTTATCGAAGAACAAAAAGTGGCTAGCCTTGTCTGTGGGTCAATCGTTATTGAAAAACACCTCAAGTTGATCCTTGGTGCTATCAATAACAACGCAGAATCTGACGATCGGTTCGATCCAACAAAAAATCAAAACCTACTCAAAGCCATGCAGCAAGCCCGTCGCGAGCAGGTCCCTGTGAGCTACATTCAACGAATCGTTGAGCTTGCTAAGCAAGGCATTAAAGACATCGAATTTGAAACCTACAACACGGACTGGACCAGCAAAGCATACCTGACGGTGGCTGGACAAAATTCAAATAATTCCGTGCGAATACCCAATGAGTTTATGAGCGCCGTGGAAGCTGATAAACCTTGGGATTTGAAGCGCCGCATCGACGGTAAAGTTCACAAAACCATCAAGGCTAAAAAACTTTGGGACGACATTGTGCACGCAGCCTGGCAATGTGCTGATCCTGGCGTGCAGTTTGATACAACAATCAACGAATGGCATACCTGCCCTGAAGATGGAAGAATCAACGCATCGAATCCATGTTCAGAGTACATGTTCCTTGATGACACGGCCTGCAATCTCGCAAGTCTGAACCTTCTCAAGTTTTATGATGCAAAAACTGGCTTTGACATCAGAGCCTTCGAACATGGATGCCGCATCTGGACAGTGATTCTTGACATTTCAGTCCAAATGGCTCAGTTCCCATCCAAGGAAATCGCTCAACGTAGTTGGGACTTTCGAACCCTCGGAATCGGTTACGCCAATATTGGAGCCATGCTCATGAGAATGGGAATCCCCTACGGTTCCCCCATGGCAGTCGACATCACCGGCGCAATCACGGCGATCATGACAGGCATCTCATATAAAACGTCTGCTGAAATGGCTGGCGAACTTGGCGCATTTCCACGCTACGAAGCAAATAAAGATCACATGCTCCGCGTTATTCGCAATCATCGGCAAGCTGCTTTTGATGAAAAAGACTTTGATGGTTTGACCATCAAGCCTCTGGCTATGAATCAACAGACTACACCAAGAGATCTTTTGGATGCGGCTCACAAGGCTTGGGACAACGCACTAGAACTCGGGTTAAAGAATGGATACCGTAATGCACAAGTTTCTGTGATTGCTCCAACGGGAACCATTGGTCTGCTTATGGACTGTGACACAACTGGCATTGAACCGGACTTTAGCCTTGTGAAGTTCAAGAAGCTTGCTGGTGGCGGGTACTTCAAAATTATAAATCAGTCGATTCCATTTGCGTTGGAGCGCCTGGGCTACAGCAAGAAACAGATCGACGAGATGATTGGTTATTGTCTTGGTTACGGTACACTCAAAGGTGCGCCGCACATTAACTTTGAAAGTCTTAAGGCAAAAGGGTTCACTGACGATATCCTTATGTCCATCGAAAAAGACTTGCCGCAAACCTTTGACATATCATTTGCATTCAACAAGTATAGCGTTGGTGAAGACTTCTGTGTCTACAAACTGGGGATTAAGAAGGAAGATCTCGACAAAGGAGACTTCAACTTGCTCAAAGCTCTTGGCTTTACCCGAGACCAGGTCGAAGCTGCCAATGAGTATGTGACCGGATCGATGATGCTCGAGGGGGCACCACACCTTAAAGATGAGCATCTTCCCGTGTTTGACTGTGCCAACAAGTGTGGACGAAAAGGTAAGCGCTTCATCTCTGCCGAAGGACACATTGTGATGATGGCTGCTGCACAGCCGTTCATATCAGGAGCAATCTCTAAAACAATCAACCTGCCCTACGAGGCTACGATGTCGGATGTTGCTGACGCCTACACCAAGAGTTGGAAGCTCATGCTAAAAGCTAACGCTCTTTACCGAGACGGAAGCAAGCTGAGCCAGCCACTCAACGCCACAGCAGCTTCATGGATCGAGGCGGCCGAATCTGTTGAAACACCGGTGGAAAAGGTACGCGAAGTCACAACAAAGGTTATTACCGAGTATGTGAGAAATCGTCGTCCATTACCGAGCCGGCGCGCTGGTTACACACAAAAAGTCAAGATCGACGGTCACAGCATCTACCTTAGAACAGGGGAATACGAAGACGGTCAACTGGGCGAGATCTTCCTTGATATCAACAAGGAAGGGACCCTACTTCGCTCCATGATGAATTGCTTTGCCGTGGCCGTAAGTTTGGGTCTTCAATATGGGGTCCCCCTCGAGGAGTATGTCGACGTGTTCACGTTCTCACGCTTTGAACCAAACGGTCTTGTTCAGGGACATGACAACATTAAGCGAGCGACATCCATCATCGACTTTATTTTCCGCGACCTCGCAATCGCCTACATTGGCCGAAACGATCTTGCTCACGTGACACCTGAGGATGTGCAGGGATCTCGTCGTGGGAGATCTAAAGCCGTCGGCACGTCCGTTGTCGAGGAAAACGCCCCTGTAATGATGAAGCAAAACACCATTGGCTTTGACGTCTCAGGAGGAGTTGCGAAAACGGTCACCACCGTAGCGACGGCTGGCGTATTTGATGAAACCATCTACGAGCGTTACAACGCCCGTGCGGAAGCCCGTGCAAAGGGTTACGAGGGAGATCCTTGTCCTGAGTGCGGAGCCCTAACCCTGGTTAGAAATGGCAGTTGCCTAAAATGCAACTCTTGTGGAACGACAACGGGCTGCAGCTAAACGCAGACTTCGTCGTAGTATCGGAATTTACTAGTTAGTCTCTCCCCCCGTGGTGATGGTGTGCTGAGCCAACCAGCGCATATCACTCACTTCGGGTCGTTTTATCCCGTCCATCGTTGGTTCATGGTCTTTTCCCTTTCCCCCTCTCCCCATCCCTGGTTGCTGTCCCTTTCGGTGATGATCCGAAAGGGACACAGCCCACCCTCTGGCACCCAATGGCCCAACAGGCCAAACAAAATCCAAAGCCTATCCTTGCGGTATATAGCGCGGCGATACTTTGCGAAGCGCTTTTATCATACGACCAAACCAAAAAAGGACTGGACAAAAAGAAGTGAGGTGAATCCCAAGCCGGAAATAAATGAGCCCACAACCAGCGTCTTCTTTCGTCCCCATAAGTCACACAGATAGCCAGTCGGAATCTCAAGCGCAACGACCGCGATACCAAAAATGGCCTGAAGCTTGAACACCTGATGCATAGACAGGCCAAGGTTCAGAAAAAATGGTACGATGACAGGCATCAGAACGAGAAACATCCAAAAAAAACTGAAGATATAAATTTTTGTTTCGTTGCTACCCTTTACTTTCATGGGTGACCTTGTTGGATGCTTCCTCAGAATTGTGGCGCTTCAGTAGGCGAGCAGAAACGGATATTCACAGAACGTTATTAATTTGAAAAATTGCATTGTTTAAAATCTATATCCAAACGCTGCAAAAGCAACTAAAATGGTACTGTCTTGATGTCCGTCATGACGGACATTATCAACCCAAAGCGGACAACGCTTGCCACACAGATAAACAAATCGGTAATCTTCACTTTGCATTCGCTCAAAGGGGGCTACCGGATGACATCCAAACTCACGTTCAGGCTTCGTCATAATCTTGCAACACTACTCAAGGAAAGAAATCTCACGGCAGCACAGCTTTCCCGCAAAACGGGCGTTGCAAAGCAGGTTCTGAGTGACTGGCTTTCGGGGGTTCAGCCTCGCAAGATCGAGCATCTGTATGTTGTCTCTCGCGAGCTCGGCACGTCCATCGAAACCATTTGCTTTTCGCAGTCTGATGCGGAATTACTGGCAGGCTTATCGGCGAGTCATAGCGCCAGAACTAGAGCCGATGGTAGCTCCTTCTTGGCGCATGATACTTTCTCACCAGCTGTGCTATTTTCCCAAAATGAACTCAAAGGGCGATTTGATATCTATGTGCGGCGAATCACCGATTAACTCATATGTTTACTGGTTAAGTCCTAGTAAAAAATCAGAAGCCTCACGAATTACAGGCATCGGAATCTCATGAAAGCCCTGAAATCCCATGAATTTTCCATTTAGACCAGCATTCGTTAAAAGTGTATGGAGTCGCTCTGCATGCCTAAACCCCAAAATCGGATCTTCTTTGCCATGACTTTGAATAAATGGAATGGAAGCATGCTGCGGAGCATTCTGCTCCCACACCTTGCGATTGATGCAAGTGCCGCTAAACAAAATCATACCTGCAACATCACTTGGCAGGGTTAATGCCACCTGACACGTCATCATCGCCCCTTGACTAAACCCACCTAACACGAGATCGCACAGATCCAGACGCAAATGAGTGATCAACCCCTTTAGCCGCTGCTCAGCTGCAGCCATTCCATCTGGAAATACGTCAGCAAAATCGACCACCTCACCTCGTAGAGCTGCTGCCTCGATATCTGTCATTCTGATGGGAAACCATGCGCGCCCAGTCGCATGAGGACCGATAGGCACCTCGAGGACTCCATTAGGAAAGATCCAGTTAAAACATCCTTTTGGATCAAGATAACTATGCAAGGGAGCCAAATCACTCATATCGGCCCCGAATCCATGTAGCATTATAACCGTCTTCTTGACTTGGGGACGGATGATCGTCAAGCAATCTAGCCCATCGATCCGGGTCTGTTGTAAGCTCATTGCATCGCCTCTTGAACTGATTTTTTGCGACGAGCCTCACCGCGGTTGTGAGCCTCAGATATTAAACTCTTGGCATGATCCAGGGATGCCTTTGTAACCTTATCACCAGACAAAAGCCTCGCGATCTCCTCTAGTCGCGCAGACTTCGAAAGCTGCGTGATCGTAGACTCTGTTCGGTCTTTACCCTCAATCTTTTTTACAATATAATGACAGTCAGCATAGGCGGCAACCTGCGGCAAATGACTAATACATATAATCTGACAAAATCCTGAAAGCTCTGCGATCTTCTGTCCAACAATATCAGCAATCCGACCTGATATCCCTGTATCGATCTCATCAAACACAAGTACACACGTCTCTGCTCCTACGACAAGAGCCTTTTTTAAGGCGAGCATAATCCGACTAACCTCTCCACCAGAAGCGACCTTTGATAACGGGAGGCTGGGTTCGCCCTTGTTTGCCGCTAGATAGAATTCAGCTCGTTCAGAACCCGACTCAGATAGAGCGGTCCATTCGTCCAAAACCTCACTCCACGTCGAAACCGACTCCTCTCCAAACGGTAACAAATCCATCGATGGAACATGTCGAGACACAGGGGCAAACTCGACAGAAAACTTGGCCGACGGCATAGCCAAATCCGAAAGTTCTTTTTCAACACGCTTTGCTACAAGAGTGGCTGCTTTGTGTCGAGCCTTCACTAAGCCCTTAGCAATATCAGCGACCCTTTGAACCTCCAGCGACAGCTGAGCTAACAGTCGTCCGACGTGAGCTGATGCGTTTTCCAAGGCCTCAACTTGCGCCCTTAGAGCATGCCAACACGCGATCAATTCGTCGACCGTTTGGACGGAGTGTTTTCGAAACATAGCCTGATAACCAGCCATTCTCGACTCTGCTGCATCAATGTCATCTTCTGAAACTTCCAATCGACTTGCTGTTTTCCCGAGTGAAAAACTCAGATCGTCCAGTTCACTAGCAATACTGCTCGCTAAATTTGCAAGTTCATCTAACTCAATAGATTTAGGCGCCATCAGAGCTCGAGACACTTCACGAAGCCGGCGCGCAACGGAATCTCCAGACTCGTCTTCCATCATTAACTGAGCCTTACGCAAGGCTGACGATACGCCAGCGGCCTGTTTAGCACGTTCGGTTAAAGATCTTATTGCCGTAAAATCCTCGCCATCAGGGTTAAACTCAGTGAATTCAGCAAGTCTAAAGGCAAGATAATCTAAGTCTCGACCCTTGCCCGTGGCTTCATCAACAAATTGACGAAGCGTTTGCATGGTTACTGACGCCTGATGGTAGGCATCCTGGAATTGTTTGACCAAAGCCTTTGGTTCAAGAAATTGATCGAGGCAAGCCGTATGGTGATGACTGTCTAGCAGACGGTGACTATCATGCTGCCCAAAAACATCAATCAATGTGGACGCCAACTCCTTCAAAGAGCCTGTCGTCACTGGCAAATCATTAACCCAGGCTGAAGATCGACCTTTGTTTGATATGACACGCTTAATGATCATCGGCACATGACCTCGATCATCTGGACGAGCCACGCCCCAAGCACGAAGCATCGCCAAGGCCGGATGTCCATCCTTAATCAGAAAACCGCCGCAAACCGCCGCCTGATCGGATCCACGGCGCACACAGTCTTGACTTGCTTTTCCACCTAAAAGAAGACTCAAGGCTTTAATCAAAATCGACTTGCCGGCACCAGTCTCGCCAGTGATCACATTAAACCCACCGGTAAAATCTATGGTCAATCGTTCGATAATCGCAAGACCTTCTATGGAAAGATGTGTCAGCATAATGTCTTTATCCCCAAAGAGATTTAATGGCTC
>JBIKKO010000199.1:0-5736 GCA_044360315.1 Oligoflexales bacterium
ATCCCTTGAGCTTTTAGATCTCTGATGTGAGGAGCATTTGAAGAAATTCCATCCTCGGTAATGATCATTTTAAGCTTTGGGTGCTCCTTCGAAAGCCACTCTATCATGCGTTTCGCAGCGTTTCTTTCACAATCGTTTTTTTTCTCGCCATCTTGCTTAATGATGGGTTCCGGACAAAAAGGAATTACTTGCTTTTGATCCGGGTGAATCAGCACTGCTCCTAACATTTGGTGTTGGTAAGTCACTTCGCCGGTAGCTTTATTGTGTTTCTCACAACAGCTTTTGCAGTGGATGTTTTTTGACGAAAAATAACCCGTCCCATCAATAGCCACGAGATAGTGCCCATCTATATATTGATAGACTTCCAACGCTTTCCCGCGTTGCAGTTGAAAAAAAACCTCTTTGAATGCTGGTCGTAAGAGATCCGGGTCGACCTCATCCAATATTTCACGCATTGACGTATCTGAAGGGATAGTTTCAATGCCAAAAAGATTCATAAGATTTTTTTCTTGCACTGCCCTAGACCGGAAGTTGTCAAAGGCAAGCAGAGATGGGATTTTGAGAGAAAACATAGCAAATGCAGACATCAAAGCATCGGTAAGACGTATCTGAACCTTGCTGCGGTCTCGAGGATCAGCTGCTTTTGCAAAAATTTTGGCAATCTTTTTTGCCAAGTCGTCAAGAGATAAATGCTTTCGGAAGATAAAAAAAACGGATTTCGGATCCCAAACACTTTCCCCACTTGGCAGTCTCATCGGGTTTGCCTCCATGCAAACTTAGGGTGACCCAATAGCATGCCAGTATGGAAGAGACATTACGAAAAGATTTTTTTAGGTCGCCCTGAAACCCGCGTCAAATCGTTAAAAAAAATTTGGCCGGGAATTGCTGATACTCGCCGCAATCTTTGCGGCCCTCTCTCCAGCCAGGCTTCCCGGCCCAAATCTGCACTGTTTCTTCGGACACCCTTGCCTTCGCCTACTTGTTCCTCCTTCCTAGGCCAAGATCAGTTCTTTCATGATTAGTTATTACCCATACCGGGCGCACCATAAAGGCCGCGGGACGCGGCCATTTGCTTTATAATTAAGTCGGCAAACTGAATGAAACACGGTTTGTCATTAGGCGAGAAACGCAACAGCTGATAATGGCCCCGAGTTTCGCATGGACTGCCGTAAAGCCCTAGAAGAATGCTGTGTGTATCTCTTCAACAGCCCGATTTATTATGGTCAATTCAACGGAGCCCATGAGCGGATTCATCGCGTGCTCAAGCAATACATCAGTGATTTTTCCACCCACCGAAACCTTAGCCGTGTAGTGCTTGAGGTAGAGCAGTTTCGTGAGGAATATAATCACAATCTACCTCTTGAATCACATGGTATGAGAACACCCGCAGAACTCTACTACTGCGAGCCAACGGAGATCCCCGAAGGCAAAGAGATCGTGACTCCTTACGTTAAAGATGGCCAAATTCGCATGAAGTTTACTAATCGTCATGGTAAATCTGCCAGAGCTGCCATCGCAATGAACCTATCTCCAACAACTTACGGCCCTTCAATAAACCCCTACCAGAACATCCCCGGAACCAGCTGAACTACGGACTTGGTGTCTGCACAAATCGTGGTTTTTTTGACCGCTGTATTTTATACGGCCCGCGCAGCGCGCCCGAGTGATTATTATCTAGCAAAACTATGCCGCGATGCGGGGCAACCAAGCGGGCACAGCACTGCGAATTGGTATGTGTACCAACTTCCGCGCGTTCAGTGCCACTGAACTTAACGTGTCTACATATCGGATATGCGCATAAAAATCGTCAACCAACTTTTTTTGCCAAAAGTGAAAAATGTCTATTGCTAATACAATCAAGTGAGGTCACTGACTGCTTTTTCATTGTTGTCACTCCATCCACTTCAAACCGTCATTTGCAGGTAAGCGTGACTCACGTCAGTATTGGCATCAACTGCAAAACCAAGTGAGACGTAAAACTTAACTGCGTTCGGATTATGAGTTCTTAACCGCAGGGTCTTAAAGTTATCTCGTGCGTGATCAATAATTTCCCGCAACAATATCTTACCGACACCGAAGCTTCGATGCGCTTTCGCGATGTAGACATGCCTGACCCTGCCGACTGATGGATCCTCGACGTAAGGGTCTACATTTAAACCTCCAATGCCGATCAAATCATCATTATCATCGGTCACAGAAAAAAGAATTTCTCGTTCTTGGTTAAACCGATTCTTACCGGCATCCCATTCATCCTTCATTTTTTGTAGAAAGAGATGGCCATCTTCCACTGCTTCCGCAACAAGGTCATCGAATTTAGGTGGCAAATCTTTAATTACTCGTACCTTCATAAGTTTCCTTTAAACACCTTACGGCTTTTGCGGCAAATCGTCGGTGATGTCGTAGTAATCACCCTTACTTGCCACATGAACATTGATACGAATCTTTGTATTGGTCGGCTGATCAAACGCGCCCATCGCAATACCAATCCAGTCCCGTTGAATCGGGTCCCAAAAAAGTAACGAGCCACAAGTCGAGCAGAAGCCTCGTCAAACTTTTTCGGAAGACTCATACCACTTTACATTTTCTGATCCGCGAATAGTGATCGTAGAACGTGGAACATCCGTAGATACAAACACATGACCAGATTGCTTGCGACATTGCGAACAGTGGCAAGCATCTGATCCAGGCAATTCGCCAGAAACCTCAAAACTTACAGCCTTACAGAGACATGATCCCTGGTTCATTACGGAGCCTGTTTTATGGTCTCAGCTACGCTTAGATAGCACTGCCAAGTTCTTTTTCCGGCTTCACCTTCCGGTGCACAATAATAATGTGTGCCGTCTTTCATTCCATTTGACTGGCTATAAAGAGGATTCCCAATGTGGAGATGATCTTCGGTGGTATTTGCGTTAGTGGCAGAGGTTTTTTCAGTAATCTCGACAATCTTTTTGACCAGTAAATCTTTTTCAACTGGTTTTCTCAAAGAAAAAATCAATTGACCAAGGCTGGTTGTGGTTGTTGGATCAACCAACAAATAGCAGCCATTCCCTTGGCTATCCGGTTTCAATGGAGGGCATTCGAGCATAATCGAATCTGATACCGGGAAGTACACAGGTGCCGTTGGTGCCTCGCGATTCGCAGCACGAGCAATCGCCTTTGGAATGAACTGCAACTTTTCTATTGGCAGATTATGTTCGATGCCGACAAGAACGTCCGCATTTGCGTTCGACGTTGCAAAGAATAGAAATAGTCCAAGAACACAAGCCTTATGCATCATTTATAAGCTCCTAAAATCTAATAAAAACGTTCTGATAACACTTACAGTTGCAAATCGAGCCAGTTTAAAACTAGACCAACGAATGCGTTGATGTTGTTCGCTGTTTTGCTTTGGTCGACAGTTCCAGCCTGATTTTTGATATTAAGCCCATGATCGCCACCTACGGTCGCTGTCACAATATTTCCCTTAGAGTCGCCAAGATATTTATGCAGGATTGGCAAAAAGCAGATGGGATCATTGCTTCCGCCAGCCATCAGAATTTGTCGCTTGTCGTTCTTTAATCCTGGATAAGACTCGTCCGTGACCGGAAGCGGCGCAGGATACGGATTGCCGTTATCATCGGTCTCATAAGAGCAAACAGGAGTTAACAATGCCAATGCTTGTAGATCGGTGTGCGAGGTAAAGACTCTTTGACCGACCATACTTCCTAAAGATTTTCCCGCTAAAAAGACATGCCTGGTATCGACTCCGGGTAACTCTTTTGCAAATTTGAGTACAGCATTGAAGTCTTCAATCTCGTTCACAAATTTATCAGAAGGCTGCGGGTCCGAAGGATTGGTATTGCAGTAATTCCAATTGAATCGAACGACTGTATACCCGCGTTCTGCGCCTTTAGTGGCAATGGTTTCAAACATGGACCCAAGCCAATTGCATCCCTGACCGGGCGCGACGACCAACAGAGGTTGATTTGTTCCCGCAGCTTTGTGAGTTTTAACATTCACTTTTGCACCGCGAGGAGTGGTGATGACTGCATCATCCGCAGCAAAAACATTTGCAGCGAACAGAACATTAACGATTGTTGTCACAATAATTGAATAACGCATGTCGTCTCCTATTGGTCCTGATTAGCAAGATTAGCGATGAGCGCAGAGCCAATGTCTACCACATCGTAAGGCCAGGTGCGAGGGTTTACAATGCTATGTCAATAGCGATTTTATCTCCTCAACCTCTTCTGCGATCCGCGTTACAAGAGTTCCGATACCATAGTTCACTTCGCTTTGATTCAACGCCGGTTCGCCGCCTTGGAACTTGATCAACTCGCCAATGCCGTGGAGTTTACATGCAATCTCCCATAGCCGTCCTGGAATCGCTTCCATAGCTTCCTTCGCATTCCCGCCAGCGGATTCTATTTTGATTTTATCGTTTGGTTTTTTGTCATCTCGCGTCAGCACAAACGCCTCCATGCCGCAGCCCAATATTTGGGCGCAGCGAAAAAATGTGGTTGTTGCGACGGATGACGACGGAGGGGCGGGATCATTTTGAGGGCTTGTATCCAGCGCAGCCACTGGCTACAACGCTGGATACAAATTCAATACGACTGCTCAAATTTGCTGTGATTTCGTGTGATTTTCGATTTGATCATGCAAGGAACCAGATTTGGTTAACTGATTGACTTCGTTTTTATTTTCGTGATTTTGGATTTTTTGGAAGAAAGAAGAGAAAAATGGCGGGATGGACGATGTGACAGATCGTCATTGTAAGTAGCCAACTCGATTAACTATTTTTAAATAATATCTCGCCAGTAACTACTGCTCACTGCATTACACTCCAACCCGTCCTCATGCCAAAAATTTCTTCATTTCCCTCAGCATCATGTTGATAAACCTGCTGCTCTAAAATCTAGCACTTTGCCGACCTCATGTCTGAGATCATGCAGATCAAACTTATCGGTGACACGCCGGATATCGACGCCCGCTTTACGAAAATAGATCATCATCGTTTTCATTTCCTTCCAGCCATCAATAGCCAGGACTTTCGCCGGCTCCTCGAATCGACGAGATCAGATGCGACCCTCGGGGGATTTAGGGAACGAGCATTTTTAGTTTGAAGGGGGAATTGAGCAATAGATTCTCCACCCAAAGGGCAGGAACCAGAATTATTATCAATAATACCTTCTGCTTGCATACATATTCCGGCTGCGCCGGAATCAGCAAACGCTAGAAATCGCTGTCAGAGAGTCGCCAGCAACCTTAGATTCGTCAATGATCGTAGGCAAGGCGGCGAACTTCAAAAGAAAGATGTCGCCCCCTCAGGTCGCCATGTAGCCCGAGCTCACGCTTTTTTTTAGAAGTAGTAACTCTATTGATGCCTCGCAAAGCGCTGTCTTCAAGCGCTGGTTCTCGCGATTCTCGGCATCGAGTTCTGGGTTCTTGGCTTTGGGCCCTCGTTTTGTGTCGCGCATCGCCGCAATCCCGGCTTCCTTGAACTTACTCCGCCAACGCGCAAACAGCGCTGGGCTGATCCCCTCGCGGCGGCAGATATCCGCAGCCTTCTTTATTCTCTGGGCTTCGAAGATCAATTCTGCGATCATTTCCGGGCTCCTGCGAGTCCTGTTAACCACCAACCAAAATTGAAGTTTTCTTAACTATTGCCATAATTTGATCATTAATTAAGCGGTTCATCCTTGCCATTGGCACCACTTATTGAATACAAGGCTGTCTAGAAAAGATTTGGGCCCA
>JBIKKO010000200.1:0-5715 GCA_044360315.1 Oligoflexales bacterium
TGGTTGGCTTGCCATGATGCGTTGAATGCGTAAATCTGCGGCATGCTACGACTTTGAGTTCCAATCCTCTCACAAAAGAGGGCTAAAAATTTCCCATTGATTTATGGGACGAGACAAGAAAACCGCAATCAGACTGATGACTGTGAAAAAATATATTAGTATGATGCCTTTCAGGACTAAGTCTGCTTACTTTTTGCGCTCGCAACCTATACGTTAAGTCCTTTGGGGACTTATCAACCGAAAAGCGCGCGACCGTCCAGCCAGAGAGGGCCGATAAAATGTTGGGATCACTCATCATTTGCCTCATGACGCTATCATCAAATATCTTTGCTGCTAGCGATCAGCTTCTTATCACCCGAAGCACTCGACCACTTATGGCCGAGGCCAGCCTTGAATCACTCAGGCATTGGGAAACCCCTTTAGAGGGCTTTTTCGTCCGCACTCATCACAATACTTTACCAATCAAAGTTGACGACTCATGGCTTGTTTCAATCGAGGGCCTCGTCCAAAAATCCCAAAAATTTTCCGTTAGAGCTCTAAAAAAAAGACCTCTTACCTCATTTCATGCTGTGCTTGAGTGTTCTGGAAATGGCCGTGCATTATTTGAACACTCCGTGAGCGGAATTCAGTGGAAACGGGGAGCTATTGGTAATGCGGAGTGGAGGGGCCTCCCAATCAAAGACTTTTTTGCAAATTTAGGGATAAAACCAGAGGCAAAATTTGCAACTTTCGAAGGAATTGACGAGCCGGTCATACCAAGTAAAGCGAAATTTGTTCGATCAATTCCAATCAAGCTGCTCATTGAGACCGGAGCTATCCTGGCATTTGAAATGAATCGAGAGGCGCTACCCATCGCACATGGTGGGCCTGTAAGACTAGTGATGCCAAATATTTACGGACAGAACTGGGTCAAATGGGTCAATAAAATTAATTTCTCCGCAGAACCGGACTCGCGAACATACGCGGCAAAGGCCTACAGGATACCAACGAAAACGATTAAGCCTGGTGACTCTTGGGATCCTTCGAAAGAAGGAAAGCCGATCGAATACATTAAAGTGCAGACCATATTTACAGATCCCGCACCCGGCGAAAGCATCTTACCGGGAAAGTACACGATCCGCGGAAAGACACTGTCAGGAACCGGCCCCGTTACTAAAGTTGAGATTTCAACCGACAATGGAAAAACTTGGGGTGAGGCGAAATTATCGGCTAGGAAAGATCACAGTTGGCAAGAATTTGAAATGACATTCGAGGCGAAAGAGGGCGCTACTTATGACGCTTTAGCCAGAGCAACGGATGCTACAGGCAACATGCAGCCTCTTACGCAAGAATGGAACCCTAAAGGATATCTCTATAACGCGGTTGATCGTCTCAATTTCCGATGCGCAACTAAAGACGCCCAACTCACGGAGGGTCTAAATCTAGCGAAGCAACATTGCCTCACATGTCATTCAGCCGAAATTATAGAACAGCAGAAATTATCGAAATCAGAATGGGTAAACACGATTAAGAAAATGTCTGATTATGGATTGGTGCTTGAATCAGAGAATGTAGAAAAAATTGCAAACTCTCTTTCTGAGAGACCGCTGATGAGTAAACTTTTTTATCAAGATTTTGCTTCAATTGATCTGTCAGCCAGACCTGAAACATTAATACCTCCACGTCAGACACACGCACTACCAAAGCGTGGTCAAAAACTATTCACTCAGTATTGTGCAGCCTGTCACCGCACAGACGGACGTGGTAAAAATGGCCCACGCTTGAAAGGCCGCGCCATAACTGATGCAACTATGTGGTCGACGATGCGCCACGGAAAACGACTGATGCCAGCTTTCAAAGATCAGCTGACAACAAGGGACATAGAAGACATCAGAGCCTGGTTACAAAAATAAAAACAATAAAATCACCGAGCAGCGCTTTTTTTAAATTGCGCGATTTGCTCTTTTAAGACTTTTGCGGCCACTGCGTAGCCGCCTTCAGCAAGAAGTGCGGCGCTCGAAAATATAAAACTTATCTCCTATTGCGAAGCCGTCCGTCCCCTGCCTCGTGGTCCCCTGCAGAAGGATGGGCTGTCGCGGCAAGGGTACTCATCCTCGCTAAGACAACTTAAGACCCCGGCAAGCTGAACATCAGAACTCAGGTCAACGAATCTCGCGGCCACACCGGTTGTCAGGCGGAAGTTAGGTGTTGTCGCGGGATGCCGGGGACTATTCGGAGAGTTGGTGCTGGGTTTTCTCCCGACTTCCGTGCCAAAAAAATTAGCCTAATGGATTCAGAAACTCGGCAAGTTGCTGCGCGACTTTTGTCTGCTGTTTTTCAATCATGTACTTGAATCCCTGCCTCAGGGAAGTCTCGATGTTGAAAAACAAGTAATTCAGTCTGATTATTTTTAATTCTGGTTATATAGATTAAGACTTTTTTCTTCACAAACTGGCCGGACGGTCGGAGCTGCGCACGACTTTCGACGTGGTTTTTTTCTGATCGCGGAAAATTATTTGCCAATAGCATTTCAAGAAGCTTCCAGTTTCACTGCATTTTAAAAGGGCCTTGCACTGCATCTGAGCAGGATGAGCCGATGTCCACATATCAGGGTAAGATCCCGGGTCGGCGCTAATTCTGGACCTCACACCTGGATCAATAAAACACCTAAAGACCTTTGATCATGGCCAACCCTTCGCGCCACGGTAAGACCTGAATGCCTGAAGGCAACTCGTAGGCCCTAGGTGTTTGACAGAAGCAAAAAAGTTTTGCTTTGGGATATTCACTACCAAAAGCTGTCAGCCCCTCGAGTTCTTCCTCATTCACTTCAGTCGCGGATTTGAACTCTACGGCAGCAATTGGATTCACAGAAGACTTCGCAATGATGAGATCAACTTCCAAACCGTTCTTATCCCGCCAGTAAAAAAACCTGAATCCGCGCTCCAGATAATCGTTATGACGAATAACCTCGGCGATTAATTAAGTTTCAAATAGTCGACCGTAGCGAAACGAAGATCGCTTGATTTCAGTATCCAGTTCGCCGTTAAGAGCGTTTAGAACGCCACAATCAAACCAATAATATTTGGGGGCTTGAAGCAGTTGACGCTTGACCGATTCTGACCACCCATCAACTCGATGACACAACAAAGTGTCGACCAGAATTGAGAAGTACTCCTGCACAGTATTTGATGTTGTCTTAAGTGCACGTCCAAGCTTGGAGTGATTGATTGGCTCACCGTTCAATTGCCCGGCAAGATCCAGAAAACGAGCAAATCGATCAATTTTCCGGACCAAAGATTCTTCCTGAACTTCTTCTTTGATGTATGTGCTGATATACGAACGCAAGCGCTGCTTGGCAAAGTCCTGCTCCAGATAAACTCCTGGTAAACTCCCAATACGCAAGACCGTATCCAGATCCAGATCTAACTCCAAAACCGACAACGGGTGCAGATAAGTTGTGAGAGCTCTTGCTGCGAGAAGGTTGGCGCCAGATCTTCTGAGTTTACGAGCACTCGAGCCTGTAAGCAAAAACACCAGCTGGCCTTTGTATTTTTCAATGAGCAAATGCACTTCGTCCAAGAGCATCGGCAGTTTCTGAACTTCATCAACTGCGACGACGAGCGTGTCTTGCTGAGCCTTTGACTTGAGTTTGGCGGTCATTTCGCGAGAAAAGAGTGACGTTTCAGTCAGATAACGTTGAAAATATTCCGAATCAAGCAGAGAAATCAGCATTGAATTTGATGACAAAACGCTCTCGATAAGCTTTGTTTTTCCGGTCCCTCGCGGCCCAAAGATAAACAAGCTCTGTTTTATCTATGAATTTCAATACGTTAAGATGGCGTTTAATCATACTTAAAATATATCTCTAAATTTTAAGTACAAGTCAACGGCTCGGTCGGAAGTTTCGTGGGTTTAAGTTCAAATTCCCCGTCGCACAGTCCATGCTCGATAATTTCTGGTTTGTCGTCGGTTACACTCAATATCCGTAATATTCGAGCGTGGCTTGAATAACCGCTCGGGCAGTTCCAAATGATTTTTGATAGTTTTCTTTTCGCTCCAGAAACGAACACATATTCCCCAGATCCAGTAGCCTGGACGCATCTTCCCATTCGTCAGGAAGGTTAAGATTCTCCATTCTGTAACCTTTGGTAAAGCTCTGGCGCGCTCCCTCGGGGTAGTCGTAGGAAAACCGGAAAAAATTCCCTAAATCGATAAGCCCATTTCCTGAAAGGCAAAATTCCCAGTCGATAATGGCGGCAATCTTGGGATTTGAATCCTTCGAAACCATAATATTTTTTGGATTGAAATCGGTGTGCACCAGTTGGCATGTCGGCTCAGTGCGCGATGCTAAATTCCATTTGTCATCGATAAGTCGGCGCAGCCTTTTGTTGGTCACGAGATCGAGTTTGTCGGTGCACAATTCAAGATCTCGCAGCGTTGTCTCAATATAGTGACGAATGGACTCCGAAAAATTGTCGTACTGCCGTCCAATATGGACTTTGGGACCGATGCACCCACATTCTTCAAATCTGATATTATGGATGGCTGCGAGCTGCTTGCCAATCTGCTCAAATATCTCAAGCTCCAGCGAAGCACTCCTGAGCAACCGATCCTCGAATGTTTCCCCGTCTATGAATTCCAACGCAACAATGTGCCGCCCTCGCACCTTGAAGATTTTTAGTGCCCGCGGCGTTAAAACAGCTGATCTTCAAGAAACTTCAATAGATCGAACTCTCGCTGTGCCGTTACCTCATCCGTTGAGTAGACTCGAATCACTACACTTTGAACATTGTCCGAAACTTTGAAAATGGCGTTCATAAAACCGCCAGCAAGTCGAACGATCTTGGTTGTAGGCAGGTCCATGCTCAACAATTTCGCCGCCTCTTCAACCAGCTCAGGCTCGATGGCGAAGCTCTTTTCGTGCTGACTGAAGCGTTCTTTTGCAAGAATCTTCTTCACTAGACCATCAATCCCATTAAAAATCAACCTCTGCTCCCAAGGCAGAAAGCAAGCTTGCTGCCTCGGGAAAACAAAACTTCGCGCCCTTTATCTTTGTAGATCGTGGATCGATAAAATACTCTTTCGCGGTTCTAAGGTCCGCTTTCGATATATCTGCTCCCGCAAAAGATGCTCCAACCAAAATAGAGCCTGAAAAATTTGACTCGGACAAATCAGCATCTGAAAAATCTGCTTCTTTTAAAGAACAATCGATGAACTTAAGTCGCCTGACCCTTAGGTCCTGAAAAACAGAATAGTCCAACTTACAGCTCTGGAACCTACAACTTTCGAACCTCGTCAATGCAGCCCAGTTAATCCCCATCAACTGACATTCAATAAACTCAACGTCTCGAAAGCTTGATCGTAAAAGATCACTACCCGCGAAATTGCAGCGACTGCGTATTCCGACGATCTCGGACAGTGATTCCGGTTCATTTCGGACAGTTTTGTCCCACAACCGGAGCGGAGCGACGAGCGGGTGGAATTGCTTCAGCATAGGCGTAACTGCTGGCGCCCAAGACTCCGATAGAAATCTGTGCTTGTACATGCGAGCCGTCGGCAATGTTCCAAATCGGAATAGTTTTCCCAGCATAATCAACAAATGCTTTGGTGGGCACTAGGAAATATAAAACTTGTCTCCTATTGCGAAGCCGTCCGTCCCCCGCCTCGTGGTCCCCTGCGGAAGGATAGGCTGTCGCGGCTAGGGGTACTCATCCTCGCTAAGACAACTTAAGACCC
>JBIKKO010000063.1:0-17179 GCA_044360315.1 Oligoflexales bacterium
TGGAATTTTAAATTTTTCAGACAGTGGAAATAGGGGCTGTGGGCAGTGTGGGCAGGCGCCGGCCTCCGGCGGCTGTCCAAGTGGCTGTGGTAAACGCGTAGAGTTTTCCAAGTTGGCTGTGGGCGAATTGTGGGCGACGCTGTTTCTTCGATGCCTCCGAGTCATCTCTTCGTCGTCCATAATTCGTCCATAGGCGACGTCAGCCATGCCACTGTCCATAGCCCATCTTTACACGTGTACAAATCTGGAACTCAAAACGCGCATCGTAAAAGCAGCGGTCGAGGCTGTAAATTACGATAATTTAAGCGATTTCACTTTGGGAGATCCGGACATAGCCTAAAATAGGTCCTCATTTGAGTCATTTAATGTTGGACGATTAAGGAGCAACGACGTGTCTAATCTATAAGTAAATCCGTTTTTTTCATATAGATGCGAAATTACTTGCCTAAATTTTAACCTATATGGTAAATTATAGGTTATGCTTATTAGGTACCTCCATAATCAACTCGTCAAAGATCTAAATACCAAAATGGTGTTTTTGGGAGGTCCGCGTCAGGTTGGCAAAACAACGCTCTCGCAACTTTTGATCAATCATGATCCAGATCGTTATCTGTCCTGGGATGATGACAATGATCGCACTCGAATTTTAAAACGAGAGTTCTCTGTTGCAGATGGCATTTTGATATTTGACGAGATTCACAAGTACCGTAATTGGCGCAACTATATTAAAGGTCTGTTTGATAAGAGAAAACGCGATCTGAAGATTCTTGTGACTGGAAGTGCTCGTCTTGATTTATATCGTCGTGGCGGTGATTCCCTGCAGGGCCGGTATTTTTTTATTCGCATGTATCCTTTGAGCGTAGCTGAGTTGAAACTATCACGGCATGAGGATCTGGAACGTCTGATGACTCTTGGTGGGTTTCCCGAGCCTTATTTTGCCGGTGATCAGCAGGCTAGAAATCGCTGGGCCAATTCTTACCGAAGTCGGTTAATTCGAGAGGATTTGGCGACTTTGGAGCAGATTCGCGACATGGCCCCCGTTGAGTTACTTTCTGTGAGGCTTCCGGAACTTGTAGGGAGTCCAATTTCGTATAATTCACTACGAGAGGATCTGGGAGTTTCCCATGCTTCTGTTGTGCGTTGGTGTGACGCGTTTGAGCGGCTCTATTATATTTTTCGGGTCTACCCTTTCGGCGCGCCGACGATTAAAGCTGTTAAAAAGGAAGCCAAGCACTATCAGCTTGACTGGAGTCTCGTGGATGAGATCGGACCACGCTGGGAAAATCTCGTGGCTGTGCATCTCATGAAATGGTGTTGTTATCGTGAGGATGTGCTTGGTGAGAGCGTGGAATTGCGATATTTTCGTGACATAGAGGCACGAGAAGTGGACTTTGTCTTATGCGTCAAGCGGAAGCCAGAGCTGTTTATTGAAGTGAAGGCGTCCGCGGAGCAATCATCTCCAAGCCTGATTTACCTTAAAAATAAATTCCCGCACGTTCGGGCGATTCAATTATCCTTGAATATAAAAAGGCCATTTGTAGACGCTCACGGCATTGAGCATTGTTCGGGGCTCGAATTTTTGCGGACTTTGGTGTGAGATGGCCACTTAACCGGCTAATCGTCATCTGACCTATTGAGATCACAACAGAACTTCTATCCACGACGCTCCCAATAGCGTTCAGGTTGTCTATTTCTAGGCCTTAGGGAATTTCACTCCAGGATTCTAGAGTGCGCTTGTATTCAGCTAACCACATGGCTCCGCCCTCACCATCTATCACACGATGATCAAACGTTAAGGATGCGATCATCATCGGTCTTACAACAATTTTGTCATCGGGTGTCACCACGGGTCGCTTAATGATTGCGCCAATGGCCAGCATCGCTACCTGTGGTTGATTGATTATCGGATTTGACATGATCGATCCCCATCCTCCAGGATTGGTTACCGAAAAGGTTCCACCGATGACTTCGTCAGCTTGAAGTTTTTTGCTGCGGGCACGGGTGGCTAGGTCATTGAGGCTTTTGCATATGTCGCGAAGGTTTTTTGCTTCACAGTTCTTGATCACTGGCACTATCAATCCACCTCCGCCATCAGCTCCGAGGGCAACGGCGCAGCCGATATTGATGTGATCCTTCCAAAGGACGTCGGATCCGTCGACTGAGACGTTTACGATGGGGAATTTTTTGATCGCGAGAACTGCTGCTCGTATCAAAAAGGGTGTGTATGTCAGGTTAAAACCTTCACGCTCCTTAAATGAGTTCTTATGAGCCTCTCGCAGGTCAACGACTTTTTGCAGGTCAATCTCAAATGCGGTGGTGACATGCGGGGAGGTTCGTACACTGTCTACCATATGTTCGGCGATAAGTCGCCGCATGCGTGACATCGATTCACGGCGAACGGGAACTCCCTCAAGTGTTTCAATGCCGCTAGTTGTTTGTGTCTGGACCCTTGCAAGGAGTGGTTGCTCTGCGAGTGTGCTTTGCCCTGCGTCTTGATGCGAATGCGGATTTTGCTGCCAGGATAAAAGATCAAACTTTGTGATGCGCCCACCCAGGCCAGTGCCTGGCACACGTCGTAGATCAATTCCTAAATCCCGGGCCATCTTGCGCACAAGTGGCGATGATCTTCGTGTAGTGGAACTGTCACTGAAGAAGGGTGTCGATATCTTCGTTGATGAGGCCGGCTGAGTGCTTGCACCGCGGTTCGCTGCGGAGGCAGAAGATGGAGTGCTCGATGATTTTGTGGGAGGTGTTGTCTTTGTGGTCTTTACGTCAGGGATGGTTGCACCCGCAGGTCCAATCCAAGCAATGGTTGCGTTTACGTCTACGGTGGCTCCGGCTGTAACGAGCACTTTGAGCAAAGTTCCAGATGCCGGAGCAGGAATCTCAGTGTCAACCTTATCGGTGGATACCTCTAAAAGCGGTTCATCCTTATTCACTGTGTCGCCAGGTTGTCGCAACCATTTGACAAGGGTCGCTTCCGCGATGCCTTCTCCCATTGAGGGTAAAATAACTTCCGTAACATCTGAACTCATGCGTTGTTCACTCTCTTCATAAAGGTATCTTACATATGAACTGCAGCGCCCATAGCTGCATGCGCAGCCTCCATGATCGTCTCACTTAATGTGGGATGGGGGTGGATCGTGTGGGCAATCTCATCAACCGTTGTCTCCAAAACCTTGCCAAGACTAAACTCAGCAATCATCTCAGTAGCTCGTGCGTGAACGATGTGAACGCCAAGAATCTCGCGATACTTGGGTTCGAAAAGTATCTTAATAAAACCATCCGTGGCATCTTCGATTTTCGCTTTTGCCATCGGGCTAAAAGGGAACTTCCCAGATTTGTATTCGATACCCTTTTCTTTGAGAGTTTTTTCCGTCATCCCAATCGAGGCGATTTCTGGGTACGTATAGATGGCGCTGGGATTGGCTTCATAATTGATTTTATGTGGTTTTTTCCCCGCAATGACCTCAGCACAATGAAACGCTTCGGCGCTAGCTGTGTGAGCTAGCATCGGTGTAGGGATGACATCGCCGATAGCGTAGACGCCGTCGGCACTTGTTTTGTAAGTTGCAAAATCAACCTTTATGAAACCACGCTCAGTCGTGATGCCAACAGATCCTAGTCCAATGTCGTCAGTCACGGGCTCGCGGCCGATGGAAACAAGAACCTTCTCGAACGTACGTGTACTTTCCGTAGTGACTAACCGAACCCCGTCTTTACCCGTGTCTTCGACGGCGGTGATCTTTACGCTGGTTTCGAATTTGACTCCTTGCTTTTTCACGCAGCGTACGAGTTCCTTGACGGTCTCTTCATCCTCAAAAGGAAGCACCTGCGGTGCGGCTTCAACGACCGTCACGTCACAACCAAATCTCGCAAAAAGGCTCGCAAATTCGATACCGACGACGCCGCCACCAATAATTGCCATGGACTTTGGCACTTCTGTTATGAAAAGAACATCGTCGGAGCTCATAATGCCTTTGCCATTGGTTTTAACAAACGGTAACTGACGGACGCGACTTCCAGTTGCGATCATGATGTTGCGGGTATCCATAGCCGTAGACTTTCCGTCGGCATGGGTCACGGTGACTCGTCCCCGTCCACTAATGCGACCATGGCCTTCAAAAACCTCGATTTTGTTTTTCTTCATCAGAAAACGTAGACCTTTGCGCTGGTCGTCGACGATCTTGTCCTTTCGTCCCATGATTTTTGTCCAAGAGTATTTGGGACTACCGGCTTCGAAGCCTAGATCTTGGATGTGCTGGAGTTTGTCCCAAGTCTTAGCGCTTTCAAGCAATGCTTTTGTGGGGATACAGCCGACGTTTAGGCATGTGCCGCCGAGGTGTGAGAACTTTTCAACAAGAGCAACTTTCAGTCCCAGTTGGGCCGCGCGGATTGCACCAACATATCCTCCTGGTCCAGAGCCGATGACAACGAGATCAAATGCAAGGGTCGACATAATAAGGAAAGCTCCTTGTGACGGTGTAGATTTAAGTCAGAGAAATGTAATGGAAAATTCGAACCTTTCCAAATGCCTTTTTCTGGCAGTCAGAAGTTTATAGGTCGTAATTTCGTCTAAATCCTTGCTGGCGGGGTGGTATGATGCTAAGAATCTTGTAATTACTGAAGATTAATGGGATTTGCTGATAGAGAGTTGGGAACAGAGAGTCATGCCTAGAAATGAAGCATTAGGTTTTGTTTGGTTTTGGGAAGGGTTAGACCAATACCTCGACAAGATGGGTTTAAAGCAGACGCAGCAGCGTCGTGTGATCGTAGAGCACTTTCTGTCATTGAACTCCCATGTTGACGCCGAGGAGCTGCATCGTAGGGTTCGTGAAGATGGTCACGATATAGGTCTTGCGACCATCTATCGGACGTTGAATCTTTTGACGGAAGCGGGCCTTGTCGAGCAGAAGTCTTTTCAAGACGGTCGCTCTGTGTTCGAAGTAGCCCATCCTGGAGCTCATCATGATCATTTGATCTGCACTCGATGTGGTAACGTTGTGGAGTTTGAAGATCCTGAGATAGAAGCCCTTCAGGAGAAGATCGCAAAAAAGAATGGAATGCAGCTTTGCTCCCACCGGCTGGATCTGTTTGGCGTTTGCATTGATGCTGTGCGGTGTGCAGAGAGGCTTGCGCATGCCAAGACTCGAACGTAAGTGACCAGGACTAAGAAGAACGGTCAGGATTCCAGTGCCCTCGTGGCGTGCCTTGCCGATGGTTCGGATGAGAGTCCACGATAAATTCCGCGTCAACGCACCACGTTTTAAAAACCCCATCATTATGAAGTTTGTCCAGCTACCCAAAGGACGAGCCTTTGGGGGCAATATTTCTGTTTATGACTTCCCTTAAGTTGTGACTTGGGGTCGCGAGTTAGAAAAAAACAATCTATTCGTTTTGGTGGGTGTTGAGAAAGTTGCTCGGCGGTTTGGAGGCAAGAGAGGGAAGAGCAACAACAGGAAGAGCATCAGAGTGGAGGATGATGAATCTTGATGACAATTTCAAGAAAGGGTCATGGTTGATTCAAAGTGAAAACCGCCGAACAACTCCACCAACCTTTTGGGTTGGATGTCCCTTTGACTGCAGGAGATGTGCCATGTTTAAAGTCATCTCTACGACCGCTCGTGCCAGTATATTCAGGGAGTTGCTAGTCCCTTGAGATGGGCGCGGTGTCAGAATTTATGACGGTTTGTCTTAACTTTGTACACGGTGTCGGCTTGTTAGACGGATCGCGGTGGTCTTAGTTTTGTCTGAAGAGCTTCCAGTGTGTGAATCTGGGTGATTGACGCTAAAATCACAGGATCTTTCACCGAACAAACACCTCCCCACCAGATCTGGCAGTTGGTTGGTAGCTTTGATTTTAACTCCCGCGCATAAGACTCCTGGCGTTGCTCGCTGAAGGGTTCCGATGAGGGGGTGTTACCCACGATGACTACATCGGCGTTGACAGCTTTTGCAGCGTCAGCAAGGGCTGCTGCAGGAAGATTCGGGCCAAAGTAATGCGGCACATGGCCTTCGTTGGCCACCAAGATCGCAGAGGCAAGAATGCCAAACTCGTGGAGATCCCCGTCGCGGGTGGCTAAGCAGATTGATAGACCGTGAGCTTGGTCTTTTCGCGTAAATGCTCTAACGGCAATTGTGTTGCGCAGATTAAACAGAGTCTGCATGAGCTGAGCTCTTAGAATTGAAGACAAAGCATGCTCCTGGGCGATGCTAAACGTTCCGCTGTAGACGCGCAGCCCCACCTCTCGCAAAAGAGGTACAGCAATTTGGGTTAGAAATTGCTCTGCAGAGACTAGATTCTTGGCTGCTTCGAGTTCGGCTTGAATCAAAACTAACTCGTAGTTTTCAAGAGCCGTGATGCAGCGCGAAAGGATCACATGCTCAATGGGTTGGGGTCCTGGTTTGTTATCTCCAGGCTCGCTCATGAGCATGGTTTCTAGGACCTCATTGGAAAGGCTTGCAATGTGGCTGATTTGGTGTCCTTGACGTACCAGCCGAGCTAGTAAAGAAAGGCGTTCCACGTCTTGCTGTGAATATTGACGGCGGTTGTTGGCCTCGTTTCGGTCTGGATCTAAAGCACGGTAGCGTCGTTCCCACGCTCGTATGGTGTGGGAATTCATGTCGACGAGGCGAGCGGTGGTTTTGATGCTGAATTTTTGTTGAGATTGAAGTTCGCTCATGGGTTCCTCTCAGTTTTTTGCAAGGGCTGCAAACAGTCGTTGCTGCTCAAGATTGGTTAGGGTTTCAATGCCCTTTGCGGATTCGCTGATTGTTGATGACTGTTGTTTTTCGACGCCGCGCATCATCATGCAAAGGTGGCGCCCGCGAATACGAACGGCCACTGCGCGGGGCTGCAAGAGTTCGTACAGGGCATCAGTAATGATATCAGGTAGGCGTGCATAGCTTTCATTTATCGGATCATTTGCAGTCTGAGTCATCGAAACAATCTCCTTTATTGGGTCCCTTAGATTCAGGCTAAGAGTTTTGCGTAAATGGCTTCAGCAAGCTCCCGGTAAGGGTTAGCTGCTGGGTGGTCGGATAACACAACGGGGGATCCGGCATCACTTTGGAGGCGGATGGTGCGCTCAATTGGAATGCGGGATAGGGTTTTAAGGGCTCTTGCCGCGGCAAACTGGTCGAAAGACTCTCTGCCGAAGATATCGTCTTGATGGCCGCAGGCTGAACACGTGTGATGCGTCATATTTTCGACGACTCCCCACATCGGGACGCCGAGTTTTTCAAACATGCTCACAGCTTTATGCGCATCTATTAGGGCGATATCTTGGGGGGTGGTGACGATTATGGAGCCCGTGATGGGGAGCTTCTCGGCTAGAGTCATTTGCACGTCACCGGTTCCAGGAGGTAGGTCCAAAACTAATGCATCAAGGGATCCCCATTTGACATCATAGCAAAGTTGTTCAATGGCCTTGGAAACAAGGGGTCCTCGCCAAATCACTGGGGTCTTGGTGTCGGTGAGAAAGCCAAAGCTTACAACCTTAACTCCGTGTCGCTCGAGTGGAACGAGCATCGACGATTCGATTGGCAGGGGTCCAGAAACACCGAGCATTGTTGGTGAGGAGGGGCCGTAGACATCGCAATCCATGAGGCCAGCTTTTAGGCCTAATCGTGCCAAGCCAGCAGCAAGATTAGTGGCGACAGTTGATTTGCCAACACCCCCCTTACCGGAAGCAACGGCGATAATGGCCTTCACTCCAGGGATTGGTTTTGTGTCAATGGTCAGCCCCAGTGGATTTTTTTTCTTGAGGGGAGCAGGCTCGGTCGGTTTGGCGGCTGCGGACGAGGCCTTTTGAAAGTAAACGGCCACATCCGGGAGCTCCTGATTGCCGAAATGCCTTAGGAGTGTGCGTTCGATCGACAGTTTTTGATTGATTGTCAGAAGGTTTGAGTCAATGCGAATTTGAGGACGTCCGTCGGAGCTTGCGCCAATGCCGAGCACTTTTGCGCGTAGCTCGCTGTGGCTTAGTGTTTGGAGTCCCGAATCTTCCTGTTGAGCGGCGATGATGAGTGCTGCCATGGCCTCTTGAACGACACGGTTCAAAGGTCCGTTGGTGTTTTTGTGTGGGTGTTCAGGATTTGTCTCAAATAGGGTCATGAAGTTCCTCGTCGCGGTTCCATAAGCGGAGCCTGTAAGGTAGATATAGATAACCAATGTTGGCCTGTCAACTATTTGTCGATGATTTGCCGAAGGTTTGTCTAGGATGCGGGGCTTGAAATGGTGGGGCTGTTGCCTTTTATAATATAAAATTCAGGTTGATTTTTTAATGAAAATTTCATATAGTTCGCCGGCATTTGGGTCTCCCGCCACCATCAAGGCTTGCTTATTGTCGGGACATAACCAGGGGTTAGACCCCGCATTCACATCGCGCAGGCCAGCAGGAAAATTTTAATGAATACTAAAGAATCCTCTCCCATCGTCGTGCCCTCTTCTACACCTGCGGTTGGCTTTGACGATCTGGGATTGACTGCTGAAATTTTGGAGGGAGTGCGGGCGGCTGGTTTCACAACGCCTAGTCCGATCCAAATTGAAGCCATACCAGCGATCCTTGCCGGTGAGGACATCATCGGACAAGCTCAAACGGGAACAGGTAAGACGGCAGCCTTCGGTTTGCCGGCCATGAGCCGTTTGCGGTTTGATAAATCAGTGGAGATCTTGGTGTTGACCCCGACCCGTGAATTGGCGATCCAAGTCAGTGACGAGCTGTTTAGGTTAGGTAAATTTGCAGGCATTAAGACTGTGCCGGTGGTTGGTGGTCAAGGTTATTTGAGGCAGGTTGAGTTAATCAATCGCGGAGCTCAAGTGGTCGTGGCGACTCCTGGGCGTTTGATGGATCACATGCGAGAAGGTCGATTGAAGAAATTTAATCCTCATATCGTTATCCTTGACGAAGCCGATGAAATGCTAGATCGAGGGTTTATTGATGATATCCGCCAGATTTTGTCTTCGTTAACTGCGGACCGTCAGACCTTGTTGTTTTCGGCAACGATGCCGCCTGAAGTCAAGTCGCTGACGCGCCAATTTATGCGAGAGCCGTCTCACATTCAGCTGAATGCCGGTCAGCAGACGAATCTCGATATTGAGCAGCGTTTGGTGGTTGTTAGAGGCCACGAAAAAGAGTCTGCTTTGGTTCGAATCCTCGAAGTGGAAGAGCCGGAGAAGGCCATTGTTTTTTGTCGGACGAAGCGAGATGTGGATGACCTCCAAGAGTTGCTGTCTTCGCGGGGTTTTTCTTCAAAATCAATCCACGGTGACATGTCGCAGGCCATTCGAAATCAAGCAGTTCAATCGTTAAAGGATGGTCGTGCAAAAATTATCATCGCCACAGACGTCGCAGCGCGAGGCATTGATATCCCAAACGTGAGTCATGTCATCAATTACAGTGTTCCAGAAAATCGCGAGCGGTACGTCCATCGTATTGGTCGAACTGGAAGAGCCGGTAACCGAGGTATTGCATTAACCCTTGCTACACCCGGCGATCTGCGTGGAAATGATGTGTTTTCATCCAAGCATGCAGATGAATTTGTAGTTGGTGAAGTTCCGACACTCGCCACAGCACGCCAGCGGCAGGCAGAGAAGCTTGCGCGTGATATCGGTGGAATGCGAGTTGCCCAGGAGTGGCGCGAGGTGGCTGAGGATCTTGCCGCGAAATATAGCGCTAAGGAGCTAGCGCTTCGGCTGGTGTCCGCGTTATCGAAAGGTCGCGTCCTTACCGGGGACGATCAAATTGGTATGTCCTCCACTGAGGGCAAGCGTATGTTGGGTAGTAATGATCGCGGCGGGGGCGGAAAATTCCAGTTTGGTGGCAAGCAACCAGGACGACCGCCTGCGGGGAAAGGTCGTTTCGGGGGTGGGTTTAAAGGCTCATCCAATCGGGGTGATCGTGGCGAGCGCCGTCCTCCGCGTCGAGATGATCGCCAGGGATCCACTGGTGGACAACGTCCGTGGGCCGCTTCTGCGAGTAGGGGTGGGGGGCGCCCGAGACCAAAGTCTGAGCGAGCCTATCAACCTGAGCTCATGTAGTAGTTGTTTAACATAGCGTGAAGATATCTGTTGTTTGACCAAGGAGCGTGCGGAGTCTGGCTTCAATGTGTCCGAAGCGTGTGGTGAAGATATGGAATCGTGGACACCGTCCATTGGGATGGCAAGACCTATGATTGATACATTCTAGAAAATAGCTTTAAGCAATACCAATAGATTTGTGTTTTTGTACCCGGGCATTTTGAGTCAGCAGTTGCTTTGAGATGAATTTGAGATGGCGCTGAGGAGTTGAGGCTTGGCAGAGGCCTCAACTCCTCAGCGGTGTTGCTAGAGCGATAGGACTTTGTAGCAGACAGTATTGAGGGATCGGGTAGCTTGCGATCTGTGTGCGAGATTGTTGAACGTCGCAGCCGCATCTAGAGGGCGATCGGTTGAGCTGTCTTGGTGCTACGGGACATCCAGATAATTGTTGGATTGCTCTCGTTTAATCCAGGTGTGCTTTTTTGAGTTTCGTGATTTGTGGTCGTCCCTGTAAACGACTATGCCCTAGTATCTTTTGGTGACCGAAAGTACGCCCCTTACCTGTTAAACATCACGCGGCATTCGCTGTGCCTACCGCTCGGGTTCTGCTTGAGAGCGTCTAAACAGGACTCGAGCGAGGGGATGTCAACTTTTTCGGTGAAAGAGAGCACTCTGTTTGCAGCATAGATCTGAATCATGTTGTTAGAGATGCCATGTTCTCCAATAGCGTCCAAGTCCTCCAACAGATTGAGTCGAATCATTATGGAGTTTGATGAACTTGTCAGTGCAGAAATCTTCGGGGCGATGGTAGCGAGGCTGTTAAATATGCTAGAAGTTTGATTGGTTAGGTGTTTAAAGAGCTGTTGATTTTCACGCTGTGTCAACATTGCCTTTAAAATTCCACCTTGCAAAAGCTCGGAATCCACGGGGAATTTAACAAGTTGCTGAAATTTATAGGCTGCAGGTATGACGTTTGCTATAAAATACTCTAGACTTTCCGCATTGGCTTCATAGGGGAGCTCGATCATGTTAGATCCGCTGTTATATCTGATGAACCACAACTCTTTAGTCATGTTTGTTCCAAGCTCAATTTTAACAATTCTGACCGATCCATTGTTAGCAGCCTGTTTGATTTGGGTTGAAAGCTTTTCAAGGGTGGTCACAGCCTTAGCAAGATCGTGCTCATTAATTCTTTCAGCGACACCGCCAATAGAAGGCTTGTATAATGAAACTTTGCCAGAATATAGTCTTTGCTCAATGGGTTGCAGAATTTTTTCGCTTGCAAGAAAGTTTGTGAGCTCCTCGTTCGGGTTACGAGTGATCGACAAGCGCCATGTGTCATCACCAAGATTTCTCAAGGTCCCGTTCGTCAATAAAATCTTAGTTGGTTTTGTGGCCAGGGCTTGAATTTTTGATAGCTCGGACTTTAGTTGCCCAAGCATCGCAAACGCTGAAGACTCCGAGACTGACCCGTAGGTAACATCGAATCTCAAGGCAGAGCAATCAAGGGATATTTTAAAACCTTGTGCTGTGAGTTCCTTGAAGTCTGGATTGGAAGTTAAATCCCAGTCCTTGCAACTTTTGGAGGGAGTGATACTTCCAGTAGCTTCTTTTCGTCCGCTCGGCACGGTTGCGCCAGGCGCATCGCTTGATGGCTGGGTAGGAGGTTTTGCAGGAGGGTTTTCATGCCCACCGCCGGAAGATGAGCTATCCGAGCAACCCATGAGAATCGCTAATAGGGTTACCGCTCCGAGACTGTGAATCAATCGACCAACATTCGCCATCTGCTTTTACCTCCGCAACATGTTCCGTAGAAAGAATTTAACTGACCGCCCGGCTTTAACCGGAATTTTTTTATAAGTTAATATTAAAATATTGTCAATATATTATTATTTTTATGATTTTAATAATAAATTCGGCCTAAACAGTCTCTTTTTGATCCCTGGCGCTCCTTTTCCCGTGCTGAGGCCGCCAGGAAAAAGTATATTTTAAAATGTTATAGGCATATTCATCTGAAGTGAGAGAGCGGTTTTATGCTGAAGGGCGTATCCATAGACTTTCCCACGGCAGTAAGGGGATTGTGCCTGGTTTGTAGGGCTTGGTGGCGTAAAATTTGACGTGAGCATTCTGCAACGCAAAGGATTGGATGGTCTTTGGATCGGTGTCGTTGGGCGTGCTAATGTTTGAAACATGCGACTAGACCGAGCACTCGAGACTTAAAAAGTGAACTGTGTGAGTGACACCAAGAGTTGTTAGCAGGGATAAATGAATTCAGTCTTGCGAAAGAAGCCGACCGTGTGTCTTCAAATTTCTTGAGTCGTCCCTCTTTTTTATCTAAACTACTGGGAGACCAGCGTAAACAACCAAAGGTGCCCATCGACCATGAAACCAGTCCGCATTTACACGACGTCTATTTGTCCATATTGCGATTCGGCTAAACGCCTGTTTAAGTCTTTGGGGGTGCCGTTTGAGGAGATTTCGTTAGACGGTCGTCACGAGGAACGCCAGCGACTGTCCGAGGCAAATGCAGGTTGGCGCACAGTTCCGATGATTTTCGTCGGTGATAAGTTCATGGGCGGATTTACTGATGTAAAAGCAGTTCATGATCGCGGTGAGCTTTTGCCACTGATTCATGGTTCAGAGCCGTGATACGATTTTCCTATGTGAACGCGCTCCTCCTTGGTGTGGTGATTTCCGGAGGAGTGTTCTACTTTATTGATCAGACAAACAAAGTCGAGGTTGCGGCTTCTGCAAAGCTGGCTGGCGAGATTAAAAAGCCGCAGCCTCCGCCTCTCGAAACCCCGAAGGATCCCTTTTCAGACGCGGAGATGCCGGCTTACCGGCGTTTATTTGCCGCCTACGCTACCGGTGATTTTGGTGGTGCATTGGCCATGGCAGAGCGTCTTCTGGAGTTACCGGAAACGTCTGTTGGCTTTAGAGCTTGGTTAAATCGGCAACGACCCGTGCTCATGACTCTGCATGGGTGGACTAAGGTTAAACTTCAAGACTGTGACGGAGCAACGAGGCTCTTTTATAAAGCGTTAGCGTTGGATCAAGTGGCCGAGGCTCAAAAAGGACTGGGCTTTTGTTTGCGCGCTTCAAAAAATTGGCCGGAGGCCGCCAGTTATCTTGCAACGTATGTCTTAGCTGTGCCAGGTGATATTGAAGGGCGGTTGATCTATGCAGATACGTTGGAGTCCTTGGGGCGCTACACGGATGCGGTCACTGTTTTAGAGGGAGTCACCCCAAAAGACGAACAGGACCCGTCGGTAGTCGAGCTTGCAAAACAGCGCCTTCAGGCCATGCGAGCAAAGGCAAAGTCAGGAGCTAGCCAGCGAACTGAGCGGAGCGAACATTTTTTCGTGAGTTATCGAGAGGATGATCATGGGGGGGTGCTACGCTCGGTTCTGGAAATCCTAGAGGCCACGATCTTAGAGTATTCTGAGCTGCTTGGAATTGCAGCGCCCCTGACGCCCATTGAGGTGATTTTATATCGTAAAGAAGATTTTCGTGACGTCATCCCTGGTAGTCCTGGTTGGGCGGAGGGGGTGTTCGATGGTCGCATGAGGATACCAGTTGGTCCGGGAATGACAGAACAGATTGATGGCCGCTTGACCACCGTATTGCGTCATGAGTTGTCCCATGCGATGCTAGCGCACCGCTCGTCAGGTCGCTCTTGGCCAGTCTGGTTTGATGAGGGTGTGGCTCAGTATTTGGCTTGTCGTCAGCGTTCCTGTGATGGATTTCGTTTCCCGCCTACTCGTGGTCAGATGACCTCCGTCGATGTTCTAAATCAGCCTTTTGTGACGATTGATAGCCAGATTGAGGTCGCAAGAGCCTACATGCATAGCCTCTATCTCGTCCGTGTCATTGCAAGAAAAAAGGGTGAATCTGCATTTGCTGATATCGCAGCGCGGATGCCAGGCGTAGGAATATTAACCTCTGATTTTATAGCCGAGGTCTCTGGCTGGGATTCATTCGCGGGTTTATGGCAGGAGGCCGGGGCGTGGTGGAAAAGCGGGCACTAAAGGTGCTGCTCAAAGCTATTTTTTGTGCGATCAGACGTAGCGATCCCGGCTAGCAATGATTGTTGCCTAGGGCTAAAATGAATAGACCTTCATGCTTAGTCTTGAATGTCTAGGGCGCTGCCCGAGCTTTGGCAAAACACAAAAATGGAATAATGGCTCCAAGCCACTAGGATTGCATCAGTGTTATTTCAGGCCGTGATTTTGCTAGCTTTACGCTTCTGTAAGTTTTTCTGTCGTGACGTCTGTCTAGACTTTTTGCACGGGCCTGCAAAGAAACTGACCGCCCATCCAGGTTTTCAATCAAATTGAGCTCAAACACTCGTCAAGCGTCTTGTCGTAGTAACTATCAACAAACTTGTCGTTAATCACGTCGTATATGGCCGCCCTGGTTCCTGACGAGTCGGTGGAACAAGTGAGGCCACGACGACTGGATTGAAGAGTCTTGATGCAATCGTCAACGTGTTTCGCGTAATGGGTGTCGATAAACTTTTCCAGTTTCAGGTTATATAGGGCAGTTCTGCCAGTGCTATCACTGCCGCAAGTAAGGTTTTCTCGGGTTGCATTCACGATGCGATTGCAGTCGGCAATTGTCTGGCTGTAGTGGCTGTCGATAAATCTTTCTGTAGCGAGGTTATAGATCGCCGCCTGATATCCCGAGTACTTGCAAATTAACCGATAACTTCCACTGCCGCCATTGCCTTGTCTTACCCTGGCGATGAGATCTTCGAGTTCGCGGTTCAATTGGCGAAGATTGTGAGGATCCATATTGTGTGCATGATCTTCGACAGCGCGCACCAAATTACGAGCAAGGCGTATCGTTTCATCAGCCTCGGATGCAGCAGCAGATCCAGTCATTCCAAAAATCAATGCCAAAGTCGCTAGCGGCAAAAGAAGCAGTTTCATGATGACCTCGAAAATATGGGTGAGTTATGCCTAATCGTAGCGGTGAATTTTAGTTTGAACCACCGTGACAGAAGATACCTACCAGAGAGACTTGTAGCGGTCAATTGCAGAAATGACTTCTTACAACAAAGCTCTTGGCACGACTGCGGTTGATAACTTCATGGGAAACTTACGCACGGTCGAGCGTTTGATGTGAGTGCATAAATAAATGCCGAGGGTCTCGCTTTTGGAGGAGTGATTCGTGCTTCGGGTTTGACTCTTCTAGCGATGTTGCGGCGTATCATAACTTAAATGGCAATTTTCATTTTTGTTTCTCATTTTGTCCGCACATTCGAAAACCGCTTCTCAAGCCACTTCTAAAATACCGAAGACGTGCAGTCATGCGTCCTGGTTGCTAGTATCGGCAGTCGTCATCCGTTGGCGTTTTGTTGTTAAAATAATCGCCGAGAACTCTTATGTTTTTCGACCTGGCTTGCTTATTGATCCGAGTCGATGCTGCTGAAGCCATGTTAATTTTAATATTTGCGCTGAGATGGTGAATAAATGGCCGGACGCCGGAAACTATATGCCCAAGAGTCCCCTTTTATGCACAGTAAAATACGCTATATAGCAGGAATCTTAGCAGGCATAGCTGCTTTTGCTTTGTTCGATGCTGGCCGACAATCTGGTGATCATGCTGATTGTTTGATTGGTCTAATAGAACTAGACCCCAGAGGTTGGTTCAGAATGAATCCTCTGGGGCCTATCAATGATGCGTTGTTCAGCCGCCTTTTGGTGTGGCTGCTTCCGCTGTCATAAGAACACATCCGCCTTGAGTATAGTACTTGGCGTCTTTGAAGAATGTTGCATTCGTAGATTTATGAGCCTTCCAAGTCACTTGGTCGATCATCCCGTAATGCTTTGATCCATCGTCGTTGGGCTGGACAGGCGGCTCATCGTAACACCACTTCTCATTAACGGTCTTACCGCCTTGTAAAACGGTTGCGCCACCTGTGTCTGTGCCCTTCATAGACATCACGGGAGCTTGCAGAATCATGACTTTGCTAAGTGTACAGGAGTTTAGTCCCACCAATGCTACGATTGTGAGAGTCCGAGTTGCTAGTTTCATTTGAACCCCGTTGCTGAGATGTTGATGCACTGTTTGCCAAATACGCCTGCACTAAATCCGTCATGCGATATAACCGCATTGTTAAGATACCGCAGATCTCCGCCGACGCCGCTATCTCCGTTGGCAGCCTCAAGAAGAGATGATTTTTTACCTTTGCGTGCATTCATGATTGCACGCTGAAGTGTGGGTTGCCCGCCAAGCCAATAGCCTAAGACCTGGTAGACGCAGTCTGCCCCTTCGATTGGTCCAACGTTCTTTCCCTTGCTTGCGTTGTCATCAAACCCAATGAGTTTGATTTCTTTCGCTTCTTGTGCAGTCTGGCATGATGCCAAAGCACATGCTGCAAGCAGCAGCAAACTTTTCAGATGACGATGCCTCTTCATTAAGTAATTACCTCCACTATACGAACAGATTAGTTTGACCAAAGTACGCTAGCTTATTTAAGTATCGCGCGTCAAGACATTGCGTCTATTTAGGAAGATTCTCGATTTAATCGCTGCTGAAGTCTCTACAGAACAGGATTTTTTCCAATCGAGCTTTGAGCTTGCGGTTTATTGTTTTCCCTCGCTGTGGAGGCTTCAACAAAAGATGGCTGTGAGTTATTTGTGCAAAAAAAGATCGATTGGGTGGATCTACGAGACCTCCTAAACATCACCGTAGGCTCGACTGACTCGCGGAAGTGTTGTTTTTGGTCTTTAGGGTTTGGTTTTGAAAACCAACAATTATCGAGTCACAGGACTTTGCTTGTGATGAGGCTACGTTGGTGGTTGGATTTGAAGTGGCGTCTGCAAAAGGAGTATCCTTGTATGCAGAGATGGATTTTATGTTGTGTTCATGTGTTGCCAATACTTTCGGCGACTCTGGTTTGTTTGAAATCGAGGCCTGGATTAGGGCAGGTTATAATAATACGGATTACGAAAAGTTCGTGAACAAAAGGATACCTTCCTGATAACATTGCATTTTTTCTTCCACAAGAGAAATCACTGTTAACAAAGAAGGTACTAAATGAAGAATGACAGAAGAGGTTCAATTAAGAAACTGAAAAAGTTGGCTCGACTCAAGGAGTACGCGCCAATTGCGGATCGATTGATGGTCGTCGTTTACAATAAAAAAAGTGGT
>JBIKKO010000201.1:0-5657 GCA_044360315.1 Oligoflexales bacterium
GTTCGACAAGTGTCTATGAATCCACAATCTACAATGACGCTATGGCGATCATCAGACAAAAGGCGCCGGAGCTCTCCGTTCAAGAGCAACGCATCATCGTCGACCACATCCAAGCAGCCCTGTTTGCAATTGCAGACGGCGTTTTGCCCAGCAATGTAGGAGCAGGATACGTTGTACGCCGCGTCCTTCGCCGCGCCTTCCGACTGGCAAACAAGGCACAACTAGAGCCACACTATATTGACCAATTAGTCGACGCATTCGCTAAAGCCTATGACGGTCATTACCATGAAGTTGACGCTAAGCGTAACAGCATCGTCGGTGCCATGCGCGACGAAGAAGAAAAATTTTCGAAAGCCCTTGGCCAGGGATTAAAACACTTTGAAAAAGAGTTAACTCGCATTTCTGGAACCGAAATCGACGGTAAACTTGCTTTTTTCATGTTTGAAACGTTCGGCTTTCCCCTTGAAGTCACTCAAGAGATCGCCAAAGAGCGACATATGACTGTCGACTTAGACTCTTACCACAAGGCCTTCGAGGAGCATCAAGCCAAAAGTCGCATGGCTGGGGAAAAGCTATTCAAAGGAGGGCTTGCCGACACGTCTGAAGACAGCACCAAGCTTCACACGGCCACCCATCTTTTGCACGAGGCCCTGCGCCGTGTGCTCGGACCTCACGTCGAGCAAAAGGGCAGTAACATTACTCCCGAAAGGCTTCGATTTGACTTTAGCCACCCCGATAAGATGACCCCAGAGCAAATCAAGGCAGTTGAAGACTTGGTCAACGACCAGATTAAGCGGGGTTTGGACATTCATCTAGAAGACATGTCGTTAGAAGAGGCAAAGGCAAAAGGAGCCATTGGGCTTTTTGAGGACAGATACGGGTCACGGGTTAACGTTTATTTTATGGGTGACTTCTCAACAGAAGTTTGTGGCGGCCCACACGTCAAGAATACGAAGGATCTCGGGGCATTTAAGATTCAAAAGGAGGAAGCCTCAAGCCGCGGTGTTAGGCGGATCAAGGCGGTTGTGATGAGTCAAAGCAAGTGACTGATTTATAATAGATTTTCTAACATTCCTAATGGGATATACCAATGCTGCCGACCCCTATCTTATCGACGGGGGACACGGCATGACATTGTTGACCAAATACGCTTTAATCGCTGGCTCAATTATGGCCGCGTTTATTAACTTTATTGCCTGCGGCACTCAAGCCTTCAAAGCGAGTCTAGTTGGCGACCACATGCCGAGCCGAGGCGTATTGCAAGCCAACTCCGATGACCCCACATCACCAGAGTTTGGCCTTCATGCACCAAAGGGCTGGGCAGAACTACCGATACCTTACAAAATCGATACGAACATGACCGTCACACAATTGCAAGCCCTGAGAGCGGCCATCACCACGTGGGAAACGGCCGTGGGGCGAAGGCTCTTTGATTTTGGAGGCAAACACTCTGGTGTCACGGGAGACAGCTTTCCGGATTTATTTTCATCTCTGCGCGATGGCCTTAACGGTCATTACAACGATGCAAATTGGAAGAAAACTGGTAAGACGGAGGTGATCCTAGCAACAACGATTTGGAACAATCCCGGTAATACTTACTATAGCATTGACGCCGCCGACATCCGCTACAACAGTGAAGTTTATTACATTAGTGATGCACTGCAGGATAAGCCAGTCGATCAACGCGAAATCGTTGACATGCAAAGCCTCGCAACACATGAGCTTGGGCATCTACTAGGCCTTGCGCATGTGGAAGAAGACCACGACCCAAGCTCGATTATGAATCCGAGCATCTTTATCGGCCAAGGTATCGCGACGCGGTCTCTTTCACTCGGAGACATCCAACGCATTCAAAAAATTTACGGCTGCCAAGGATCTTCCTGTGATGTGGTCGCAACAGCCAGATACATCATGCAAACACGCAATGAAGTCGAAAGTGATACCGTTGACGAAGACAACGGTTCTTCAAACACAGGTGAGCCCAGCCATTAAGCGCCTTTCCATGATTGCAATCCTATGGTAAAAATTATGGTCTAACCATATGCATGGGGTGCGCAATGTCTGAGATGGAAACCACCTACAATCCAACGTCATTTGAGAAGAAATGGTATCAACACTGGACCGAGCGCGGCTTTTTTAAGGCACCCACCGGTAGCGCAAAAAAACCTTACACAATCCTCATGCCACCACCCAACGTCACCAGCCAGCTACACATGGGCCACGGCAGCACCTACACCATTCAAGACATCTTGGTTCGATGGAAGCGCATGAAAGGGTTTAATGCCTTATGGCTTCCCGGAACCGATCACGCCGGTATCGCTACACAAATGATGGTGGAAAAGGCCCTTGAAAGCGAAGAAGGCAAAACTCGCCAGCAGGTGGGTCGTGACGGCATGCTTGAGCGTCTTCATGCTTGGAAAGCCAAGTATGGCGGCATCATAACCGAACAGTTTAGATCGTTAGGATTTTCATGTGACTGGGATCGAGAGGCCTACACCATGGATCCGCAGCTGAGTAGAGCCGTGCGTGCTATTTTTGTTCAGCTATACAATGAAGGCCTAGTTTACCGTGGTCAGCGTCTCGTCAATTGGGATCCCGCGTTGAAGACTGCCATCAGTGATGATGAAATCGAGACGATCGAAATGAATGCCACACTTTGGCATTTTAATTATCCGATCCATGAATCCCCAGGGGAATTCATTCCAATAGCCACGACTCGTCCTGAAACCATGCTTGGCGACACCGCCGTTGCCGTGAATCCCGATGACGAGCGCTACAAGCATCTAGTGGGAAAGCAAGTCAAGCTACCGTTCTCAGAACGGCTTATTCCGATTATTGCAGATGGCTATGTTGCAGCTGATTTCGGCACAGGCTGTGTAAAAATCACACCAGCCCATGACTTTAACGACTTTGAAATGGGAAAACGTCATAAACTACCGATGATCAATGTGATGAATGACGACGGCACCATGTCTGATCAATGTCCACAAAGGTTTAGAGGCCTTGATCGCTTCCTAGCGCGTAAAGACATTGTCAAAGGCATGAAAGAGCTAGGCCTCTTCATAAAAGACGAAACACACCGTAACGCTGTACCACATTCTGATCGTTCCAAGGCCGTCATAGAGCCTCGGCTCTCGATGCAGTGGTTTGTAAAAATGAAAGAGTTGGCGGCCCCCGCAATCCAGGTGGCAAAGAGCGGTGAGCTAAGCTTTCATCCTGATCTTTGGAAAAAAACCTACCTACACTGGCTTGAAAATATACAAGACTGGTGCATCAGTCGTCAGATATGGTGGGGGCACCGTATCCCTATCTGGTATTGCCAACACTGTCAGGCTGTAACCACTGGGATGGAAGATCCAACCAAGTGCGGAAGCTGTGGTAGTGCAGACATACGTCAGGATGAAGACGTCCTCGACACCTGGTTTAGCAGCTGGCTTTGGCCCATATCTCCCTTTGGCTGGCCTGAAAAGACTAAAGACCTTCAATATTTCTATCCAACTGACACGCTGGTCAGTGCTAATGAAATTTTATTCCTCTGGGTTGCGCGGATGGTGATGATCGGTCTTAAAACCCAGGGCAGGGTACCGTTTAAACACGTTTATATGGCCCCTACGATCTGCGACAAACAAGGCCGAAAATTTTCAAAAACACTGGGTAATGGAATTGACCCTCTAGATGTAATTGAAAAACACGGAACCGATGCTCTAAGACTTGGCGTATCGATAGCCCCTTTTGGAGGGCGCGTTCGCATGGAGTTTAACGACTTCGAGCATAGTGCTCGATTTGTGAATAAGCTGTGGAATTCTGCTCGTTTCCTCATGCGCTACACATCGCAAGACGCAAAACTAGAACCACTTAATCCCAATCAAATGGACCTTGCCAGCAAATGGCTCGTGGAGGAATTTGCCAGAACGGCAGACGACGTCGATCATCTTCTATCTCAATTTAGAATCAACGAAGCCATCAATCGCATGTATCAATTCACATGGGGAAGCTTCTGCGACTGGGGTCTTGAATGCGCCAAAGAAGCTCTAAATGGATCTGATGAGAAAGCGAAGGCACAGACTGTTAGCGTATTAGTTTATGTTCTAGAGGGCGTCTTACGATTTTTCTCGCCTGTCATGCCGTTTATTTGCGAAGAGCTCTGGCATCGCCTTCCAAGTCACCCCGCCTGGCCTCGGGCTGAAAGCCTGATGATCTCTGACTACCCAGATGGGTCAAAATTAACCCGATTTAAAGAAGCCGGTGATTCGTGGGCCATGGTACAAGAACTGATCACGGGCATTCGTTCTACAAGAGCCTTAGCCCAAATCAACCCGAAGGATCCTCTTACTGTCAAGATGCGAGCCGATGCCAACCTGACGAAGATCGTGATGGACGTTGCTCACTTGATTAAGCGCCTAGCGACGGTCGGCGACATCCATGCAGCACCAGATGTAAAGCGACCCGGACAATCGCTTGTTACCATTGGCAAAGGCTTTGAGGCCTATATTCCGGCAACAGGTCTTATCGATGTAGTCGCCGAGAAAAAGCGACTGTCGAGCGAGCGGGACCGCGTCACCAAAATACTTTCTGGCCTCAAATCAAAGCTTGAAAATCCAAACTTCGCTGATCGCGCTCCAGAGGATGTCGTTCAACAAACAAAAGATCAGTTCGCCAACATGACAAGCCAGCTCAAAAGTTTAGAGCAAAACCTCGAGGCCTTAGCATGACATAGAAATAATTCTATAATCTGGAAAAAAAATTTTTTAACGCAAGCTTTTGCTTTCCAGTGACTCTAGCAGTCTAGTTGATCAGCCAAAATTTTTCTCTTTTCACTTCAGGACTAAAAACCTATGAATCCAAAGGCACGTCTACTTCTTATAGCCGCAGTGATTCTAGCTATTTTCACAGCCCTAAATATCGTGAAAAGACGCAAAAATGTCGCCAACAATCCCTCCAATGTTGCCTCTAACGCGACGAAGAGTCGAGGCGCGAAGAAAAATCAGAAAGTTCACCTGATCGGCACGGCTAAGGGCAAACCTCTGCCTGGAGAAGATACCCGGGTGTGGTGGGAAAAATGCCCTAATATCAGAGAAGATCGTTCTGGCGACTGTCACAGAAAATACGCTGGAGAAACTTACAAAACATCTGTCGATGTGACCTTAAAAGATCTCTCAGGTGACGTGATCCTTGTTGCTATGAGCACCGAAACAAAAACTCGCTGGGACATTCGAAATCTGACTCAAGCTAAACTTGTAAAAGTTATTTTATTGGGCAACCACGAGCAGACCGTTTCTGGAATCGGTTCAAATACGCAAGTAGAAGTGTACACTCGTGAACCGAGCCCTTGCGACGGTTGTTACAGAGGGCCACCAGCACCTATCACAACAAGCTTTGATGAAAGCCTCCTCACCGTACTCGATAGCATTCGCAGTATAACAAGTCATGATCCTGTCTCGGTTCAGCTAGTCCCGGCGACCTCTGATTTTTTCATATCAGATCAGATCCGATCCTTTGACCGAAGTGAATTTGAGTTTAGTCTGAAACAAAAAAAATGCGAGTCGCTGAAAAAAACTTTGAAAGAAGTCGAGGAATCTTTGCCTCAACAAAGAGACAAAAAAGATAGAGACTATTACACGGAACGTCTAAACAATCTTCGTTCCCAGTTTAAGATA
>JBIKKO010000202.1:0-5641 GCA_044360315.1 Oligoflexales bacterium
CTGAACTGCAAGACTCGATACATGGTGGAGCTGACTTCTCCTTCCAAGGTGGGACTTACACCCACAAGATATGCGCCGCTTTTCTTGGCGCACGGACTACCGCATCTAAATTTCCCTATTTTTGACCGCGGAATGGGGGAAGAGTTCCATCCATGGAAACACATCCCCAAAATTATTTTTTTGGGAAACCTTACCCGAAATAACTACACGAAATCATTATGTTTTAGATGGGGCAGCCCTGTGAATCAACCAAAGTTCCACTACCCAAAGTAAAGCTTCTAGATTATCTTATTCGGTCTAATCATTTTTTTGGGAGCGTAATATGAAACGCATTGTGACAGTGGCATGGGTTTGCGTAATCGGGGTTGTCGGATGTGACAAATTCAAGGCGTCAAACTCAGTGAAGTTGGATACCGATGAACAAAAGGCCGCCTATTCAATTGGGCAACAGATTGGTCGGAGCATGAAGTCGCAAGGGCTGAAGATTGACACTTCTATTCTTGCAGCGAGCATTAACGATGTGCTGGAAGACAAGCCATCTCGTCTGACTCCCGAACAAATGCAAAGCGCCATGATGAAAATGCGTGAAAATATGATGGCTAAGCAAGAGTCTGAAGGCAAAGCAAACACCGAGAAAGGAAACAAGTTCCTCGAAGAAAATAAAAAGAAGCCTAATGTTAAAGTGACGGCATCTGGCCTTCAATACGAAGTGCTAGCCGAGGGCAAGGGAGAATCGCCAAAACCAAGCGACACCGTAAAAGTTCATTACACAGGAACGCTGATCGATGGAACCAAGTTCGATAGCTCGGTAGATCGCGGCCCCCCCGCTGAATTCCCAGTGGGCCAGGTCATCCCAGGGTGGACTGAAGCCCTTCAACTTATGAAACCAGGTGCAAAATTTAAGCTAACCATCCCTTCCAACCTTGCCTATGGACCTTCGGGCAACGATTCGATACCAGCCAACTCCGTTCTGTTGTTCGATGTTGAGCTGCTTGAAATTGTCGCCGCTACACAAACAAAATCTGCCAAAAAGTAAGACCTTCAACTGCTATGGCTGGGATCAAAACGCATGCTTGTTCCCAGTCCTAGGCAAGGCTTAAACACTCAGCCCGCCCATCTCCAAGCTCCACACACCGGTCCTATCTGCCTTGCAAAGCCGGCCATTTACAGACTTTTTCGTAGCTTTGTAGCCCTGATCGCAGCATCTTCAAGTCGTGTTTTAAAAGCCAGACATCGCTTCGCCTCGCTCCGTAAAGCGTCCAAGGCTGCATAATAGCGTTCAAGATGGCGACACACCAGCAACACGTCACAACCGGCTCGGACTGATTCTATAAGTGCTTCTTTCCAAGACGGTAAATCCTGGGGCAACGCACCCATATTTAAATCATCGCTCACAACGACTCCCTGAAAGCCCAACCTTAATCGCAACCAATCCATAATGATCCGTTCAGATCGACTGGCCTCACGATCACATAGGACAGGGAATACAGAATGCGAAATCATAACCATGGGGCAACGAGAAGCCAACTCACGAAATGGCTGAAGTTCGCGTAAAATCAATGTTTGTAAGCTAACATCAATGACAGCTGTCGCTAGGTGTGTGTCAACTCTTGCATCACCCTGTCCAGGGAAGTGTTTGAGACAGCCCATAACTTGCGCCGACTGCAAACCATCCAAAAATGCACCCGCACGCAACGTAACATGCTCAGGATTGACACCAAAACAGCGGTCCCCAATCGCGAGATTCGTTGGCTCTGTAAATATATCAACAACGGGGGCAAAATTTACGTTGATACCAACGTTTCGCAAAGATCGTCCAACATCTTGACCATATTGTACGAGCTCATCCAACACATTTTGATCACAGCTGCCACTGCCAATCGTTAGTGGAGGGCCAAGATTAGGGAACGGAGCTCCTATCCTTGATACGCGACCGCCTTCCTGATCGATCGCAATCAGGAGGGGAGGATCACCCAGCATCCGTGTTCGCTGAAGCTTCTGGTTAAGCGATAAAACCTTCGTGTAATCGTCTTGGGGAATATTGCGCCTAAAAAGAGTCACACCGGCCGGCGCTTCTTCAACAAAAAAACGCTCCTCGTCGGACGTCAGATCTAGGCCTTCCACCGCCGCAACAAGTACGGCACTGGCAGCATCCTTCATGATGCTACTCGTCGATGATTTGAAGGATATAGCGTTTGTTTAATTTAGCTGCAGCGCAATTCAAAATAGTCCTCAAAGCGTCTGCAGTGCGACCTTGACGTCCAATGACCTTACCGATGTCTTCTTTGGCCACTTTGAGTTCAATAATATTCGTTTGATTGCCCGCAATCTCGGTGATTTCAATCTTACCGACCTCATCAACCAAAGCTTTGGCAACAAACTCTACTAGATCCTTCATTTGAGTATCATTTACCATAACAGATCCACCTTACACAAACGTTGAGAGCAACAGCTATACTTCCATCTCTTTAGTTTATACAATTATTGATGGGTTGCAAAGGAGGACTAAAGAATGGCAGAGCTTGAAACAACTCACCTGTTCAACGGTGGGATCCAGCAGGTTTTTCGTGCTCTTGGGGAATTTCACCGATATCCGGAGTTCATTCCGGGCGTTACAAATGTAAAGATCGACCCCCCACCCCCCGGAAGCCAAGCTCGGTGCGTCCTCCGCACCGAGGTAAACATCGTGAAAACCTTCTTTTATACCAATGAAATGTTTGCCGAGGAACCCTCGCGTATCTGGTGGAGGCTAATGGACAGCAATCTCATGAAGAAAAATGAGGGGAGCTGGACACTTACAGCTCAGGGCGATAAGACCCTAGCTCTTTACAAACTTGATGTTTCGTTTAAAGGCTTTGTTCCCTCAATGGTCACAGATCAGCTCGCCAAGGCTAACCTGCCTGGTATGTTTGCAGGATTTCAGCGCCTCATTGACTCTTTGTAACTTAACGATTTCTGACACACCTCGAGATCAGACCAATCAATGATAAAAGGCACTCCAACTGCCTGTAACACCTGCGGGTAGTCGTCAAGCGTCAGACCAAGTTGACCAAGTGCTTGCTTAGTCACGGCAAGCTTTTCCTGGATGATTGTGCTTTGCTCGCCACCGAGGCAACCACCCTTCGGCATCGCCATTAAGATCAAATCATCGTGCCGAAATGCTTTCATCGGTGGAACAAGTCCACCCTGTTGAATCCCTTTAATGCTGTCTAAAGCTTCAAACCACTGTTTCACACGCCGCTCCCCGAGTTGAGTAAAGGATGATTTTGCGACTTTTAAAACCAGATCAATTGGAGATGACTGAACCGAGAAACTCTGAAAATGAGCACCCTCACCCAGATAAGCCTCCACCCCTCGGCGGGAAGCCTCACTCAATGATCCTAGGCGTGACACGAGCATCATCAACCTAGATTCGTCAAAAGCCGCATAAAATGCAGCTGCTAACCAACGTTCTGTATCCATAACTAAAGATCCACCCTTAAAAAAATTAAATCACCCTTGCAGCCATTATCTCATGATGAAGATCCCCCTGCCTACCCTTGGGGAACAAGAGAATAGAGAGCCACCCCCTTTATTACCCGAGTCCTATAAAATCAAATCACAGATGACTTTAGACCAAAACATAGTAATCGCAACCCACGAGATCTCATAGGGGTTCTAATATTTTCATGTCTATTACTCTGTCTCTTCATCAACCATAACCTGTGCTAACCGTCGCCAAAGGCACCACAGGTCGCCTGTCAGAAGGCTTGACACTTTGTCATTTAGACATACACTACCCAAAGGTTACAGCGGGCCTGGAGGCGGCTAATACTCTGGAATTGCAAGCGATCACACTCTTCCTGAAACACCGCGCAGACTCAAGCAAAGTGGCATGCGCTTTGCTTTCAACAACTAGTGTGAGGGCAACTCCTCGACAATTCTGAAGCTGGACTTTACGTTGATTTGGAGGAAAAAATGGATAAACAAACAGAAGCCAATGCAGCAAACGTCGTATCTCTCTTCAGTCGTAAAACCGAAGAAAAGGTACAGACTGATATCAGCCATGACGTGAAATCCGAAGAATCCTCCACCAGCTTCTTCGAAGCGATCAGAAAGAATAAGGAAAATGAAGAGCGAATTCGCAAAGAGCGGCTCAAAGCAAATCAATCTGTTCTTAAATCATATCGCATCAAAAACTGACCCTTGAATAACGCGCTGGGGAGCCTCCAGCGGTGCACCCGCCTCATTTGATCTTGAATGCCGAAGCTGTTTACCTACTGTTGTTGAACCTGCCACTGCTGCTACTGAGGAACCGCCATGTCTTCCAACTCAAACCATCCCACTGATCCAACTGTCAAAGTGATTGACTTCAAGTCTTTCAAGCAAAAGCAAGATGTTAATAATGAAGTGTCGAGATCCCGCAAACCCTTGTTTGTAAACAAGGATAATGGACGCATTTCAGGCACAACGAGCGGAGCAAAGTCATCGGACCACGGTAGCGATGATTTTGGTGATAGACTACAAAAGATTCGTTCAAGCCTTGATCGAATCAACTCCTTGATGGCTGACCTCAAAAAACTATCTAGCAGTAAAGCAACCACTGAACAACTACACTAACACTTTCGCTAACATTAGCATTAAGCCTGACACTAACACTTAAACGCGAATACATCTGGATATGATGCCGTTAGTGAGTAGCTTTGTTTAAAAGCCTTCGAAAATGAGGCGACAAGGATCTTTTGATCCACAACGATATCATGCCGTGTTTAAGTTTGAACTTGAGCGATAAACGGTAGCTCTCGGTAACGTTGGTCAAGGTCCAGTCCATATCCAATAACAAACTCATTAGAGATCGAAAATCCAAAGTAATCTACATTAACTGGAACTTCACGTGCAGCGGGCTTATCAAGAAGTGTGCATAGTTTCAGAGTCTTGGGATTTCGTTCCTTTAAAATCCGAATCAGATAATCCAACGTCCGGCCTGTGTCGATGATATCTTCAACCAAAAGAATATTCTTTCCGACAATATCTGTCGATAAGTCATGGGTTATACGGACAGTGCCTGTGCTACGCGTGCCTGAGTAACTGGCACAACCGATAAAATCCACGATCACCGGGCATTTGATGGCGCGCACCAAGTCGGCTGTAAACATAAATGCCCCCTTCAAAACCCCAACGACGACGACGGGCTCACCATTGAAGTCGTGCGTAATCTGCCGACCGAGATCTGTCACACGTTTCTGTATTTCTGCGGCCTCAAACAGAGGCTTAAATCGGACCGCTGAAGACTCTCCACTTGTCATCACATTTCCCCTATCAACGACGGTAAATATAGTTAAATCATTCTCCATATGAGATCTTGAGCCCGGGCGTTTTGCTCAATCTTGTAGGCTTGCTGCACGCGGGTCAACACACTCAGCGCATCATTATCAGAGCGCGCATGTATTACAGCCAAAGGTTCACCAAGCTCAACTTTGTCTCCAACTCGTTTCAAGCTAGACAGACCAACGCCTGGATCAATCCTGTCCGAGGTCTTTTTTCGACCACCACCAAGCTCAACAATGGTCAAACCTAACTCTCGCACATCACACCCCGAAACAACCCCTGCGGAGCTTGCGTTCACGGCAAGTTTCGAGGGAGCCATAGGCAACCTCTGCGT
>JBIKKO010000009.1:0-50113 GCA_044360315.1 Oligoflexales bacterium
GTTATTTTCGTTTCGTTAGCCATCAGGCTCAACCCTGCTGAGGCAAACAGTGACTTTGAGCTAAAGACTGATGCTTGTCTACCGATCGCAACGATTCCGTTGGTCTCGCGAACTGGACCAAAACTGCGGCCCCAAAGATAGAAGCGTGAGTACCACTGGTTTTGTAAGCCCATGTGGAGAAGGGCTACCGTTTGCGCCCGGTCGTCACCCTCCTCGACAAACCCTAGGCCGGAGGCGAGGTCGAAGGCGCGTGCAGGAGTTGGGCTGATGATACACCCAACTAGTCCTGTCGTGGCCGCAAGTAAACGTCCAAGGCGCAACAAAGACTCGGCATTGCATTTCATCTAGCGGCCTCAAAAAAGTGGTTTAGGTGCGGGGGTGCTCTCTGTTATCATACACCAAACGAATGATTTATGACTAATCTGCTTCAGGGGGTGTTTTAGATGGGTCCGTCCTTTAGTTCTCCCTTAGACCCGTCGGACAGTTGACGGTTTTTTGGCTGGTGGTTTGGGTTTGAAATAACGAAGAGTCTAAAGCTCTTTTAAATTGAGTGGATCGAGATATGGGACATGCCCTTATTATAGTGTCAGTGACTTACTGGTTTGTGTTGCATCCTGTGGCTTTGTATGCAATGGACTTTGCACCAAATGATGATATCGAGTCCCTTGACATGGATGCCGATGTTGGACGTGACGATTCGGATTCCGATTTGGATTCCAATTCCGCGGGGGTGAATCTCGATGAGGCTGACGTTCAGGTGGAAGACGATCAGTCAGACATCCGTGTGACAAGGCCCAGGGCTCTGGGTTTGTTTATTGGCGAGGTGTTACCGCACTCTGCAGCAGGGCTTACATGGGTTAAAATTAAAGACCCGCAGTCAGCTTGGTCAGCCAGCGTGTCCCGCGGTGATTTCCGAGCTACGGAGCAGGGTGACGGTGAAGCCTGGTTTTCGATGCAAGCAAAATCCTGGTCCATGGCTGGTCGCTACTACTGGTGGCCAAGTCCCTATTTCCCCTTTGCACTAGTGCCGGGACTTGTGCTGGAGTCGGCCTCGGGATCGCTAAAGTCGCAGACGGGCAGCAAAGGTAAATTTCAAACGGAAACGGTTTACATGGTGGGCGGCATTGTGATGAGTCATACGTTTAAGTTTGGTCTGTGGGTCGAGTGGTCCTTATTATCCGCCAGTTATGGTCAAAACCTTCGGGGACGGTATCAGACTATGACTGGAAGTCAAATGACAAGTGTGCGTAAGAATCTGAATGGAGTTAAGATTCAAGGGTTTGCCAATCTGACTCTTGGTTATGCCTGGTGATGACTGAGATCTAATGCTCGGAGGACGTCTGCCACGATGTCGTCAGGATGTTCAAGGCCGATGGAAAAACGTGCGAGTTGTTCGTCGATGCCTTGCCTTTGCTTTTGTTCGAGGCTCATAAACCAATTGGTGGTATAGGCCGGAAGGGTGACCGTCGTTTCTGTGCCGCCAAGGCTTGGCACGTTTGTAACAAGGCGAAGATTGCCCATCAGTGATGACATGTCGATATTTGATCTAAAGCGAACAGAAACCATGCCACCAAATCCTTCCGGAAAAAACATTTCGAGCTGGTTTGATTTATTGCTGCCGTAACTCACTGTTTCTACAAAATTTGAGGCTTTCATGGCTCGGACAAACTCACAGGCCGCTTGCGTGTGCTGTTTCATGCGCAATGGTAATGTTCTAATCCCGCGCATCAATTGAATGCATTGCGGGGGCGCCAAAAATGTTCCAAGATACGCGTGAGCAATGCGCAATCGGTCGATCAAATCGGCGGAGCCAGCGATGACACCTGCCACAACATCTGAGTGGCCGTTCAGATATTTTGTGGCACTCTCAAAAACCAAGTCTGCACCGTGTAACAAGGGTTGGCAGAGGATAGGGCTAGCAAATGTGTTGTCGCAGACACTGAGTAGTCCATGCTGTTTGGCAAATCCAATCGCCATCGAGAGGTCTTGAGGCACACAAAAAGGGTTTGTGATGCTTTCGAAGATGACCATCTTGGTATTCACTCGTCGCGAGCTGGGCCACTCTTTGAGTGGTGTGAATGAGGTTTCGACGCCCCATCTGGAGAAAATCTTGGTAAGTATATTGAAAGTCCCGCCGTAGCAGGCATCCAGCACGAGCACGTGATCACCTGGCTTTAGCAGTGACGTGATGATAAGGTTAAGACAGGCCATGCCACTTCCTGTGGCTAGAGCCGAGGGAGCTCCGTGTAAACGTGCTAGTAGCTCCTCGAGCTCAAGGTGGTTGGTCGTGTTGCCAAGTCTGCTGTAAACCGGTTTGTCGGTTAAGGCTGGCGTGCGGTAGGTCACCGATCCTTCGGTGGCGCCGATAAGCCCCTGACCAAGACGGTGATCTTTACCGGCATGTTGCACGTTGGTCGTGTAGGACCAAGGGGTTGAGGGATCGTTATTGTTCGGTTGCATGGTAGTCCTTTCTCGAATCTTTGCCTTGGCTTTCTTTACCTTGGCTTTCTTGGGGTTTTCAGCGGCGGTGGTTCTGCCTCCATTGGATTTTCGGGCCAAAAGTGGCGAGGATACTTTCTTTGATACTCGTTGCGTAGTCCAGGGTAGACCCTCTTCCAGAACCCTGCAAGGTCTGTTGTGACTTGTAAGGCTCGCATGTTCGGAGCCAGAAGGTGTACAGTAAGTGGAAGGTTGTCGTTCAGTATTTTGGGTGTTGCGGCTTGGCCGAAGAAGTTTTGTAGCCTGGCTTCAATCCACGGGGATGATGATGCTCGATAGTTTACCTTGACCCGATAGCCTGCGCCAATCTTAATATCAAGCGGTGCAAGCCGTTGAAGAAGGGCAAACTCTTCTTCGCCCACGCAATGCCGAATCCACTCCAAGAGGGGGCGGGCTTTGATGTCTCCAAAGCTTTTTGCCTCGTCACACATGTGTGAGATCAGTAGTTCAAACAGCTCATTTTGATCCCACACGTGCGGGACCAGACCAGCGGAAAAGGCCAGCTGCTGGCGGATGATGTAGGAATCAAAGTCATTGGCATCGTCGAAGGGTTTAGGCCAGCTCTTGCGCAGTTGTTCAATAAGAGGGTTTTGCTGGCCAGAGGGTGAGACGCTTTGCTCGGCGCATTCAGCCTCACTGATGGGTGTGCAAGCAAGCTGCAAGACCCCATACTTGGTTTTTCGCCAAAGTCGAAACTTGCCAGCACGCTCGTCCCATTCGCGCACATCCTCGACGGTGAGTAGTTGTGATTGAGTTGACTGCAATTGAGTCGCAGTGATTTGCGATGCCAAGGTGACTGTAAGCTGGCTTGTCGAGTTAGCCTCGGCGTTGGCAAGGACGGCGGCGCTGCCCGTCATTCGCGCCGCGGACGCGTCAATCGCTATAAGCCATTGGCCATGACTGGCCGCACTTTGTTTGGATAAGCGGACGTCACCCCCCAGGCATAATGTTGCATCGATCCAATGGTTGGTATGACTGCGATTGCGGGCTTGCATGACGCGATCTGGAAAGGCTTTTAGCAGAGCAATCGCAAGGTCTAGCTCGTGTGGGGGCGCGCAGTTCTTGATATCATTCAAGTCTCTTAGGTTCATGAGTCGAGCCAGCTGGGTCGCTGTCTTGAGTAATGTCGGCGAAGGAGTGTGCTGGCTTCGCAAACTATCGTAGCGAGCTAGAATATCGCAACCTAAGTGGGACTGGTCGCCCTGGCCCGCAGGAGCCTCGTCGGGTGCGGCCAAGATCGCGGTCAACCACGGAGCTTCGGCCCAATACCCCTCGTCGACAAGGGATTGCGCAAAGCGGCTGATCCGTGGGTGCACGGGCAAAAGTGGAGCTTTGCGATCGATGAGAGCACCATGCTGATTGATAAATCCGAGCCTTTCAAGCAGATCTCGTGATTCTCTCCACAGTGTTTTATCGGGTGGTGACAACCACGGTAATGACTCCGGGATCCACTGGCTGTTAGTTTTAGTAGCAATCCAACGTAAAGCTAAATCCACAGGGGCTAGGTCAAGTCTTAAAATTTCCGGTGTTTCGTGATCAGGGCGTGCAGCCTCGTCTTGCGGTGAAAATAGACGGATGGCAATGCCTGGTCCTGTTCGCCCAGCACGTCCGGCTCGTTGAATGAGAGAGGATTTTGCCACTGGTCTTGTCTCGAGGCTTGCCATGCCAGTAAATGGATTAAATGAAGGGACGCGAGCCAGTCCACTGTCTATGACGGCAGTGACGCCTGGTATCGTGATCGCAGACTCTGCGATGTTGGTCGCGAGAATGACTTTTCGGTGACTGGTCGCGGCGAAGGCAAGATCCTGAGTCGTCTTGTCGAGGCTACCCCGGAGCTCTAATATAAGCCAGTCGTCAATCGGGAGTCTTTGCTTTAACATGGTTTTTGTTTTTAATATCTCGGCAGTCCCAGGCAGAAACACAAGAATATGGCCCTGGTGGCGAAGGTCTAAAGCGGCACGAAGCACCGCATCACTCGCCCGCTCTACTAGGCTTTGGCTTTGATCTGAGGCTCTATACTCCAAGGCCACTGGGTGCAAGGGTAATTCCAAACTGATAAGTTTTGCATCTGGGAGGGCCTGCTGCAGAACCGCAGAGTCCAGAGTTGCCGACATGACGAGGAGCCTTAGGTCGGGTCGCCGCGCCTGGCGTAGCTGGGCTAGCATGGCAAACGCCACGTCTGTCTGCTGATGCCTTTCATGGAACTCGTCGAGTATGACACACGAAACGTCCGTTAGATTTGGATCTTGGGATATCAACGCGGTCAACATCCCTTCGGTAAGAAATATAACGCGAGTGGCCTTGGACACATGACTATCAAAACGCATGTGCCAACCAATACGCTCGCCAGGGCGCTCGCCCATCTCACTTGCGACCCGAAGAGCGCTCATGCGTGCCGCCAGGCGGCGAGGCTCAAGCACTAAAATCTTGCCTTCCAGTACCTCCATGAGAGCTGGTGGAACGCGCGTGGTTTTGCCTGTACCGGGACTAGCCTTAAGGATTACGTCACGCCCCGAGCAAATGGTGCCTATGATGTCAGGAATTTGGGCGTCAATGGGAAGAACGGTCTTTTTATGCATGGCAAGCTTTTTATCTCAATGTTTTTTGGATGCCACCAAGGAGATCACAGGGGCGGTGTTTTAGCATGAGGTCGTAAGACTCTTGGTTTTCGTTCAAACAGGCGTCATCTCCACTCGGTTATGGTTTTGCGGTTTAAACCCAATTCGACACTTGCTAGTATGTGGTCCTGAGTGCTCGAGTATAGACGTTTTCACGCTTAAAACCGAGGTCAAAAATGAAGTATGGCATGATCACTTGCGCCGCCATTGCCCTAGCTTTGGCGGGTTTTGTTAACTGCACGTCAATCCGTAGAGGCTTGATTGGAATGTTTTCCCCAGAAAATAAGAAAGACCCCCCCGCAGCAGGAGTCTCAAATCAAGAGCCCACAACAAGCCAGGAGATGAGTTTAGTCCTGCAGAAGGTCCTAGATGGGTTTGAAGGAATCACCGACATGCAGTTTCTGCCGGGAAGTCGGGAGCAGCTCGTTGTTTTGGAGAAGTCTGGAGCGGCGCACTTGGTCAATCTGAAGACCAAAAAAAGATCCGTCTTTTTCAAAGTTAAAGTCGATACGGCCTCAGAGTTAGGACTTCTTGGTTTGGCCTTCTCTCCCCAGTTTGAGACGAATCGACATTTTTTCGTTCACTACAATCCGCACAGTAAGTTGTCGCGTGTTTCGTTGTGGAGCTGGGTTGGTGAGGTAGATCGTCCGTCGATTCAATCACCATTGACCAAAGAGTTAAGAGTTATTTTGGACGTCGAGCAGCCCTATCAAAACCACAATGGTGGCAGTTTGGTCTTCGGTCCAGATGACATGCTTTATGTGGGGTTTGGTGATGGTGGATGGCGCGGTGATCCTGAAAATCGTTCGCAAAACTTGGAAACTTTGCTTGGTAAGATGCTGCGTTTCGATGTGCGAAAATCTGGCGAGCGCTCAGCTCCCAGCTACCAGATTCCGGTGGATAATCCCTATGTTGGACGGCCCGGTGTAAAAGCCGAAATCTTCGCTTATGGTTTAAGAAATCCTTGGAAGTATTCATTCGATGATCGGGGGCGACTGCTGGCAGCCGATGTCGGACAGGATAAGTGGGAAGAGGTGTCGTTTGTGCCGCCTGGAGCTAATCTGGGATGGCGGATCTTCGAAGGGGTCGAGTGTTACGGCAAAGAGCTACTTTGTCAGCAATGGCAAGACAAGGTTGTCCGTCCATTTGTCGTCTACGATCATTCCCTTGGTGCAAGTATCACTGGAGGCTTTCAGTACAAAGGCCAGCGCCTCGGGTTTCTTCGCGATCGCTACGTTTTTGGTGATTTTACCACGGGTCGAATCTGGAGTGTGCCGCTGCCTGAACGGCAGCCCGATCAGCCCCGAACCGGATCCGCCCTAACACTTCATGGTAAATGGGATCTGTTAATCTCGACGTTTGCCAGAGATCATGATGGTGAGTTATATGTTGCCGATTTCTCGTCGGGGGCTATCTTTAGTTTGGCAAGTGATGCGGCGGGGCTAAAATGAGATCCCTTAAAAACTGCCCTACTTAATTGTGCAAAAAGCCTTAAGCCACTGAAATTGAAGCCTATATGGCCGCCCTTGATTTGGAATTAAGTCTTGTCATGTTGTTGCCTTACCAGGTTTTGCACAATTAAGGGGGGCAGTTTCCAGGCGACACACCTTGTGTCTGTCAACCTGTGTGTGGTGGACGTTTGCCTTTTTTAGTCGCAGGCGTCGGCCGCAATCGCAACGAAGAAGTTCGTAGGCGGCTCGAAGGCGACCAGAGCGCAGTCTGGGCCTCCTATATTACAGCTCTCTTGAATTATGAATTCACGGGTCGCGCTGCGACGAAGTGTGGCGCGGGAGGCGTCATAAAACTCGATTCCGAAATCTGCCTGATAGCGCATTAACTCTTGAGTGATTTCGCGAGATTTTAAGTTCAGTTCGTTTTGGGTGGGGTTATTGTAGGCAAAGCCACTGAGTAAGCAGCGACGAACGGTGTCGATCAGTTGGTTTGACGTCAGTTTTCGGCCCATGGTGTTCCTCGGGCTTTCTGTGGTGGGTGCGTGAAGTGACGAGGCGTAGGTGCAATCAAGACTGCTATTGAGTTTGCAGTTAGACTCGACAATGTTTGGCAGCTGGCCTAGGGAGCTGCTTTCAAAAACAGCAGCAGCAGCGTGGGCTCCAGATGTTAGCAAACTAAGCATGATAAACAACGACTTGATGATGCACTTCATAAATACTCCTTTTGGGGGTTGATGGGTCCCGTTGTGGGACCTGCTTTGTGTGCCATAGTTTTGGTATAGAGTCAATTTAATCATATGAATTTATTGACTATTTATAGTGGGTATAACAAAAACTTTGAGCTCTGCTGCTGATATACCGAAGACTTTTTCATGGCGGGAGTATCGAATTACATTGAGAGTTTTCTAGTGATCTGTGAGATGGGCAGTCTGTCAGCTGCCGCTAAACATCTTGGAGTCACGCAGCCTGCCTTATCCCGGCAGGTCCGTATTTTGGAGTCACACCTGGGTGTGGCGCTGTTTTCTAGAGATTTTGAGGGGGTGCACCTAACGCCTGTTGGAGCTGAGTTTTTACGATCAATAAGACCCCTAGCGCTGCAGATTGAAGATGTTTTCCACGCGACAAAACATGGTGCAGAAACAGTGGACGGCGTCATTCGAGTTGCGGCCTTAACTGAAGTGGGTCAGTCGACCCTCATGCCGAGGATCCTTGCGTTTAGACAAGAGTTTCCTGGCGTGCGGTTTCACATCGAACTCACGAGTGGGGCCTTAATACTGGAGGGTCTGAGGAAGGCGCAGTTTGACTTTGGTTTGGTTGCGCAAATGGCAAGCGAGGATTCATTGACGTTTAAAGAATTCTTAGACGAGAGGTCTGTGCTCGTCACGCGGGCGCAAAACTTGATCGACATTCGCGATCTCATGGATGTGAAACGGTCGCGGTTTATCACATATCGTAATGAAGATATGTTGCTAACTTTATTTTTAAAAACCCACTTCAAGAATGTCTCACGGCGTGTGATCGATGTCATTTTATCCGTGAACTCGCACCGATCGATGATTGAAACTTTGCTGACGACCGATGCCTACGCGGTCATGCCTTGGCAAAGCGTACAGCCGGCCTTGGAAAATCGGTTACTGCGGATTGCGTCCTCCTATGAGCTCGCCGGTCGATTGTTTTTGGTTTACAGCCAACGCGTCGAAACGATCCGACGTTTAAAGGTGTTCAGGGATCATTTAATGATGTCCACGGGAAGGCGAGGACGTGTCGGGTCATAGGGGTGCTTGCGTCGAGGGTCAGGCGCTATAGCGTGGATCACAAAAAACAACGCCACAGAGAAGTCCTGTGGCGTTGTTGCGAACATTTTACGATGAGGATGTGAAATCACATCACTCTTTGTTCCCCTTGGCAAGCTCTTCGCGATACTTGGAAGCGACTTGCTCTTGAATGTTGGATGGAACTGGCTTGTAGCGGGCAAACTCCATGGAGAAGCCAGCTTTACCCTGCGTTTTAGAACGAACATCCGTGGAGTAGCCAAACATCTCCGACAGAGGAACCTCAGCGATAATCACCGCATAATCATCACGCATGTCTGAACCCAAAAGAAGTCCACGTCGTGAGGATAAGTCACCTTGGACGGGGCCTTGAAACTCAACTGGTGTTTCAACTTCAACACGCATGATTGGTTCAAGCAACACAGGTTTTGATGCTAAGAACGCCTCTTTGAATGCGGCTCGAGCCGCAATCTTGAACGCCATCTCAGACGAGTCAACAGGGTGGAAGCCACCATCAAGCAGGTCGATCTGACAGCCAATCACCTGGCAGCCGGCTAGAGGGCCTTTATCAATGGCCTCTTTAAGACCCTTTTCAACACCGGGGATAAACTCTTTTGGAACCGATCCGCCGACTGTCTTGTTGTTAAAGATGAACGTTGTTTCACTGTCTTCAGGAAGCGGAGTTAACGTCCCAACCACGTGAGCATATTGACCAGAACCACCCGTCTGCTTTTTATGTTTGTAGTCAAACGTCGAAGCTTTGCCAGGGGCCTCGCGGTAATTTACTTTGGGCTGACCAACGATCACTTCGGCTTTGTACTCACGCTTGATACGCTCTACGTAAATCTCTAGGTGAAGCTCACCCATCCCTTTAATGATGGTTTCGTTTGACTCTTCGTCAACTCGAACGCGGAATGTAGGGTCTTCCTTCATGAAGCGGTTAAGGGCTTTTGAGATTTTAACAAGATCATCTTGTTTTGCAGGCTTTAGCGCAAGCTCGATGACTGGTTCTGGAACATAGATGGACTCCATCGATACGTTGATACCCTCGTGGCAGTAGGAGTCACCAGAGGCGCAGTCGACGCCGACCATTGCAATGATGTCGCCGGCGGAGGCTTCTGCGATTTCTTCCTTGCTGTTTGAGTGTAAGCGAACGATTCGCCCAATCCGCTGGGATTTGCCCATACGGGGATTGAAGCATGTGTCGCCCTTTTTAAGCGTTCCTTGGTAGATACGCGTGTATGTCAACTGACCAAATGTTTCATCGACGATTTTGAAAGCCATCGCAATCAGTGGCTTTGTAGTGTCAGAAAATACCTCGACCTTTTCTTTCTTATCGTTGTCAAAGCCAAAATAGTGACGGTCAAGGGGGCTAGGAAGATAATCGCGAACACCATCGAGAAGCAGCTGAACACCTTTGTTCTTATAAGCTGATCCGCAGAAGACCGGAGTCAGCGTACGTGCGATACAGGCCTTCCGGATCGTCGTTTTGATGAGGTCGATTGGCACAGTCTTGTCTTCAAGCATAAGATTCATGATGTCATCATTAAACATGCTGACTGCGTCGAGCATGGCCATACGATACTCTTCGGCTTTAGCTTGGTAATCAGCAGGGATTGCTTCTTCGCGCACGGTTTCGCCTTTGGGGCCGTCAAAATAGTAGGCCTTCATTTTGACGAGATCAATAATTCCATTTAGGTCTGACTCAGCACCAATCGGAATTTGTATCATCACGGCATTATGGCCCAACTTCTCCCGAAGGGCGCCCGTAACGCGGTAAGGATCAGCGCCTTGACGGTCAAGCTTATTAATGAATGCCACGCATGGAACGTTGTAGCGCTTCATCTGGCGGTCCACTGTGATGGACTGTGACTGGACACCCGATACGCCGCAGAGAACCATAACGGCGCCGTCGAGAACGCGCAGTGAGCGTTCTACCTCAACGGTAAAGTCCACGTGGCCCGGGGTGTCAATCAAGTTGACTGTGATATCATTCCAGGCAACCGTCGTTGCAGCGGAGGTGATCGTGATCCCACGTTCTTTTTCTAGCTCCATATGGTCCATTGTCGCGCCGTCGCCGCCGCCTCGGACTTCTTCAATCTTGTGGATCCTTCCCGTGTAGAAAAGAATACGCTCAGAGAGAGTGGTCTTTCCGGAGTCGATGTGGGCGGAAATCCCGATGTTGCGGTATAGGTCTAATCTCTTTGCCATAAGCCTGCCCTTAAAAAAAGAAAAGTGAGTCCAAAACAGTGACCCTTGATCGAGGGCCACAAACCGATCGAGCCGCCTTCCTTGATGTGGGTCCGATAAGTTTAAAAATATAGTCGACGGTTTTAGCTGCTAGGCCCTTAAACTTCAAGAGAAATTCTGGGATTTAAAAATTTTTTACATCAATTCCTCTTTAACCCTGCAGATTTTCCTTTAGATCGCTCGTTTTTTGCCGAAGCCTCAATCAGCGCCTTGGAGGGATCAGGGCAAGAGGAGGGGGCATGGCTGTGCGTCAAGACGACACTCAACTGCTTGATTTGGGTGGGGGCGTTCCCTTGCCAGGGGCCCAATCTCCAGCGCCACAGCAGCCTTCATTGGCCGTTCCACGGCCACCGGTTGGTCAAGATACGACCCTGGCTCTGGAGTTTTCTCGACAGCCGTCTCACTCTGCCGGCAAGCACGCGCCTGACTCAACCAGTGCCGGCCCTCGGGTCATATCTAAGTCTGCGACTCTCTATCAGGATTCATCCTTGCGGCCGCAAAGGAAAAGCAGCCTCCGTGACGTGCTGTTGTGGGTCGTGGCCATAGGGGCCATGGCAGTTGCTGTGTTTATATGGTTCAATCCAGGCATGATTGATGTTTTTTTAGGCGGAGCCCTTCCTCAAGCCGAGTCTGCTTCCGTAACAACAAAAAGCCTGTCCGAAACCGAGACGAAAGCCTTGGGTGAGGTGGCCCCCCCCGACGAGGCAACGGAGACCAAGGCAGCAGAAACTGTTTTGGCGCAAAACGCGGGGAAAGAGCATAACGTTTGGAGTCTCGTTAAAAATAAAATGAGTGGCGAGAGCTTGTCCCTTGCGCCTCCGCTGACTCCAGAGCAAGCAGCAGCTTTTAAAGGAAAATTGGCTCATCAGTTTGTCTATCAGCAGTATGCTGCTATTGTTGAGCTTTCAGCCTTACGCGCAGAAGGGACAGAGTCGCTTCTGCGTGAGGGAATAAAGTCTCGAAAGTTTTGGACGCGGATGCGAGCTTTGATTGGGCTGGCTGATCTAGGTGCGCCGCTATCCGAGGACGACGTCAAACGAGCTCTGGGCGATGCTCCGAGTGAGCTTCGTGAGCGATTTTTCAAGCGTTTTGAGAAGTCTTCGTGTTCGCCTGGTTGTTTTTTTGTGGCGCGCGCCGCATTGCCTTTCTTGGATGAGCGGGGGCGTGCCCAGGTTTTGCGGGTTATTTCACGCGAGAAATCCGACGTCAGTGCAAGCTATTTGGGTGCCGCATCACTCGATGGTTCGGAGTTGGTTCGTTCGGTCGCAATTCAGTTTCGACTGAGTGCAGCATCGTCTGAACTAATGCGGTTGATCAAACAGCAGCTTGTGCCACAACAACCCTAGTCATCGCCCCTAGGATCTAGGCGAGAATTGCCGTCTAAAGTACGCACCCTTTCGGCCGATACCTTGGTTGGGAAGAGTGGGTCACGCGTGGTGTCAGCCAGGTTCTTAGATGCGAGCTGTCAAAAAATTGACGCATCAAGGCGTGGGTCCAACTGTTCTTTGGATGAATAATTCCAAGCACTGCCTTTACCAGCAAGCAGGGTGAGAAGAGTGAGGATCGGCGATGATGAAAAACGTTAGGTGTGCGCGACCATTTGGGGTTTCCTTGTCGAGCATGATTGACGGTAAAACCTGTTTGTGTGCCCTTGTTTCTGTCTCTTTGTTGGCGTGGTCCTGCTCGCCGGAAAAGCCGCTCTCGCGATTTAAAAACGAAAGTAATGACGTCTTTGTTGCTTTAAACGAGCCTGAAACAGGCCGGGATAACTTAATGCAGATATCTTTTCCAAAAAAAATTGATGCTGAGCTTTGCCTTACAGGCAAAGACGGGGCTTGTGAGGCTGGGGCGGAGACGTTTCCTTTAAAGGAAGTGACCGAGGCTGGGGGGCGTGTGTTCTACAAACCAACGCAAAAGCCGCAGCTGACAACTCTGTTGGATTATTTAATTGTCAATACGACAGGACAACAACTGCTCCGCTTTCGTCTCAAAAACTTAGTCAGTGATGGGTCTATTTCTGATGCGCTTTCGATGCTTTCGATCGATAGTTTGCGCGAAGAACTAACCTTTATAACCCAGGATAAGTTTCGTGGTCGTCTGGCCGGGACGCCGGAGAATCGAGAGATCGGAGATTTCATTATCAACCAGTTAAAGCAAATGAAAATTGAGCCAGTGTTCAGCGACTATAGACAGGATTTTCCGATGACAACTGGCCCGACGAAAGGCAGGACGTCGAGTAACATCATCGGCCTGATCGAAGGCAGTGACCCTCAACTTAAAAACGAGTACGTGGTCATCGGAGCGCATATGGATCACACGGGTACTCTTGAACTTGGATACACCTGTAGCCCTGGTGGTCGTGCTGACAGCATATGTAATGGCGCTGATGACAACGGGTCGGGAACCGTCACCCTACTAAACGTCGCAAAGTCTCTTGCCGCGATGCGCGGTTCGTTAAAGCGCTCTGTCCTTGTGATGTGGTTTTCTGGCGAGGAGGAGGGGCTATTGGGTTCAAGGCACTATGTCGCTAATCCCGCTGTTCCTTTAAATAAACACGTCTTTATGATCAATCTTGATATGGTGGGTTATGCTAAGACGTTTGGTGATGCGATTGCCGCCATTGGAACCGTAACGTCAAAATGGGGTGGTGCAAAGGTTAGAGAATTATCGCGTAAATATACGTCTCATAAGATTAAATTTACCGAAAAGGTCGATGGTGGCAGCGATCACGCACCATTTATGAATCGTGGTGTGCCAGGGGTGTTCTACCACACAGGCGTCAGTAATAATCCTAATTATCACCGTACGTCTGATCACGTTGATCGGATTGATTTTGACGGCATGTTGGTTGCTGGGAAGTTAGCTCTGGAGACTGTGGTGGCTGCTTCCGAAGCGCCGGAGCTTACCAGATCGGCGGGACTGGGCCTGGTTGCGTTGCAAGAAAAGTTTGTTTCGGATGCCGAGGCGGCGAAAGGCTGTCACTATTTGGCCGATTATAAGTACATCGACTGATGGATGTGTGACAGCAACGCTCGGCGGTGAACAAGCTTCGTCCGGGGAACTGGTTGCGCGTGAAATCGGGTTTAGCCCATTCTGGTCATTTTGCGTCCTCAAGAAATGTTAAGTTTTAGGGATTTTAAGTATCTCTAAAAAACCTATGAAAATCATAGTGTTGCTGAATCTGGGCAATCTTTCTTTCGCGGGATTAAAGCCTTCAAAATAAGTGTCCGAGACCTCTTTACTTGAGTGCGAGGAATACCTCGTGGTCATAAATTTTGGAGGATTGCTTATGAATTACAGAAGTTTTAGTCGGCCGTGGGTACTCGGTGGTGCCTTTGGTGTTGTCTTGCTAACGTCGGGCTGTGGGCAAGACACTGCGCCAAGTCGGTTGCAGCAAACTGAGCGCGAGAGTGCAGATGGGGGAGGAGAAACGTTCGCCGACTCTGAGGATGTTGTGGCGATGATGCTTGCTGCAGATAAGTTACCGGAAGCGGCCGTCTCAGCGGAGGAACTAGACGCACGGCAAGCATCTTTGATGCCACAATTAGAGGATGATGGTGGAGCAGAGGCTTTGGTTATTGACACGGCAAACGCAAGTCTTCGCTTGAATGATGATGATGCGGACGCCCGGGAGCAATCAGATCTTAGGTTGTTTGACACACCTGTTAAAAACCAGGGATCTCGCCCCTGGTGCACAGCGTTTGCAACAATTGCGGCCGTGGAAAATTTGGGTCGGCGTTTTTTTGGACAAACCCTCGATCTAAGCGAGATTCATCATTTTAAGTCGTACAATGTTTATCAAACAGCTCCGTCTTTGCAGGCAGGGCGTTCCCGGGGATTTATCGATGAGCGCCTGTGGCCCTATTACGGGCAGAGGCAGCAGGGTGCTGACTCTAAAGTCCGGGCAAAGCTTGTTGAGAGTAAGAAAATTAAACTGAACATTTCAGACGTTGTGGCAGCCATCCGTGCCGGTGAGCCGGTTGTGATCAACCTTAACGTCAATCGCTCGTTTATGAATCCGAAGGCTGGCGGCATTATCTCGCCGGGCGGTGGATCACAAGGTGGTCATGCGATTACTCTCACAGGAGTCGTGCTCGACGAGCGTGTGGGTGGGGGGGGATACTTCATCATAAAAAACTCTTGGGGATCCTCGTGGGGTAACAAAGGGTATGGTTACGTTCCCTTTAGTTATTGTAAATATTCGTATTGCTATGCTTGGTCGATCGGAGATATTCAGGCTTTCGACGAGCAAGGTGGTCTTCTTGCGAGAGATCCAAATGTGACTCCAGAGCCTTCGCCAGTGCCGACTCCTGAGCCGACTCCGTCTCCTACTCCGTCTCCAGAGCCTGTGTCGGATGGTTTAACTGCAGAGTCATTTAAGTTGACTTCAGTGGTGAAGGATTACCGTGGTCTCTTAGGGGCTCATTTCTTTGTGCTTCAGGTGGACGCTGATCAAAAAGTCTTGGCGCAAGTTAAATCTGTGACTTATAAGGTTGACGGGTATCGCAACTTCCGTGCTGTTGTCAGTGCTGCCCGTGGTGGTCAAGTTGATGCGGGTGACACCATGAGCCGGTCTTATAAACTTTGGGGTTGGCAAGCCGTACCAGCTGATGCAACCGTCCAACTTAAAGATGGGCGAAGCTTTGACTTGAAGTCGGTCGCTGTTAAACTTCCCTGATGGTTGCTTAGGGATTACTCTAGAGGATGTGTGTCCCTTGTGATGATGTTTAGACTCGTTGGAATACGTTGTGGTTTAGGATCAGAGCATAGCTAGCAGGAAAGAATGGGGCCCAAGGGCCCCATTTTTTTCCGGGTTTATCCGCACATGCGAACAAGTTGACGCGTGATGTTACCCATTACCAAAGATAACTAAAACGATTTGGTGGTACGGGCAGTGGCCGTACTTCCTACCAATAGATTCTGCAGAGGACCCGAATTTGAGAAGACTTGCGACTGGAAAAAAAGGCGTGTATAATAAAGGTAATGATTCATGAGTATAGGTTTCAAGAAAGCTGCATTGTGGGGGAGGTGGTCTATTCACTATTCTTTTTTGGTGTTTTGATCTGACGTACAGATTTTACTTTATAGTAGGTGACAATACTCAGTATAAGCTGCTTTTGGCACCGCTAATGTCAATTCAGGATTGGAGTATTCGCAAATGTTCAAAATCGTGTTGATTTCGATCGGATGTTTCGTTTTCGCAAGTTGCAAGCCTCGACCATCCAGCAATCTAGCATCCAATAGAAAAGCTCAGATGGGTAATCGTGATGAGATGGGTGGAGCTAAGGGAAGTTCCGATCCTAAAGTGGCGGGTCGTTTCCCTCGGTTTAAGCTCAATGCTAACTATCCCCAAAGTCCAAAATTTAAAACCACGCGACCGCCGATACCAGATATGAAAAGAATTCGTGCCGGAGGAGCGGATGCACGTAAAGCCGCGCTGGAATACGCCATTGCAATTCAAAAGTACACGTACGAGGACATGGCATTTCAAAATAAAGATAATCCGAATCTTAACTTCCGTTTGAATAATCAGAAGCATCCTATAGCATCGACGCGTTGGTATCACATGCCGTGGTTGCATACGGCCAACTACAGCGAGGAGCGCCCTGGGCGGGGTCGCGAGGCCATTTGGGGTCTTACTCGAGAGCTGGATCTGCGGGGACCGGTACATAGAGAAGGGTGGCCAAAGATGGATGGTCGTGAGTGTATCGCCCAGAACTGGGGGCTTGCTTTCTTCAACGAGCCTGGAGGCTATACCATCGGTCGTGTGTTTCCTGATGCGAATGACGTCTCCACGGAACAGGGGAGTTTCCCGGTGGATACCGTATCGGCGAAGATTCTCTTTACGGCTGCCACCCCGGAACAGGTCCCTGACATCGGGGGCGCTTGGGAAATCGACGCCAATGTCAACCTGGGTGGCCGCTGTATTCCATCGAAGGATTCACCCGAAGTACGCGAGGTTGCAAAGATGCGACATATTCAGATGGATATCATGCATAAATTCGGGAAGGGTCCGGACGATTGGATTTTCGTTGCATACGTCTACGATAAGGGATCGAAGGTCGGTGATGGATCGCAGCACGATCCAGAAAACGGAATATTCTGGCAGGGTATGGTGCCAAACGGGGTGCAGTTTGGCCCTAGGAAAAATGAGACGATTTTGATCTCAGACCTTTCGACAGCTAAGTTGTCGCGACGAACTCTTGCCACCAACGGTTACGATGGACGACTTAATGGACCAGCTGACAATCCAATGTCTAGCTGTCTTTCCTGCCATGCGCGCGCGCAGTGGCCCGAGCTTCCTACTAGTCGATTGCCATTTGCTCCAAAGGACGTAAGTGACTCCAAGGTCATTTGTTTGCTGCACGATTGGGGGGGGGAGGGAACGCCTAATTGTCCTCCATGTCCTGAAGGAAAAGATTGTATTCCAGCAAACACTGCGCCAGTGGCTCCGAGCAGTCTTTCGATGGACTACTCTTTTCAGATCCCCCTAGCGCTGCGTAATCGATTGATGTTTTTTGAACCAAGCGCAAAGTAGTTTGATCTATTGCACCATTGTGCATGATAACCGAAACGCATTAAATACAGATTCAATGGAGTTGGACTTATGAAAATTGTTACATCGCTCACTTCACAACTTCTGCCTTTATTGGCCTTTGCCTTCAGCAGTAATGTGTTTGCCAGTGGCGGTCCTGTTGGAGAGACCATAATCGAGTGCGGAGGTGTGGGTCATCCGCACTTAATGGTGTTTCGTCTCAAAGAGACTTACAGTTCGGAAACGAGGGGAGATGCGCTCGTCTACCCGGGAAGTGGGCAACGCAATGCCATGACGACGTCGATGGACGATTGCTGGGATCTGTATTTGGTTGATTCGCCGAGTGTGCCGACTGATCTTGTCAACGAGTCCGATAAGAAGGAGGTCGTTGTATGTGGTAATGCGGAGGCGGACAAAGATGCGAAAAAGAGAGTCGTTGTTAGGCCAAACAAGAATGGTTTTCTAGCCATTCTGAACAATGCTAGTAAAAAAGGTCGCATCATTCAGACCAAGGGTGAGAAGAACCGAGACGGATCACAAGGGTCCTCCGGGTCAACACCTTGGGTTAGTTGTAAGGTCGTGAGGTAGTCTGAAGTGAAGGTGGCTAAGGTTAACTCGGCATTGGTGGATATTAGACCTATTGATCTGGTTTGTGAACGGGAAGAGGCGTTTTTGTTGCTGCTTGAACTGCGCGAGAAACTGACTCAGACAGAGTTTGACGCGACACTCGCCGAAGCAGGTGCGGCCGACGGGTACAGATTGGTTGGCGCCTTTGTTGGTTCAGCTGAGCGAAAATCACTTGTTGGGCTCATGGGTTATCGTATTCTCACGGATTTCGTTCATGGGAGGCACTTATACATCGATGATCTTGTCGTAACGCGTCATGCGCGATCAGGGGGAATTGGCGCTGCGGTCCTCTCCTGGGCAGAGAAAGAGGCAAAACGGCTTGGGATTTTAAGACTTCGCCTATGCACTGGTGTGGACAATGTGGCGGGGAAAAAGTTTTATGAGCGCGAGGGTTGGGTTGCCCGAGCAGTAGCCTTCAAAAAACAGGTTGAGCTGGACTGATCGGAGAGAACGCGAGTTATCTCAGAACCACTACGGTGTGTTTTTTATCGAGCGTCAACGATAAATACTCTCTAGATCCAATGTGGTAACCTCACCCACAGTTCTGGATACCTGCCAGCGATCCCCTCGAGGGGTTTGTTGCGTGGGGCCTAAACAGCGTCCGATGCTTAGCTAGTGTTGTCTTTAATCCAATTGGCTGTGCAATCTTTAAATGCGGCTTTCCGGCGCGCGAGTGCCAGTTATCAGCGGATGATGCACAAGTTTGACAGATCCCATCTAAATTGCGTAGGGACAAGTTTTTAAAGGCAAGCGATTAGAATCAAAAAATTGATTTTGCTTTGACGTGATTTTTAAAACTGTAAACTTGGCACCATCGAAATCTCGGCGAAAGCGTGGAGAATTTATTAGTATAACAATCCTCACATAGGATCCAATTCCTCGTCGAACCTATTCTTAAAACTCCAAGCATGCGCGATGAGTGGGAGTTTTTAGATCAAAATCGCAATTGAATTTGAGTCATACCAGACAAAAATTCTCGATCACCTTCAGTGCCCCTTAAGTGCATATCCAGGTAGGAAAAAATTGGCATGGCATGATTTAGTCCTGCAGGGCAATGCACTTAATTGCGACAGGCTTGAGTTTGGACGGTCGAAGACATAAAATAGGAATAAATAAATATCATGATCGTCAAGCTTTTAGGAGGAATTCGATGCGTCATCTTTTGCAATGCATGGTGTTCGCCCCCTTACTTTTTCCTGCTAATTGGGGGTGCCGGGCTCCTAAGTCTAGCAGCGATGTCTCGGCGGCTAGTCGGGTGGTTATCACGCAGTCTTCAGTGGCCGCTTCAGATCTTGCGACATTGAATGAGGCTTTGCGTTTGATCCGTGAATTGCGTCATCTGACGATTCCTGAAAAAGGCATGGTTAGTTTCCAGTCAGCGCTGATGGCTCAGATTTTTAACCAAAAAACTCTGTCGGTGCTTTCGGTGGCCGATACTACGTTGTTACGCCTGCTGTTAGGGAGTCCGGAAGCTATGTCAATTATTAGCAAGCTCGTCAACAAGGGTCCCGAGGTGCGTCTTGCTCAGGCCAACAAGAAAGGAGTGGTCGCTACCGGGATGCTCACCAAGGAAGATGTGTTAAGGTTGCGCGAAATCGCGAAAGGGTTTGGCCTTGGGCCGGCCCGTATGCATGAGCATCTGAGTGTTCGAACGGATAAACAGTCGATCGGTTACAGCGATATGAGGCTGTTGGTGACACATGATGTCGAGGGCAGCAATGGCAGTAACATCATCGCTAATGCCGATCTTGTTAATGACGGTTGGATTGCTTTGGTGAAAAAGGCTAAGAAACAGATCGTTTTAAACACCTTCGAGTTTGACTTGATGCCTTTGGCTGACGAATTGATTCAGGCGAAAGCTAGGAATCTTGACATTCGAGTCGGTGTGGATGGGAACAATATCGATCGTCCGGGCGAGATAGCCGCGGTGTCAGCTATGGAAAACGCAGGTATTCGCGTCGAAAGGATTCCTGCCACGGGTTTGAATCATCAAAAAATGCTGGCCATCGATTGGGAGATTCCTGATGGAGGTCACGTCGCCTTCGCTTCGGCCAATATGACTCATTCTTGTTCAGACCCCCTTGGAGATGTTGGGCCGATTTTACGGAGGTATTTGCCGAATCAGGGTGCGCGCAATCTGGCACGCGCTCTTGGATCGATACCCAATGCCAATCATATGATCGTCGTCAAAAGTGACACTCTTGCTGCCATTGCCAACCATCAACTTAGCAAGCTCATCCACCCCAGGGGCTGCGCGCGCCGGGGCGGCGATATTGTCACGGCCGACCGAGCGGGTGGAGGCTATTGTGAAAAAGGCAGCTCCAACAGCGCGATGGTTGGTGTTTTTAAGGTGGAAAGGGATCAAAAGCAAGACGGTGGTGAAGCGGTTCTTCTAACGTTTTCGCCAAGCAGGGCGGAAGTCGTTAAATTCTTGGCTAGTTTGTTTGATTTAGACGAGGCTAAATCAGGCCCCATTTCGATGGCGCAGTTTGCTTTTTCGTCCGAGTTGTTTCAGGCTAAACTGATGGAGTCCATCGTGGGCAGAAGTTTCACGGCCGTCGGTGATAAGCCCTTCGCCTTGGCGTTTTGGTCGCGGTATCTCCATATGGTTGGCTATGAGCGCCCAAAAAGTGCAAAGGGTGTACCTCGTCCTTTCGTTCGAAGGTCTAATACGCAGGTGTCTGAGGTGGTTCTCAACTCAATTTTTATACCGAAGAAAGTTTTTGGCGTGCGTGTTTTGTCGGAAAACGAAGTCGATGTGGCGCTGAAGTCTGTTAAGGTTCAAAATACTAGCCTCAGGAATTCGCTTGTTGGTCAGCATGTCACCTCCAAAATTCACCATAAGTTAATGGCTGCTGGCGCGGTTGCGACTCTTGGGACGTCGTTCAACTTCAGCAAAGCAGCCGATCGCAACACCGAGCAGGTGCTGGTCACCATCGACCCGCTGTTTGGACGCGCCGCGCATGGGATTACTAGGGCTCTTGCGGGTCACTGCAAACTTTTGTCCGAGAAAGCGTCAAGCAGAGCGTCGGTATCTGACAAGGTGCTAACGTCAGAGGCGGTAGCGGATCAGGATGAGGTTCCTGATCCCAACGATAAGGCGTTTGAAATTGAGGGAGCAAGGGAGATTGAGGCCAGTGGAGAGCTTGACAGCGAGTTGCTGCAAGCTGAACAGTAACAGCGCTCGTGATATGCTGGTTGAACGTCCAAGGAAACTTATCGATAAGACCAACCTCTAGGCAGCCTTTGGCGGACAGAGTTTACAAGCAGCCAGACTTCATTGTGCAAGCTCCAGACCCTACGGGAATCGTTCGGAATGTGGCTGGCCCTTGTTTTAGTCTAATCCAAAAAAATTCGAAGAGTTAGGTCTGCTTGCACAATGAAGTGGGGTAGTTTTTTTAGTTTAGGACTTTTGCTGAAATCGTGCATGTTTGCTGGGTGGGATTTAAAATCGTGACGTCATAGAGTTTTGTCACATACTCGTTCACCCGCGTCGTAGGCGGCGTCAGAAGCCAACTTGGAATACCAGGATCCCGGTAGATCCGGTTGTAGGCCGAAACTTTAAAGCGAAACTCTTTGCTGCCATTCCATTGGCCTGCATAATAGTTTTGTAGCGGCCCGGGTAAGGCTAGGGGCGGTCCGCCCTTGACGGGAGGGATTGGAAAGGGATTACCTTGTTTAAAATACTGACAGGGTAATTGATCGATTTCAGGGGGAGATATGTCGTTTCGAAAGCTTGCCCTGATGGCGTATAGGTCAATCGCTCGGCCAGATGGGGCTTGGTTTGCGCCTTTTTGTAACGCTAGGAAAGCAGTATCTACAGCCCTCGATTGATCAGGTGTAGGGTTAGCCTGATCATTTGTCGGTGCCGGAGCGTTGACTGGTTTACACGAAGTAACCGCGTGGTAGATGATCATGAATACATACGCCTTCGTGATCATGGTTGTTCACCGATCCGGCGGAAGTGAAGGAAAACAATCCGAGCCGCATTCATGTAGGCATATTTGGAATCGTTATGGTAGGCCATCGCCGTTAGATAAAATTTCGTTTGTCCGGCTAGAGGCTGCACCGGTGTTAGGTCAGTCAAATATAAGCCTCTCGGTTTATCGGGGCCCATGAGGACAGCTTGTCCAAGATGGGAGGATAGACCGTCTGGAGCCCTGCTAAGCTGTGCAAATGCTCTAGTTGGAAGGATGCGATCTTCTGCAGCGAGTGTTGCCTGGGTGTCCGTTAACAAAGCATCTCCTTGTTTGTGTTCCCAGTTTAAGCTTAATAGGGTTTCGATCGGAGGTCCGGATGGATTAGACAAAAATTTTGTAGGTTGAGCTTCGACAAGGCCAAGATCTTGAAGATAGAGAGCCTGATTGAGATTGGCCACTAAATGTTTTGTTGATCGAAAACTCACGACGGAAAGAGTCGTCGGCTCAGTTATCTTTAGAGTGCATTGATCCCGCTCTGCTGACGTGCCACCAGATATGCTGGCAATCAGTTGGACGGGGAGGGAGTCTCCATCTTCTGGAATTTTATAAATGGCTTGAATGGATGAGGAGCCAATGATTGCGGACGTATCAACCGAATAGGGCCCATCGATCGCGGCGTTTTTACCTTGGATTTGTAGACTCCATGTTAGGCTTATGCCTTGGCATGCATTGGTTTTACCTTCGCCGACCTGCCAACCGGTTCCTGCTCTTAACCATAGTAGATCGTCCTTTTTTACCGACGTCGCCGTGATCTCGGTGATGGTCGTGGAGCCAGGCTTGATATCTCGCTGAGTGAGTCGATCTGTATCTAGCAAGGTTGAAACGAAGTATTGATCGCCGCTAGTAGGAACAGATTTGGAACGAAGAGCCTGTGACAATTGGGTTTTTCGAAAGACAAGCAGTGTTCCGCCAGCGTCTTTCGGAGCTGTCGTGGTGCCCGTAACTTGAAGTTTGACTTCAGCTGTTGTGGTCTCTGGAATTTGATGGACTAAGACATGCCGGGCTACCGTGTCCCGATCACCAATAAACTGATTCCATGTTGGTCCACTTGATTTATCTCCCACCGAAAATGAAAGCTGTGCTGTAGTCGGGGTGGCCGAGATTTTCGGGAATATGGCATGGCCAACCGCGAATAGATGATCGCCTCGGACGAGACCAAGGGAGCCAAAGGAGACGGTTGATCCCGTTGATGTTGATTTTAAGGATCCGAGTGCAACCTCTGAAAGAAGATGCAGATAGCGATCTTCAATGCAAGTGTTGCCTACGGCTACGGAAGGCTCTTCACAGGTCACCGTTTTCTGAGTTGGTTTTGCAGTCTTATCGATCTCAACGGGTCGACAAGAAAGATGCAAAACACTTACCACAACCCCTAGAGAGGTCATAACAAGTGTTTGATTGACGTCCTGTCGGTTCAATGGGTCGTTCCCCAAGGCCAATTACTTTGTTTGTACCACAGAATTCTTAAGAGCTTTACGATTCTCTAAGCGCTCCTGGAGCGACAAGTCGCCGGCAGCGACGCCGTCAGCTTCGAGCATGTAGTTACTATCATCAGGTGATGAGCTGGCTACTGCAATGTTGACAACCCGTTGACCTCTATTGACGTCTCGTTTGACGAAATGAGAAATCTTTTTGTATTGCCCACCTTTGACAGCGATTTCATCTCGCAAACTGAGCTCTTCAGCCTGTTTGAGTCCGTTTTTTGTTAAGAACGGATGCTTACTTGTGACAACAACTTTAGGTCCATCTTTAAACCCAACTTCATAGAGGCCTTTTGAAGCTTCAGGGCCTTTTGTAATGCGCACAACGAGTCCGAAATTGCCGGTCACAGGATTATATACTTTGTCGTTGAATACAATGTCGTCAATCTTCTTCTTGCTACCATCGGCCATTGTGATCATGGTTTCGGGCGTGAAGCATCCCCGCATGGTCCGCTCCTTTGGTGAGGATGTGGCAACAGCTGTGATGGTACATGCTTGTGTGTCAGCGTTCTTTATTGTTGCCTTATAGTCAACAGCATACCAACCGCGGCTTTTGGAATCCCAAAAAAGTGTCTTTTGCGAGCCATCTCTGCGCTGGAAGATTGTATAATTGAAACTGACGTCAGAGCCTTCCGTTGTCAGAAGTTCTGGGCGTTTCGTGTAATCGGAAATCGGAATTGATAGACCCGCCGGACTGCCAGTGATCACCTCTGTGATGGCCTGAGTGGTATCCGTGTACTTACAGCGAACGGTTGGTGCGGGTGTTGTAGGTACAGAGTTTTGATCGGTGCTATCGTTTGTGGTTACCGTTGGAACTTCTTTTTCTTCTTCAGGAGATCCTTTAAACTCAACCCCGCTTTGCTGATTTTGCTTATCCTCGGTAGCTCGGAATTTACATCCGCTGTTTGCGAGTGAAAATCCAGTGATTATGGTGATTAGTCCTAGGTGTGACGTTGTGATGAAGTTTTTCATGCGTGACCTCCTAAGAAATGTATCGGAGGTTGATTGATAAAGCTTTAGTCTTAGCCTTTAATCCAATAAATACGATGTGTTATGCCCTGCCAAACCCCGACTCGAGTCATGGTGCAATGCGTCAATACATAAGATATGTGTATGCTGGGGTAGCGACTAAGTCCGCAACGACTCGGCTACGAGCGCGAATTGAAACTCCCCGCACGTTGCAACAAATACGCCGGCCTTTACGACCGGATCATTATCTACAACGACCTTGGCTTGATCAGTTGTCTCGGCCTCGAATACGGCGATTCCAAATGCCGCATCATTGCGTCGTCCAGCGAAAACTAACTTTCCATCGTCCAAAAGCCTCTTGAGATACTCAAAATGGGCACCTACAGCGGCCCCTTCGTCTTGAGTCATCGTCTCTAAGAAATTTGCTCTCACGGGCTGATAATGAATGATGAATTTCAAAAAAATCCCCCCCACCAAAGTTACACAGGGCGGGGCGCTATCACGTTTGCCCACACTAGGTCAACAGAAATCATATTTACCACTATATCTCCCAGGGCTAAATCACCAGATTTAAAGTCATGCTAGACCATGTCCTTAATGTTTCGGCAATTTAAACCAAAGCCTAGACGCCGATAAACAAGTTCGAAGATCGAGTTGGCAAAGCCCCGTTTTTGTGAACGACCTGCAATGGGCCTTTCATTTATATTTTTGTACGCGGAGTTTTGCCTGCGGCAAATCGAAACCAGAATCTCTTTAATGGATCATGCTGTTTTGTAATTATGCAAAGAAATGTTTTGGGTCCAATCGATGTGAGGTATGCCAAAACTGAAGACTATCTAGCGCTCTCTTATCTGCCGCGTTTCCACAGCTCAAGTGCAGACGCTGCAAGACTATTGATCAAAAGGTTGGCTAGTTCAGTCATCCGCAGGGCTTCGCGGGCGTAATCGGCATCCACAGGCGCCATGTGCTGCAGAAGACTACAAGCTACGTTTTCGTGTTCACCGGCATCGTTGATTTCCTTGTGTCGGTTTACAAATCGTCCCGCCCGGTCAAGCCCACCGTCTTGAAGTAGTTTGGCGAGAGGATCTTTGTCTTCATAGGTGCTACGCTCGAAACAGTCCACAATCATGGCAAAACCGAGGAAATTGCGGCGCCCAGCAGCGGCTAAAACCTGCATTACGGCCTTCGCGACAGGACTGACGTCTAGGGAATCCGGATCGTCAACAATCGACTTTAGTGCAGTTCCTAAGATGAGATCGTGACCGTTTTCTTCTTGAATAAATTCCTCAACGTCGGAAGCCGCCGACATCGCGGTTTTTAGCGCCTCGCTGAGGCTCTTGTGACATTGCTGCGTGATGTAATGGTTTTGGCGGACCATTAAGGCTGCCGCTTGACGGAAGGCGTCTGTTCCTTGCAATTTCTGAATCTCAGAAAAACTATCATCAGTTGTGCGATTATCTATGACATCGAGCAAATGAAAACGCCTGGCGATACTAAAAAAACTTTCAGGATGAATTTTCTCGCCAATTTTAGCGAAACTTAATGCCGCGTCGATATCCCAATCCCAAGATTTACGGCTCATTCCTTGGAGCACTTGGTCTTGCCAAGGGGATCCAGAATGAGTTCCGCCTATGGTGTTACCAACTAACGTGATCATGAAATCTTTTAGTTCGAGATCGATAAGGGTTTTATCAATCAGAGCGTGGTGGTCTTTGGCAAATTTTTGCGTTGGTAATATATAGCAAAAAGGCAGGTGGCTTAGACCCTGTAACAGTTGGTTTAAAAGTGGAATATCCTCGGGTCCAAGGGCTTGACCTTTGTACTTGTCGGCAATTTTTGAGGCAAGCAGTTGATCCTGCTCACTAAGGTTTAGTTTGGCCGTGAGCCATGGTGTTTTGACGATGGCGCCAGAGTCTGTCTTTTCAAAACTTACCTCGTCATAGGGCCAATACAGGAACTGACTCATATTTAACCGCCAATATGAAGATTAAAAAAAATCCCATGATTAAGCTTATCGCATAAACACGGGATGGAGAAACTGATCGGTCGATGTAATCGTTGATGACTTAAAGTTGAACAACGTTTGGAGGAAGGCAGGCGCTGATTTCGATGTCGAATTTCTTTTCAGAGCGGCGTTTGACTCCGCCAATCGCGGCTTGACCCTCGGCACAACCATTTTGCAGCAGAGGCCTGTTTTCACGCTTGTTGTTTTCAGTTTCGTCACACTGCGACACATATTGTGAGCCGTCATCAGCTTCGTAAGTGGAAACACAGTAAGTCTTACGTTCAGCGCCATCATTTGGTTCGATCATAGCAAAAGCTGAGGTTGAGCTTGCGGCAAGGGCGATAGCTGTAATGGATTTTTTCATAGTTGAATTCCTTATGGTAAGATGTTTAGTGGCTCGATGCCGCGCGTATTTTATTGTATGCTTTTAATAAAGTCAATGTTAAAACATTAATATATTATTAACTGGCCGGCCAAATTTATGTTTTTAATATATTAATATATTTTTTAAAATAGGCCATTCTTTCTAGAAAGTGCACTCAATGAAAGTCATCTTATTGTTTTTTCTGGCACTTCTAGGTCTTGAACGGGGTTATTCTTCGATAGCTTCTGCCAATGCAGTGGGGCGATCGACCGCTTCGCTTTGGACTGGTGAGCTGCAGTTCTTAAATCAACCCCCTGATGTGAAGTCGGGGTCAATCGTGGCCTTTTCGCATCCGATTGATGCGGATCTTGCTGAAGTCCACCGAATTGAAAGTAAGCAATGGGCAGATGATGCTAAAATAAAATTTGGAACCTCACGCCCCAAAGATGCAAAGCAGCGCAAACAGGTTAATGAATTTATTCATGAAGGTATTCGCGCACTGAATGAGGCTGGTTTAAAAAAATTAAGACACGATCATGACATTTTGAAGAAATCGTTAGTAGATCATCGCTTCATTGCCGAGCAGGTTTTGAGTGAATTGAAAGCGCATCCAACTGTTAATCTCAGGTCAGCTGTAAATTATGATGCAACTGGTCAAATTGGTTTTTGTTTTGGCCGGGCTATGCTCGCTCATTATCGTCTGCTTAAGGCAGGTGTTCCGCAAAGCGACATGGCAAAAGTCTTCTTGTTTGGTGACCTGGTGGTTGATCGACAATTTTGGAAATTTCATGTGGCCTTAATCCTTCGCGATAGGCGCGATGGTTTCGTGGTGGTGGACCCACTTTTTGAAAAGGTCCTGCCATTGTCAGAATGGATAGAGAGAACTTCGCAATTTGAGGTGAAGGGTAAGTTTTCTCGCGCTAGATTTTATATCACTGACCCGCGAAAGTTTTTGCCAAGCTTTGGGATGTATCATCGTGACCAGCTGGAAGATCCGCATCTGCGTCGTTATTTTGACGACTTGGCGCGGCATCTGAATTGATGAGCCCCTCTCTGAGAGTTCTTGATTTTCGTTGGCTCGATGAATGACGAGAGCCTCTTGAGTAGCCGTTTACTGGTTGGTGCGACAAGGCCTTTTTATCAATTCTGCAAGTGAACACTTCGTTTTCTTGTGCTGTTTGAGCATGCGCCGTGCCGGTGGCAAAGGCTTCTGGGGCAAAGACGATCCGGCAGTGGCTGTGCCACCACCGGACTTTGCGCTACGCTGGCTATGGAAGCTGCAGAGTTGGTGTCTGTCGCCTTTGAGGTGATTGCTTCCGAGCCGTTTCCCTCGACGTTTACGGAGCGCCGGAGGTTAGGGATTTCGATAGTTACCGGGCCATTACTCTTGACAGGCTCCTCCAGTGCTGTCTTTTCGCTGGACTTGAACAGTTGAGCCAACGTTAACTCCGATGGCACTGGTGGTTGAGTTGGTGTTTGAGCCAACGTCGACCTGCACTGAATTGTCAGCTAGTTTTGCTCGACAGGCTAGGTTGATATTTAGGCTGGTTGCCACGTTGACATTCACCTTCATGCAGTAGTACCCATTGTTGTTCATGAGATTATAGGTTGGCGTGCCGAACACGTTCACACCAACATCAATCAACGTTAACTGTGGAGTTGACGTTTGTTGTTGGTCATTGATGGCCGTGCCTATGCCATTAACAGTAATGGAAGCCTTAATGCGCCTTACGTTGGTAAACGTACCTGAAAATGGGACCCGGCCCCATTTGGTGATGCAGCGGCCAACAAGTGTCACCTCTTCGGGGGTAAGGCCAGGGACGTCGAATACTGGAGAATTTGGGTCACTGGGATTACTAGGAAATGATGGTGGTGGCGTCGGGATGGTTGGCTGTGTCTGTGTGGACCCTCCTTGCTGCGGACCAGAACCGGAGTTGTTGGGGCTGGTTGGTGTGCCAGATGGTGATGTTTCCGTGGAGCTTGGCCGGTTTGAGACGACGCCAGTTGTGGAGGACTCTTCGTTAAAAGAGGGGTCTTTGGTGGCGTCTCCGGTTGGTTCGGTTTCTATCTCTCCTGATAAGGCACCTTGACCATTTTCTGTGAACGACGGCGCTTGTCCGCAGGCGGTGGTAAGCAACGTCAATCCAGCGCCACCCAGTAAAATACGAAATCTCATAAAGTCCTCCTCTAAATAAGTAGCGTTAGATCAATGGTTCATCGATCAACCAAGATCGCTACCTCCTGGTCTTTAGAGGAATCGGAGGCTTTTGCAAAAACTTCATAAAAAGTTAAAATTTTTAAAAAAATGAATTTATATTAGAGTGTTGCGGTCTTTCCCGACCATCCTTTAGGGAGGCTGTGTCTGAGTCGGTGCCGATGGTCCTGGCCATTTGCGTGGCCCGAGGTCATGCAGTAAGATAGGGCATCGCGATGAACCAATGAGTGTTAGCTTGGGGGTGAACCTGAAAATTTTGACTTTTAATCATCATGAGTCGTACTTGGTTAGCCTGTCTGAAGTGGGCCATGAGTTTGATGTTGTTATTGGCCGTGGTGATTTAGACTTGGCTTGGAACACAAGAGCTAGGCCTGTTCCGTCAAACTTCAGATTGGTAGAATTGGACAACGCGATCAAGGGAAAGCTGCGTCAGGGATACTATGATGTCGTGATCTGTCATACGATCAAAAACTTGATTTGGATGTGGTTATTCTTCAAGCCACGCTACATATTTGTTGCGCACATCCCGCTATTTAAACATTCAGCGACAGCGCGATTCAAGTCCAGGGTGAAAAAAATGTTGTGGGTCTTGTTTCGGCTGACTCATGATGCACAGTTTTTTGCAGTAAGTCAGTTCAAACAGAAATCTTGGCAGGAAGAGGGTCTTTGTGCTGTGCTTTCACCAGGTCAGTTTCCTCCGCTGCGGCAACTTGACGAACCTAGCCAGATTTTGATTATCTGCAATCACTTGCACGAACGAGGTGAGGAGCTTGGTCTCAATATGCTAGAGCGTATTAAGAACAGGCTGCCGATACGCACAGTAGGCCGAAATCCAGGCATCGAATTCAATATAGAGCCCCGCGACTTTGCGCATTTCCAAGAACTCGTGACGGGTTTTCATATTTATTTGTACACGATCAAACTACCCTGGGGGGATGGTTACAACACGGCAATGCTGGAAGCCATGCGAATGGGGATGGCAATCGTCACCGTGCGTCATCCAACGTCCCCTATTATCCATGGCGTGAATGGACTCGTCGCAGACAACGAAGAGCAGCTGATTCAACACATTGAAAGACTGCGCTCTGATCCAGATTTGATCAAGCGTCTGGGCGCAGCAGCCACGGCCACTGTGGAACGTGACTTCTCTCAAACTAGGTTTCTCGAGACGTGGCGTACCCTTATAGCAGGCTAAAACTGCCCTACTTAATTGTGCATGCACGATAGCCTTGGGAAATCATGAGCAATTCGCCTTGCTCATGATTTGAGCAAGGTTAAAAAATTTAGAAGGTTACGTTGTTTTGCACAATTAAGTAGGGCAGTTTACGGGGAGCTAGGGAGCGTTGCAGCCCCGAGCCCACTCGTCATGGTGTAGCCACAGTCCGCGTCCTTTAGTCGAGGCCTGGGAGATGACTCCAGTGAGGATTTTAGCACTCAAGCTGTCGCGGTTCATTCTGAACCCGCAGGCGTCCTGGTACACGGCGAGTGCTGCTGCCGTTACAGCCGCAGCGGTCGAGCTGCCTTGGAACGTTAGTCCGCCTTCTACTTCAATAAGCGAGGGTGCAACCAGTTCTGGTTTGTGCAGGCCGCCTTGGGTTGGTCCGGCAGAGCTGTTGTCGTCATCGCTGGAACCCACCGTTAGCACTGAAGGATTATCAGCGGGAATCATAACAGAAGCTTCAGGTGCTTGGTCGATGAAGGCGATATTTGCGCCATTTGCAGCCAAGCGAAACCGCGATTGAGCGTCGAAGTTACGACTTTGAGCGACCACTTTTAATACGTAAATGCCAGGCTGGAGCTGTGTCGATATGGACTCACGGGCGTGAGAACTATAAAGTTTGTCGTTACCGTGATCTCGTCCATCCTGAATTAGACGGCTGGCTGCGATCTCCCTCTCACTACTATCCAGAAGTAGTAAGTCAAGATCGCGTGGAGTTCTCCAGTCTTTGGTATCGGCGAAGTCATTCCAAGCCAACGTGATTTTTACGTTTGTATCCGCGTCATTGACAACAAGTCGCACGTACTGCTGCTTAAACGGTAACTCGACAACACCATTTGCATTATAACGAATGTCATCCTGCCAGCTGGAGGCGGCATAGTTTCCCGCCGCATTAATCCAAAGTATCCCTGCGTCCGTTGCTTTGTTGACCGCAGAGTTAATGAATCCTCCTCCGTCAAAATTTCCGCCAAACTCCCAAACCTGAGAATAGAGAATCATATCGACGCGGTCGGCAATGGCTTGATCAACAGCGGCTGTGAAGTTAGAGAAGCCATTTGCGTTGTAAAGTTTAATACGCGGGTGTTGACTCTGGGGTGACCATTGAACGGAGCCAGAGGTCATGGCAACAATGATTTCAGCTAGTTTTGTTCCGTGAGGTGTCGGCGATGCATTGTTAATTTTTCCCGAATAGACAGTCAGATCTGGCGGTAAACGTTTGCCGAGAGTTTGCGGTAGGCCCCCAAAGCCATTATCCAAAATTGCAATTTTGATTCTTTTGCCGTGATGTCCATTTAAAAGCCAGGGGCGCAGATTTACGCTGTCTAGAAGGTAGTCAAAGTTTGTGATTGCTGCATTGTAGATGGGATCAGGCGGCAGTGTATTTTCGGGTAATGGGGTAGGTCTGGCGTCGGTACGGGAGGGTTCGCTATGTTTTCGTTCTTTCGCTCCAGGGAGCCACGAGGGGAGCGCGCTGCAAGAGTAAAGAAACAATGACAGAGTAATGAAATATATAGAATTCATATAAAACCTCAAAATATGATTCAGAGGTTTTATATTGTATTAAACCATTTTGGTCAATATTTAATCATGAGGTCTTTAACCAAAGCAGAACTCAGCAGCTTAGCTTTCAGAGGGGGGCACTGACTTCTCTGAGGAGGTCGAGACCGCGGAACTGGAACCTCCCTTAAAATCGGTCACGTACCAGCCGTTACCTTTGAGGGCAAATGACGACAAACTGAGCTGTTTTTCCATGGGGCCGTGACCGCAGTGTTCACAAGTCCCCGGTGCTGGGTCGGTCGACTTTTGCATAACTTCTATGGATGTCTGGCAGTTACAACACTTGTATTCGTAGATCGGCATTGTTAAGACCCCCCCCCTTCTTTGATCGGGTTTGCGACGTAAGATTACAGAATTTTTGCGAGCTTTAGTGTTTCCGACAAAGTCAGCTCGACCAGCTGGATCACCATGATCGAGCGTTAACATGATGACTCGGGCCCGACTGCGATCTCTAAAGCGCCCTGGGCAGCGATGGTTTGTTGAGCCGCAGTCCTGCCTAAAATGACCCACCTGCGGAATATGCGGTTCATCGCCTTGATTGTCAAGAGTCGCCCTCTTACACCCCGTCAACTGGTCCTGGTCATCGATAGTGAGGAGACTATACTGTGAATTTAGGAATCTGGCCGGCTTCATTGTGCAAGCACTTCACGTAGCCTGGGGCTTTAGAACGAAAAAACACCCGGGACGTAGCCTCGGGTGTTCAAACTAATTTTTAGAGTAAGAGTAAAGGAGGATCTTTGGAACGTAGCGGCCACTAAAATGGTTGAAGAGAGTAATAAGGCCTTCGACCTGTTTTCGATTTACGCAGTGACTTGATGCCAAGGGCTGCGTCAAGAAAAGGCGGAGTCCACGCGCTGCTTCAGTTCTTGTCCCGTTTTCCAGAAAGGAAGCCTCTTCGGTGGAACAAGAATTTTCTCGCCGGTTTTAGGGTTGCGGCCTTCATATGTTTTATATTCACGGACTGTGAAGGCGCCAAATCCCCTGATCTCAACCCGATCCCCGCGACATAAGGTTTCGGCAACCGAGTTGAAAAATAGGTCCACCACTTCCTCAGCTTTGGCAAGGGTGATGTCTGCGCGCTCTGCGAGACTTTCCACAAGTTCTGATTTTACCATAACCCACCTCTGGAGACTGTTAGAAACACCTGGGATCTACATTGATATAGTAGCAGTATGAGCACGACAAAATCAACCATGCTTGAAAAAATTGTGAGCCACGGTTTGATGTGTTTTACACGATCAGTTTTACAAACCTTGCGCCCCAGGTTAGTCGGTCATACGTGGCAAGTTCCTGTTGCGTAAATAATCGCCAAACCGACCTGCTGATTCCAAAACTCCTTGATGTATGTTATCGGATAAGTGTTGAAATGAAGACGACAAACGCGTTTAATTTAAGAGTGTTCGAAAAACCAGACGTCGCCCTAGTGCACATGGTTAGTATTATTTAAACGTGGTCCCTCAAATATGTGGAGTGAGGCGATGATTTCATTTGAAAAACCTCTCGTAGACCTTGAACAGCGTATCGATGAGTTAAAACGGATAGCCTCGAGCCAGCTTAAGAACGTCGACCGGGAGCTTGCTGAGTTAGAGGGTAAGGCCAAAACCATCCGCGAGCAGATTTTTTCAAATCTTTCGCCCTACGAGACGACTCAGATCGCCCGTCATCCTCGTCGTCCAAATGCACTAGAGTTGATTACTGCTATGACCACGGGATTTATAGAACTGCATGGTGATCGAAATTTTTTGGACGATAAATCCATTGTGGGTGGGCTTGCCCGATTGGACGATATTCCCGTCGTCATAATTGGACACCAAAAAGGCCGCGGCACGAAGGATAATATCTACCGCAATTTTGGTATGCCCCGACCAGACGGTTACCGTAAAGCGTTGCGACTTATGAATATGGCAGAGCGGTTTGGACTGCCAATTGTCACCCTCGTGGATACGCCCGGCGCTTACCCTGGTGTAGATGCGGAGGAGCGTGGTCAAAGCGAGGCTATTGCAAAAAATATCATGGTTATGACCAGGCTTCGGGTGCCAGTGGTATCTGTTGTAACCGGTGAAGGGGGCAGCGGGGGAGCATTAGCGATTGCGGTGGCAAACCGCGTTTACATGCTCGAGCATGGGGTTTATTCGGTGATTTCTCCCGAGGGGTGTGCATCGATTTTGATGAAGAGTGCCGCAGAGGCCCCAGTTGCAGCGGAGATGCTAAAAATAACCGCTAAAAGTGCATTGAGTCTCGGCGTGATCGATGGGATTGTTCGCGAGCCAGATGGTGGTGCCCACCGCGATCTTGCCTTGACGGCAGAGCGCATCAGGCAACAGGTGTCGAAGGATTTGCGTGAACTACAAAAGCTCGCCCCCGAACGACTGCGCGATGAGCGTTTTAATAAATACCTGCACATGGGCAAGGTCGTTGAATTACAGTGAGCTTGAGGTGAGAACCTTGTAGGTCCAAGGATCGAAAATCCTAGGGAGTGCTGGCCTGTGCCTCTGATATTTTTGACATTGGATAAAATATAGACGACTTGAAATTCTTTTGAGGCCTGCCCCTTGTTCTCCTGAGGGTTTAAGTTTGGCAGCTAGTGGTGTTCAAGAGGTAGGTCAACGTCAGAGGAGCAAAGTGGTTTTAGTAGACTTATCCAAGGCAGCGTATGACGGCAAAGACACCTCGGGTGGACCTTGGGGAGTGTGAGATTTGGACGAGGCTAGTTCTGAGATCGTTGTTACCCCTTGGGTGACAAGCAATTCAGAGGTCAGATTTGAGGCGCCGCAATCGTCGGACAAGTCTCTGACTCATCGCGCAATCATGTTGGCTGCTATGGCTAAAGGTGTTTCGACCATTCGTCGGCCGCTTACTGGAGAAGATTGTCTGGCCACGCGTAACGTGTTTGAACGGTGTGGCGTCATGTTCAAGGATAGCACTGATCATAGCGGGGGCCTTTCCTGGGAGGTGAGCTCAGATGGTGTTGATCAGCTAAAGAGTCCTCATGAAACTCTAAACTTAGGCAATAGCGGAACATCAGCACGTTTATTGACGGGATTATTTTCGGGCCTTAATGGTTTTCGTGTTGTTTTGACTGGGGATGATTCTCTTCGTACCCGGCCTATGGGGCGGGTCGTAGAACCTCTGCGGAACATGGGCGCCAATATAGAGAGTGAAGCTTTGGGAGGACTTCTTCCACTTACCATAACCGGAGAGTCCTTACATCCGCGACATTTGCTGATCGAAACTGCTTCAGCGCAGGTCAAATCATCAATCATCCTAGCAGCACTCTCAACCCAAGGGGAAACGATCATTGATATAAGGAGGGGTGGTCGAGATCATACAGAACGGATGTTGCAATCGCTGGGTGCCAGTATCAAATTAAGACGTCTTCAGTCACGTGAGCTGATATCAGTTGTTGGCCCATGGCGCCCCCCCTCGTTTTCTTGTGAGATTCCTGTGGACCCCTCGAGTGTGGCTTTTTTTGCGGCCATGGCTGCATTGCACCCTTCACTTACAATTGACGTCCCACGAGTGCTAATGAACCCCCTGAGAATTGGTTTCTATGCTAAGTTGTTAACAATGGGAGTTTGTGTTGATTGGCACGAGCCGCGGACCGATCCTTGCTATCTAGGCGAGGTTGTGGCAGATCTGTCGGTGCGTCGCCCTAAAACTAGAAGCTTGCGTCCGTTTACGGTTCACTCGGACGAAGTTGCTACATTGATTGATGAAATTCCAGTTTTGGCAGTGCTCGCGGCCTTTGCTGAAGGAGTCTCCAGATTTGAAGGTATCTCAGAGCTTCGCATAAAAGAGAGTGATCGGTTTGCGTTGACTCAAAAGCTCTTGAGCTCGGCCGGTGTCAGCTGCAGTGTCGGTGATGGTTGGCTTGAGGTTCACGGGAGGGGGAATTGTCCTGTGAGTGACTTTTCTTTCGGCAGTGATGATCACAGGATGGTGATGGCAGCGATGGTTTTGGGGACTCGGACCACAAGTGCGGCAAAAATCCGAGGTGTATCGTGGATCAACACAAGTTTTCCTTTGTTTATTGATGCTTTCCGGAATATAAACAAAGTGATGCAAGAATAAGTTTGGGTAGGATGATGGTGGATCTCTATAACATGACTCGCCCTAAAATAGTTGCCGTCGATGGCCCGGCCGGCTCTGGCAAAAGCAGTATCTGTGCCACAGTTTGCAAAGACCTAGGATGGTCTTACGTTAACACTGGGGCGTTATATCGAGCGATTGGGCTTCTTTGTCTTGATCGCGGTACTCCTTTTACGGAGGGGCCTGAGATGAATAAGCTTCTGGATGATTTCTCAGAAGCTGTGCGCTGGGAACATGAAACGGCCCGTTTGTTTGTTGGAATTGACGACGTGACGTCGCGTTTAAATAGTGTTGAAGCTGGTAATGGTGCGAGTGCGATAGCAAAAATGCCTATGGTTCGTCAGGCTTTGCTGCCATTGCAGCGCAGGCTATCCCTGCTGGCACCGAAGGGGGCGATGGTGGATGGTCGCGATATCGGAACGGTGGTTTTCCCCGATGCGGACCTAAAAATCTTCATGACCGCAAGTCTTGAACAACGGGCATTGCGGAGGTTGCGCCAGCTTGAGACATCGGGTGGGTCGTCCGGTGACCTGTCTCATGACGCAGTGCTTAGGGCGATTGCGTCTCGAGATGATCAAGACAGTCAGCGGGACTCAGCTCCTTTGCGTCGAGCAGAGGATGCTATATTATTTGATACGTCAGATATGGATATTGCACAAGCGGTGGCAAATTTAAAAGAGCTACTGCGGTCAAAGGGGTTGGTATGATCAGAATTATGTCTTGTATTATTGTGGGTCTAATCACTATCGCGATGGGATGCAAGAAGGTTGAAGAGACGACATCGACCGGAGGAGCGGCCCCAAAAAGTGCTTCAGGTGATTCAACAAAGGTTGCAGAGCCTCAGACATCGGGCATGACTGAAGTTCCACTTAGTGAGGTTCCAAAGCTTACTGTATCTGTTGACATAGCAGACTGTTTGGGTAAATCAAAATGGTTTGACCCGGAAAAGAAACTAAGCGCGTCGGCTGGCGCCGTGTCTGTAGTTCCCACTCGCGAGCCCAAGGGGGATGATGACCAACCAACACCATGGGTATTTGACCCGGGTGCTTCAAAAGGTGGGGGCCTCAAAGAAACCAAAAGCACACACAGGTGGCGCTTAACCCGCGGGGGTTACACAGTTAAAGTGACTGGGTTTTGGGTCGCAAACCCACTCAAGAACAGCAATTTCAAGATTCCTATGTTTGATTTTTCAACGTCAGACGACATCACCTATGAAGTTATAGGTTCCTGGGATGCCGTATCATTGTTGTGCAAGCTCAGGGTGGTTGACTAACGCACTCCGCGTCGGTGAGTTACAGGCACTGCGAATGATCGCTTTAGAAAGCAAGAATTAAAAGCATTTTTTCTTTCGTCTCGTATTAGGCGACCGCTTAAATCCTGAAGGCGCAGGGGCCTGTTTTGCCAACTGCTTATCGGTTCGCCTTCTTATAGCGACTTTCCGTTTAGAGAAGCCCTGGGATCCCCGAATGCTCCGCAATTCGTCGCTGATTGACTTTAGATTGCTTAAAATCATGTTGTCCCAGGCATAAAGACGTTCTTCCATTAGGGCAGTTTTCTCCGAAATTTGATTTAGCTGTAAATTTAATGCTTCCAGCGCGGCGGAGTGTTCAACCGATAGTTTGCTGATAATGAGATTTGTTTGATCTGTCGAGTTTTGTAGGTTTTCCGAAAGCGATGCAAGGTCCGCCGACAGTTTTAAGTTGAGAGCAGATGTTTGCTTTTCCAGTTCAAAGAAGCCTTGATTTGTGGATTCTAAACCTGCAGAAACTCCGGCAGTGAGGATCTCACTTAGATCTTTTTTAATGGAATTACCAAGGGACGATGATAACTCGCGCAACGAATATTGAATTTGTTCGGACTGTTGTTGGAGTAGTTCGACGGCTGTTTTGATGGCATCCGAGGACTTTTGATGGGAAGCTGTTGCCCTGGTCCAACTTAAATAGTGCTCCACATCCAGGCTGCGGTAGATGGGGCGGATGTAACGGTCCATGCGCACACGCCCCACCCGCAGTTCTTTACCCGAGATTTGCGTGAGACGAGAGCGTTTGATGCCTAGTGTTTTCATCACAGCCTCTGCATCAAGATCAAACTGACTAAACCATGGCTCATCACCGCGCAGCCACACGATTAATGGTAAATCCTGAGCGTCTTCGGCATCAAGCTCCGCAATGGTCGCCCCTTTTAAAGCTGGCAGTTCAGGGCCTATTTTTGCTTCGTGGGTGTCTGGAAGTGCAAAAACGCCTGATCTCACTTGCTCATGCTGGGTATCTGCCATGCCTGTGCTCATATTCGTCTAACCTCGTACTTCCATTCAGACAAACTCTTAAACACAGCGAGACGCTCTGGGGCCATGACATTTTCGAAAAACAAGCGAAAGCCCATCACCTGCTCCCCATCTCCAATTTTAGTAGCATCAAACCAAATGCCAAGATTTACAGGTGACTGGCCCATGGGGGCGACCTTGTCATTGTTCCGAGCACGAAGTTCATCGCCACTCTTATTCTCGCGATAAAGTTGAGGTGCCATGCCTGTGTTCCTCAGTTCAGCGGACGGTGTGATTTCGAAAAAAATACTTCGATCTTTGCCCTGCATGGATACCCAATACAGGTCTTGAAGTTCGGGCCTTTGCTGCTCTTTCCCGATCAGTCGACCAAGGAAACCCTTGCTGTTTTCCAAGAGAGCTCCACCCATCTTCTGCTCGGTCGCAAATGGGCCCATATTTGTTTCTATCTGATATTCAGTCGGATTGTCGCGAAGAGCTAAGCCGTAATAAAATCCACTACCTGGATTTAAGGATTTGCGCCCGTCAATCGGATTGTAAAGGATGGCTGGTAGATTTACCGCGTTCGAAAAAAAGCTGATTTCCGTGTACATTCCAAGATCCAACTTTAGCTTCAGGATGTTGTAGTTAAAGGAAACCCTCACAATGGTTCTAATCGGACCTGTTCTCCACGCTTCAAGTTCACTTTCGACACTTCTATGATTTGCTTCAACGGTGATAAAGTATTTTAAGTCACCCTTTAGATAAAACGTCGTCGAATCTAAAACCTGGTCATAAACAGGAGGGGTAGTATTCCCTCTGGCTACCTCAACCTTGCGCGTAACAAGCCAATTTCTTTGGTCAAACTGGTATCGATAACGGGATGTGTGCACCAGGGCGTCTTTCCGGTTGAAAACCACGTATTTCTTGGAGTCTAATGGAGGAGCGTCACCAAAAAAGATGCCAACGTAAACAGCTCCCATTTGGGGGCCCATGGGGTTTGCAACGGGGTGACGGACCCTTAACTCGTAAACAATTTGAGGGGTAGATCCTGGCCAAGCGGTAGGTGCTACAACAGGCCCGACGTCATCTCCCATGAATGAGAGCTCATCAAGGCCGTCAAAAACGCCGTTACCGGTGTCTGCTGTGATTTTTGAACCTTGGTCTAATACATAGTCTCCACCTTCGTTTAGTTCATCGATTTGGAATGGTATGACAGAAGCCTTCCCAGAGGGGGAAGACCGAAACAGGCGGTACGAAGTGATGGGGAACCTGGAAAGTTGTCGAAGTCGTTCAGCAGGGATGACGATTGGCGCGGTGTGTAAGGTCTGCGCGCGACCTTCTGGAGGATAAACTAAGGACGCAAAGAGCCAAAGAAGGGCTACGAAATACGAGAATCGTTGCGAGCGAGTCACTTACAAGAGCTCCCCAGGTTTGAGTTAGGCCGTAGAAGGCGTGCGAAGGCTATGTCATAATATAGCCGATTGAGTCGAAGGAGTTAAAGTGAAATTCTTTTTAAAATGCTTAAGTTTTTCTGTTCTCTCATCTGTATCGATTTTGGAACGGTTAGTGGGCGAAGAGACGCCTAAAGACTCCGTAGTCTTGATAAATGAGAAGCCTAAAAAAAATGCACTTGTTGCCAAACGCGGCCCTGCCACTCCGGCCAAGCTCAAAGTCTCTCTGCACTGGCAAGTCGTTTCGTCGTTGGGTCGAGGGACGTCTATGGGAACCGTCGCTGATTCATACACTGCAGAGGGGTCAATTCGTGAAACAGAGCCTCGCCAATGGCGCCTCTTCGCAATGGGGCGTGAGGTCCCCATTACTTTTACAGTGGGATCCCCTCATGGTGACAGCGTGATTTTAGTGGACAGTCGTGACATGCGTCATCTTCTTGGTATAGCTTCAGCCGAAGAGGATCGGTTTGGCTCAAAGATCGAAGACATCGAGTCCCCGGACGGTGCGCTCGATGTTTTGCGTTTTGTAGTTACAAAAAACCTACCGCGACAAATGCAATCTATTTACCGGTCGTCGGAAGAGGGATTGTTCATGGTGAAAGCCGCTGTAACAATGTAAACTGGCTCCTTTAATTGTGCTAAGCCTTGTAAGGCTCCTATATGTTCAGACTTTCTTTGAATTATTGGATATTCGGATAGTCCATCTATTTCGGTGGGTTAATGTGCTCTGCACAATTAAGTAGGGCAGTTCATCAGGGATAGCTATGTGTTTTTATCAAGAACCTCTCGCTGCCGCTGACCCAAAACAATGCGATCCTAGTGTCTCTACCTCCGAACTCGACTTCGGATAGACAAGAGTAACTCATACGTAGAAGGCTCTAATATTTATGTGTTCCAAAGTGTGGCGCTTTGTGATTGACAATCTGTGGTCCGGTCAATAGAAGCTCTGGGAGTAAAGGGTTTTAAAACTGGCCCTGTTAATTGTGCATAGCCTTGTAAGGCATCTACTTGATTAGACTTTCTTTGAAGCTGGTGATATTCAGATAGGCTAATGATTTCGGTGGCTTAATATGCTCTGCACAATTAAGTAGGGCAGTTTACAGGTAACAGTCATTTTAGTGAGGAGTAGAGTATGAGAAGTTTTCTGTTAGGCGCGTTTCTATTGACCGGTTCAGTATTTTTGGGTCTTTCTCAGACAGCGAATGCACAGCTTCAAAATGGTTGGGTTTTTCTTGGTGGCGCATTAAACCCGGCTCACTGTCAGCAGATGGCGCAAGCGGGTGGGTACACTTACGCTACATTCGGCGGTTATTATGGAGGCGTCTATTATTGGAATGGATGTTTTGGATACAAGGATGCGGGTGCGGACATCAGAAACTACGACGTTTATGTTCGAGGCAATTTGTCTGAGTGCAAAGCAGATATTGAATGGCAACTCCGCGATGTCCGATGTCGAGAGGCTGATTCGTATTTGCAATGTGTGTCCCGTCGCGGCGGAGTGAAGGCAGAAATCGAAAGGGTTCGATGCGTTGATCGCGTTTATCCAGTAAAATGAAGGTCTGACATCATTTTTTAAATGCCCGGGAACGTTTTAATTGACATCCCGGGTTTTGTTTCGGCATTTTCCGACGGATGGTTTTTTTCCGGGCAAGGTTGACACAAACCAAAAAAATAGTATCGCGACAAAAGGCCAGAGCCGACAGCGTTTGTCTCGTTAGACTCGAATATTTTCGTCTAGTGCTTTTTTTTAACACAGGTCCACAAACGGAGAGAATCGCTTGCGTTTGTTCCTTTCGGCTAGAATGGTTTCATTGTGCCAGAGTCGATAAATCATCATGTGTAGTTTTAGATTCTCGATCTTTTTTGAGGTGCACCAGGTCCGTCGTGCCAGACGATTCACATTTGCTCTGAACATTGCAGCCGTGTGATTTAATGAAAAGATAGGATCATGCCCTCCTCGTTTCAGCTCACCTTGTCCAACTACACAGGCCTTTCGGCTTACGACTTGGCAATGTGTACCTTGGGGGAAGTGCTTTTTAATTTGTCCAGGATACATTGGGTGGGAATCAGAGGTGATTTTCACGTGAAGATCCGCCACCGATTTCAAAGTGAGTAGCGTACTATCCCACCCCTGCTTTCGATGATCGGGTCGAAAGCCGTATTTGTCGACTGAGGCCTTAGCAAGTTTTCCTTTTGCTGGCATCGATACAACGTCAAACGTCAGGATAAGGCGTGACGGATGATCGACCACTAAAGGTATTGATACGGGTTTTAGCTTGGTGTGGATCGAAGATTCCATGTCATCAAACTGAACTTCTGTTACCTGCGGAAGAGACTTTAGAAGCTTTTGATGCTCATCCTCCGCAACAAGCGCCAAGTATTTTAGCCTTCGCTCAACCGTTCTGCGGGATACGTTGAGAATTTTTGCTGTGCGGCGCATTGAAACGTTAGAAACAAGCAGTTCGTAGATAGGATGATTGATATTCCGTTTTCGTTGCCGATATTCTCGAGTTAGAGTTGACTCCGAAAATGTCCGATCACAGCGATTGCATTGAAAGCGAATGATAGGCTTATCGCAGCTGACTCTCGTGTATGTGCCTTTAAATGCAGCGAGGCCTCCACTACCTTTGGGAAGGGCGCAGCAATAGGGGCAACTTGGGATTTTTAGTCCATCTCGTTTCATGGGAGAAAATCTACGATAAAAATGCTATGACTTGGGAAGACATTTCAAAGTTTTTTCATGCTGATTTCTTTGGGTGATTTTAAAATGACCCCAACTCGCGTGCGGTTTGAGATGGGTTTTCCGGACATTCGTGCGCTGAAAGCAATTGATCTTGTAGCAAGGTGTCAACTGCCCTATTTAATTGTGCAAAACCCTTTAAACCGCAGAGATTGCAAACCTTCCCGGGGATCCCGAAGGTCCCAAGAAAATCTAAGCAAGTAGATAGCTTACAATGGCTTTGCACAATTAACTGGGCCAGTTAATAATTGGAACATTTGAAGGGAAAGGTTCCCGGAAGGCCATTTTCATTGTGTAGACCACGTTCCGCGAAAAATCTTCTCACATAAACGATTGCGAATATCACGCTTGGCCTCTTCTATAGACATTCTGCTGAATGATCCAGCATAGCCGGCGTACCATGTTTCGACCTGATCTAGAGTATTCGCAACTTTGTAGCGACATCGTCCTATGATGTTTTCTGTCGGACATCGTCCATCAGATTTGAATATTTTTCTCATTTGATGTTGAGCCATAGCCTTAGTGTTAGTTGCCTCGCATGTTGCTTTTTTGAGTATAGCCATCTGCTCAGATGCGTTTGAAAAACTCTCGCATTGGGTGACGCTCGCCTTGAAGTACGTGATGCATGCACCAACTTTTGTTCCCGTTGTGGAGTTTTCTATCGCTTTTAAATCGGTACGCGTTAATGGCTTCATCTTAGCAAGGCTTTCATTTAGGATAACTGCTGGATCAATATCGTTGTCACTGATGTTTAATTGCAATGCAGGGTTGCGAGTCCAGCGACCCTTCGTAAGTTTACATACTGAATAGCCAGCCTTGTAAGAGGTGATGACGTCAGTTCCCTGATACCAAACTGTGGTGCCAAGGCGGTCGAGGCATGTCCCCACAAAGTTTTTTCGATCACAAGCCTTTCCCTCCTGCCAACGAGAGGCAACACCACTCGCTGAGGATCCTGAGGTGTTTTGTGCCTGACAGAAAGACGGCATTATTTTCTCATAGTTAACGGAGTCTGACTCACCACCCTTGAGATCAGGGTTGCTGTATAAGCTTTCTTTGCAATAAGAAGGCAAACCATTTGTGATGTGTATGCAGGAACCAATAACTGACCCCCGACTGGCCGGCTCCCTGGGATTTGTGGTTTCAATGCTTGATTGCAGCCCTACTTCTTGAGGATCTTTGCTATTGGGTTTGGCTCGAAGAAGGCTGCAATTACCCGCAATATATAATGTAGATACAAAAAACAAGAGACTATTTGTAGGATTCATAAACCTCACCTGCTCGCTTATTTTATTATATCATAAATCAGTTGTCGCACTGGCATCTCGCATGACAGCTGGTGATCGGTTTGATGATCGGGGATTTGGATTTAAGGTGTACGGTAAGAGTCAATCAGCTTTGTTAATTCCGTAAATCTTGCATTTTCGATTTGAATAAGACCTCTTTTAGGCCGATCCAAATCGATGATAACAACCATGACCAGAGTGATCATGATTGCCAGGGCCGAGGTGGAGAGTCGCCTTCGCGCATCGGATATGCCAGCGATATAGCCCGCCAAGAGAAAAGTCAAAAGAGCGATCGTCATAAGTAGCAGATAAATTGGTTCGGGGACGCGATAAGTCACGAAGTTAAGGCGAAGGCTGTGCGCGTCAATCAACTCGTTTAGGGCTTGTATGTAGAGTCCTGTTGGGACCATGTTTGGATTTGAATGAGACGATCTTGTTGCTTGTTTCCACATTGAAGAGGAGATCTCCTCGAGATTTTTTGCAGCAGTAAGAGAGGCCGACGCATCCGTTGTTGAGTTGTAGAATTTGATCAGATGCTCAACGTAATTGTCATAGAGCGAAAGAGCTAGCTTAGCATCTTCTTGTGGTAGCATTTGTGACCGAAGAAATGCTGTTCCGATTGCGTTAGCTTCGGTGACGGTTTGACTTTTTGCAAGATCATATCGCTCAACGGCCATTGAAAACGAGAAACCAAGAATCAGTCCAAGAAGTCCGATACTTCCAGCTAGGATTCCTGACGCATAAGACCTGGATACGTCGGAAAATGTGGGGCGGTAGCGACATCCTATCCGAAAGCCAGCCTCGATTACAATGGCCAGACTTGCGAGAAATATTAACGCGATGGCCCATTCGCTTACGTAGAAAAAAATATTCAATCCTCACCCCCTGATGTCTCGGTGCGCTGCGATGTCGTTGACGCAATTGAAAAGTGGCTCACTTAATTGTCAAACTACAGTAGCTGCCTGGAATCAAAAGGTGTTTTGCGCGCCTAGATTTGATGCAAGCCTCGGAATTTCAGGTAGATAGCGCTCCATGCACAATTAAGTAGGGCAGTTTGTGTGGTTAGTGTTTGAAGTGTCGCCGGCCGCTAAACATCATGACAATTCCATGCTCATTAGCGGCCGCAATCGATTCCTGGTCTTTTAAGCTTCCACCCGGTTGAATAATGCCACGAACGCCGGCCTTTGCAGCTAGATCAACGGTGTCTCGGAACGGGAAAAAGGCGTCGGAAGCCAAGACGGATCCCGGAACTTCGTGCGCTAGCTCCCTAGCTTTCTCAATTGCAAAACGTGCGCTATCGACCCGGCTCATTTGTCCTGCGCCTATCCCAATGGTCTTTCGACCTGACGACAGAACGATCGCATTAGACTTGACGTGTTTACAAACTGTCATCGAGAAAGATAGCTCTGACAGCATTGATGCATCGGGTTTAGCGCGCGTGACGCACTCCCAAGTTGATGGTTCTGTGACACAAGTATCAGCGTCCTGAATCAGAAAGCCTCCAGTGATTGATTTCCAAGTTTTTTGTTTCATTTGACTCTGAGGTTGCTTGCACACAATGGAAGATCTAATGAGTCTTAGGTTTTTCTTTTCGGAGAAGACTTTGAGAGCTCCTGGTGTAAAGTCCAAAGCAATGATACACTCCAAAAAAACCTCTGCCATAACACGCGCTGCGGGTTCATCGATGCAGATGTTGGCTGCAACAACGCCACCGAAAGCGCATTTGGGGTCGCACTTTAAGGCGAGCTCAAATAGTTTTTGTGCGTCTAGTGTTGAGCTGCTGGCAGTCCCGCATGGGTTTGTGTGTTTGATGATAGTGATGGAAGGGAGGGGAAACAGGTCGGAGACGATTGCTGCAGCAGCATCAAGATCAACGTAATTGTTGTAGGATAGTTCTTTGCCTTGTAATGGAGTTGCAGCAGCTAGTCCTTCGGCTGGTTGCTTCCAGGGACGGTACAAGGAAGCCGTCTGATGCGCATTTTCACCGTAGCGTAATGATTGAGCAAGTTCAAGTTTTACGTCCAGTGTTCTTGGCCATGAAGCCTCAAAACTTTTGATGTGGCTTATCGATGCAAAATAATCTGCAATCATTTGATCGTACTGGCTTGTGATTGTAAAAACTTTTGCCGCCATTTTTTGTCGAAATGACATGTCGTCAGGTGTGTCCCTGAGAGCGCGAATAACGTCACCATAGTCGCTCGGATCCACGACGGGAAGGCAGTGGCGGTGATTTTTTGCTGCAGCCCGCAGCATAGTTGGTCCACCGACATCGATATATTCGATAGCCTTCTCTAGTGGTAGTTGTTGAGCAACTGCAGCACTTGCAAAATTATAAAGATTGACAACCACTATATCGATCGTCTGAATGTTCAGCTCTCGCAGCTCGCCAGCGTGCTGGGGATTGTTGCGATCTGCAAGAATTCCGCCGTGGATCGTCGGGTGAAGTGTTTTGACGCGTCCATCTAAAATTTCCGGAAATTCTGTTAAATCAGACACTTCGAGTACCGGTAGGTTGGACTCACGCAGGATTTTTGCAGTCCCGCCGGTCGAAACAATAACAAACGATAGATCAATGAGACCCTGGGCAAGCTCTACAAGTCCCGTTTTGTCGGTGACGGAAACCAGAGCGATTTTTCGGGTTAAAGATGTCATGCTTTAGTCCTCCATGGGCCTTAGGTGCTTTAATGTTTCAATAAACTGGCGCTCAACGCCAACTGGAAGCGGGCGATAGTAATTTCGGCCTTTGAGTTCCGGCGGTAGATACTTCATTTTTTTTGCCTTCTCGAGATTATCGTGAGGGTATGCGTAGTCAGCGCCGAAACCTTGAGACTGCATGAAAGCTGTCGGAGCGTTTCTCAAGGATTTGGGAATATCCAATGATCCGGTTTTACGGACATCATCCAAGGCTTCGTTGATGGCAGTATAGGCGCGATTGCTTTTGGGTGAGGCTGCCAGATAAGTTGTGCATTGCGCAAGTGAGATGCGAGCCTCAGGCAGGCCAAGGACTTCTACGGCTCGGACTGTGGCATCTGCAATGAGCATAGCTGTCGGGTTGGCGTTACCGATGTCCTCACTGGCGCTGATCAAGAGGCGTCGTGCAATAAATAGGGGGTCTTCTCCCGATTCAATCATTCTCGCGAGATAGTAGACGGCAGCATCTGGGTGGCTTCCGCGGATTGATTTTATGAACGCGGAAATGACGTCGTAGTGTTGATCGCCATCGCGATCATAACGAAGCGGCAAAGAAAGACTAAGTTCTTCGATCACGTCAGTGCTGATAAAACGCTGACCGTTTGCGGTCGGTCTAGCGCAGGCGGCAGCAGCTGCTAGCAGATTGAGGCATTGTCTGGCGTCCCCTCTGGCTGATTGTGCGAGCATCAGTAACGCCTTTTCATCGATGGTGACTTGCGTTAAAAGTACATCATTCGACTTGAGAGCTCTTTGCATCATGTTGATAAGAGCATGGACGTCCAGTGGTCTAAGATTGAAAGTCAGTGAACGCGAGAGGATTGCAGGGTTGACGGTAAAAGAGGGGTTTTCAGTCGTTGCGCCAATAAATCGAATCAGGCCACGCTCTAGCCCTGGCAGCAGTGCATCCTGTTGATTTTTAGACAATCGATGAATTTCATCGACAAAGAGAATGTTGCCTTTGTGCCCGCTTGCGATCTGCTCACTAGATTGATCGATGGCCAGACGCAAGTCTTTGACAGTTGCGTGGACTGCAGACAATGAGACCAACGTCCGGCAGCTGTGACGACCGATGAGTTGAGCTATGGTGGTCTTGCCTGTTCCAGGAGGCCCCCATAAGATCAGGGATTGAAACTGATCAGACTCGACTAGTTTCCTTAAAGGGGCATCCGAGCGCCATATGTGGTCTTGTCCAAAAACGGCGTCTAAATCACTGGGCCGAACTCGCTCAGGCAGTGGTCGATCGTCTGCAAATTTTGGCTGATGTGACATAAATCCCTCGAAAATCGGGTCAAGCCAGTAGGTTGGGATTCTATTAAAACAGTGGGCATTAAAGAGCCGGCAAATTATACCGACCTTCATTCATCCCAGGAGGCAATAAAGCCGTCTGCAATCGAATAAGTGAGGCCACTATAATGAATCCCGTGATGAGTTTCAAAGACTACTTTTCCGCAATGCGGGGTACAGAAAACGATGCAGCCTCTTTGAGCAGGCTCCTAGGGCCGTTTAAAATTCACGGCTTACCCAGTTCTGAAGACGAGTTTTTGCTTGTCGGGCATGTGCTAGATGCCCTTGCAGATGAAATTCAGGCTGATCAGCCCTTAGAGGCTAGCGTCATCGTCGAGCTGGCTATGGATTTAGGGATGGCTGTAACGTAGTCGCAACACGCCAGGCCTGTCCCCAGGGAAATGTCGATTCAAAGGCAAACGTTTATTGATGAATTCTTAATATACTGTTCTTTATCTAAAATTAACAAACTGTTTTGAGTGCGTAGATTGGCTTGTTCCGGCATCTAAACTCAAAGTTTGTTGAGTCTCTATTGCCTGATCTTCTTTGCATGAAGTCAAGAGTGACGGACCAAGACTCTAGCAGCGAGTTTTCTCTCGGCATCGCTTGAGAGAGGCAAGCTCCGTTAATCGATCCTTTACAAACTGCCCTACTTAATTGTGCAAAACACTTTAACCCACCAACATTGCAAAGCTTCCCGCGGACCCCTAAGGTTCCAAGAAAATCCAAGAAGGTAGAGGCCTTACCAGGGTTTTGCACAATTAACGGGGCCAGTTTATATCCTTTACGCTATTCGGCGTGAGGGTTGAAGGTTAGGGTTGCCAAGGCCCCTACTTAAACGTGTCTTTAAGACTATAAAGACTCATCGTGAGCTGGAATCTTGGTTTTGGGTGTGTGAGGATTCTCAGTAATGATTTGGACTCTGTGACATGGAAGCGGCGCCGGTTTGCGTTGCAGGGAGCGGTGGAGTTGCCCAATATTTTAGCTTGTTTATTTCTCGAAACGCTCTCAACTCGTATAAACTATAGGTAAGCGAGCGCGAGATTGAAAGGAATAGACTTTTGAAGATAGTGATTCCAGACTCTGAACTTGAGTTTAGCTACGCACGAAGCAGTGGTCCTGGTGGCCAGAATGTCAATAAAACATCGAGTAAGGCGATCTTACATTGGAATCTTGAAAACGCTCCATGGGTACCGGCCGCCGTCAAGTCGCGTTTTGTTGATCGATTTCATAATCGCATGACAGTCAATGGCGATGTTGTTATCCACTCAGATGAGAGTCGGGATCGATCAGTCAATGAGCGAAGGTGCCTGGAAAAGCTTGAGGAGATGCTCGAACAAGTGTGGCGTGCTCCAACCAAGAGGATTGCAACAAAACCAAGTGCGTCATCGAGAAAGCGGCGTTTGGCCGGTAAGCGGCAACGATCTGATATAAAAAAAGGTCGTCGCAAGGTCTCAGATGATTAGGTCTCGATGTCTAGGAGTTTCTATGCGAGACATGCTGTCGCGTAATGAAGCAGGGGTTGCAACAACTTGCGTTTGACTATACGGCAACGTATCGATAGGTCCGGTGGCAGGACTAGTTGAATCGTTTTTTTGGTGCCGTTCCTTTGATTTTTGTGGAGATTCCGTCCCGGAAGAATGAAAATGAGTTGGCGTGATTTTATGAAATTGAACAGAGCTATGATCTTGCAGTTCATGATTGGTCTTGGTCACGAAGGGTCCGTCTTCGGACTGCAGGACTCTTCTCAATATGACAGGTCTTTACCCGATTCTAGCGAAGCATCCATGGCTGATGAGTTGCTAACCAAAGACAGCAATCCTCTTGCGTCTGTTTCCTCGGTTGAACAACTACCGCAAAGCGCAGTGGATTGGCAACATGCACATAGTCCACAGAATCTAAGATGGATTTTCTATCTAGGAGATCAGGGCGGAGGACCCGTTCGATATAACACTCAATTTCCGGAGGTTAAGAAGTCTGGTAAGCCCATAAGTTATTATCATGGCGCGGCTTTTTTGGGTGCAGAAGTCCAGTATTCATTATCGACAGGTAGTATTTTGCTTGGTGGTGTTTTACGGCGCGACGTGTGGCATCGAGATATGGAAGGTCGTCGTGTGACCTTAGATGGAGACTCATTGCGGGTATCTAGATTTGTTTATAGTGATAGTGCTGTCTTGCTGGGTTGGGTTTTTGGTCGTCGCTACCGGGAAGAGCGTTGGACTTCAGATGCCACTCTTGTTTATGATGTGGGATCAATCAAAACGGAGTTTTTCAACGAAACATCAGAACAATCGCTTCGCAGCGAAACAACGTTGCAGGCTTTATCCATGCGATTTCGGCTTCACGTGTGGCTATTTTCTGGAGCTTCCTTCATGTTTGGCCTGGGTCCTGAGTTTCATGCGCCCCTCTATCAGAGATCTTCAGCTGAAGGTCATCAGGCGACCAAGGAGCTAATGTCAGATCGATTACAGTTTAAGTCTGCTGCGGCAGTTGGTCTCAGCTTGGTTACGGCCCTCGTAAAGTAACCATAAACTGGCCCCGTTAATTGTGCAAAACCCTGATAAGGCCTCTACCTTCTTGGATTTTCTTGGAACCTTAGGGGTCCGCGGGAAGCTTTGCAATGTTGGTGGGTTGAAGTGTTTTGCACAATTAAGTAGGGCAGTTTGTGTCGACTATAAACTGGCCCCGTTAATTGTGCAAAACCCTGATAAGGCCTCTACCTTCTTGGATTTTCTTGGAACCTTAGGGGTCCGCGGGAAGCTTTGCAATGTTG
>JBIKKO010000064.1:0-16876 GCA_044360315.1 Oligoflexales bacterium
TCATCTTGAGTTTTGAGAAGTCTGTTTTACCTAGACGTGCTCCTGGCCCATCGTTGACTGAACGCGCGCCATCGTCAGACTTTGCCCCTTCCGATCCACCAGCATCGGCAAGGGCCTCATCGAGTTCGTTGCCAAGGCCAAAGTCTTCAGGTTTTACACTGCCGCCGTCCATTGCCATTGTATGATCCTCCCGTGTGTCTGGGTGTTAGCCGATAATGTCGGTAATTTTTATTGCACGATTGCCCTTAGATAATCCCGGTATGCCTTTAAACTTTGGAATGCCTTCCACCAACACTTCTAGTGGTAAAGTGGCGTCAGTATTCAATTGAATAATGTCACCGGCCTCGAGTTCCATGAGGTCTCGGACCGAAATATCTGCTTGCCCGAGCTTAACGTTCACGTTAGCTGTGGTCTGCATGATTTGTTCTTTAATTCGGTTGATCCAGATGAAGTCAACTTCGAGCTGTTCGCTTTGAAATCCAACAGACAGTTTTGACTTTATCGGCTCTAAGGTCGCATACGGTATGACGAGCTTGATTGTGCCGCTAACCTTTTCTAGTTCAATATCAAACGTAGTTGCGATAACAACGTCCGATGGCGGTACAACTGCAACGAACTGAGGGTTGATTTCTGTGCGGCTATATCCAATTTTTAAAGGGTAGACGGGCTCCCAGGCTTTTTCGAGGTCATCGATTGCCCCGAGGACGACGCGCCGAGCAATCTTATTTTCAATCGGGGTAAAGTCCTTGCCCTCGATTTTGGTGTAGGGGTCATCCCCGCCGCCAAAAAAGCTATCGACAAGCGCGTAAAGCAACTTTGATTCGATCACCATAACGGCTGCGCCCCGCAGGGGATCAAGTCGTAGAATGTTTAGACATGATGGGAGTGGCAATGAGTTCATAAATTCAGAAAACTTCATAGGCCCGGTATTATTCACAGAGATGTTGGCCATCTTGCGTAGAGAGGTCGATAGATTCATGCGAAAGAGCCGAATAAATCGATCATGTATAATGTCGAGAGTCGGCATTCGTCCGCGAATAATTTTATCATTATTGGCAAGATCGTACTGCATGACGCCGAGGCCACCAGGTCCAGACTGTGGCCCTTGCTGGTTGCCACCAGTGTCCGAAACCGCTGACAGCAGGGCATCGACTTCGTTTTGTGAGAGAACCTGATTCATCCAAATCTCCGTAAGCCAAATCTGTGAGGTGTTTTGTTAGGGCGTCATTCGATGAGAATGTCAGTGATGTAGACGTTGCTTATTTTTTTATCTAGATATTGGTTAATTCTATTTTTAATCTCGAGTCGAAGTTGGTCCTTACCATCTGGGCTTATAAGATGCTCTCTAGTCTTCCGACTTACGATAGAGACGATGGCATCGCGAAGTTGACTGTCTCTTGCTGTAAGTTCTGTCTTTTGATCCTCGTTGCTGTATTCGAGCCGTATCTCGAGTCTGACGTAACGATTTTCGAGGGGATTTCCTAGATTTAGATGAAATGGTTTCATTTCATACATGAGACCAATGCCGCTGTAGCGTCCTTGACTTTTTTCTTTGTCTTTCTCGGCGCCCTCTTTTTTTGCATCCCCGCCGTGTCCGTCGTCTTTCTTGGCATCTCCACCGTGACCGTCGTCTTTCTTGGCATCTCCACCGTGACCGTCGTCTTTCTTAGCATCTCCACCGTGACCGTCGTCTTTCTTAGCATCTCCACCGTGACCGTCGTCTTTCTTAGCATCCCCACCGTGACTGTCGTCTTTCTTGGCATCCCCGCCGTGACTGTCGTCTTTCTTGGCATCCCCGCCGTGACCGTCGTCTTTTTTCGCCTCACCATCGGCTTTGCCGTCTGCATCTCCTGTTGCATCTCCTTCCGCGTCTGCCTCGGCACCGGCAGCATCTGATGGGCCGCCCTCTTCGGTTTTTTTATCCTCTGTTTGCTTATCTTTGGATGAGCCTCCGAGAAACTTCATGGCAGCAAATGCGCCGCCACCCACAACCAGTAAGCCTACAACTGCGAAAAGGATGATGCGCTTTTTCTTGCCGGCAGCGGCCTCCTGTTCCGGAGTCGCTGGGGCTTTGTCCTTTTTCTCTGTTTTTTTGTCATCTTTCTTGGACATGAAGGCTCCACAGGGATAACGTCGGTCACCATTGGTTATCTAGATACACCTATTCCCAGCTTGTGATTCAAAAGCTGTGCCAAAATTAGTGGGAATATTTGGCCGAGTGATGGGGAAGGTGTTAAAGTTATGGTAGTGGTTAAATCTACAATCATTTGTTTGGATTTTGGTTTATTCCAACATGGCGCGTGTTGTAGGCACAGTGCGACAAACTTTCAACGGTTTGCGCCATGGAATTGACCTGGACGCCAAAATACTGACGCCAATACGGCGGTTTCAAACACTGGGGGCCCTATCATGCATCGCGCACTAGGTTGGATTTTTTTTATCTCGTTTTTGTCATCGAGTTTGTGTTTTGGAGAAAACGAAAAAAAAGACTCAACTCATAGAGCTTCCAATCTGTTTTATCGATTTTTTTTGGAGGCTATGTATCTTTCAGAGTTGCGCGGTTTTTCAAAGCAAAATGATTCGGGGCACTCAAACAAGGGAGCCGAGGACGGGCGCACCGCGCGCGGTGAAACAACCGTATTGGGTTTAGCAAAATCCGGTGTGGATTTGTCCGTATCAGTACCCCAGGGTTTTGGTATTGAGGCCACGTTGCGCGCAGATGCACTTAATGCGGGGCCTGATGCTAGGGAGATTGACACTCGCTCGGGTCGCATCCTCGAGGAGTCTTCAAGTCTTAAATTTCTCGATGAGTATCGTTTTATAATGAATCGCAGTGGTTTCAAAGCTCATGTCGGTGTGCTGTCTCGTATTTTCGAAGACATGATTGTTTCACCGGATTTGTTAGCATTTGGTTTGCGAGTGCAGGGTCCGCGCAAGGCGTTTGCTGCAGGTTTCTCGACGCCGCAGTTGATTGAGATCGATGATGGTGATGATCGGTACATTGGAATGTCGTTAGACGTCATTAGCGGGCGTGATGATCGGCATGATGGCAGAACAGGGAGCAAAGAAAGCGTGGGTGAGAGCCCTAGCAAGCGTGAACCATACTGGGGAGGAGCGTTTCAAACTCATTACAGTCAAGACAGCCGATTTCGCTTGGGCTTGTCGGCTGCTGCCTTGGAGGAGCGAGCTGAGTCTGGGGTTCGGCAAATGGAGTGGTATCAGTTTGCGACGAAGTGGATTTTAGATGCGTCTGTATTCTCGCAGGCGGCTTTTGGTGTGGAGGTGCGACATGTTCGCCAGCAATATCAGCGATCTGTAATGGAGATTGCCGACGAGTATCTTTCAAGCTTTGGTTTTACTTCCGCTGTAGGTGATCCGAAGGCTGAACGTCTTACTTTTAGTGTCTGGTATGGAGAAGGTCGGATGCACCCCGAAGGGATTGTCTCGTCAGCCGTTTCAGCACGGGGTCTGCAGGCCCAGCTCGGTTGGATTTGGCTTGTTGATGACCAATTGGAGCTCTTTACGGCGGTGGCTCGGGATTGGCGCCGGGATGGTAGCCCCGACGGTGGAACACGTGGCGGTTTTGGTCCAGCCTCTGATGGGCGCTCGGTGCAAAACCGATTTGTGTTGCGCCTCAGCTATAGTCTAGGTGATCGAATCTGAGGTTTGATCGTTTTTTAGTCAAAAGGTGGCTCATTCTTATATTGCAGGCAACTTTCAAAACCACTGATTAAATATTGGGCGGTCTGGTGCTGCTGTGATAGAGATTTAACTGAATTTATTGCTTTAATGATTGGTGCTGCCTTTGCTATACTAGGGATCCGACTTTTTCGAGGTAAAGCCTATGATGAGAGCTATTCCAGCGATTGTATGTTCAGCGGTTTTAATGTCATCGTGTATGGATCAGTATGATCCCGTGCCTTACTGGAAGCAGTTTACGGCCGAAAGACAGATGACGAGCTCTAATCAATTGAAGTTAACTGAAAAGGGCGAGATGCCTGCTCCGGTATCGGCTGCCGCTGATGCCGATCCCATCTTAGCAAAGTACACGTCTCTTTGTGGCAGCCGTCATGGTGCTGATGGGAAAGCAGACGGTGCAGCAGCGCTAGCGATGAACCCAAAACCAAGAAACTTCCACGACAAGGCATGGCAGGCCAAAGTAGATGATGCGCATATCACAAAAGTGATCAAAGAAGGCGGAACAGCTGTAGGTTTGTCCGGTACAATGCCCCCCTGGGGAGCAGTCCTAAGTGATGATGATATTAAGGCTTTGGTTGCGAAGATTCGCGAATGGGGCAAGTGAGCCTCAGAGTTTTCCTTGTGGCGGACACTTAACTCTTCTCCCCTCCCTCTTGCTCGAGAGGTAGTCATTTTAGATTTATTGGTAACGAAAACCCTGGTCTCATAAGCCAGGGTTTTTCTTTTGTCAGATCTGGGTTTTTGGCGGCCGATCCGCTCAGAGTTTTCTGTTTGCATGCGACCTCGTGTATACTTGTGAAGAAGTGACTCGTAATACTCTTGTTTCATTAGATTACCTTATCTTTAGTCTAATTCCTGTTAGGAAAAAGGAGACTTGCATGACAGTTCGTAAGCTTATGTCTGCTCTGTGTGTCGTTGTTGGGGGTTTGGTGTGCTTAGGACTCGTGACAGGCTGTCGTGCCCGAGATCTTGATCGGCAGACGACCACAACAGCCCCAGAGTCCATGGATGCCGACACGATGGGTGAGGAGGATCAGGTTGAAGCCACAGAAGAGCCTTTATCTTCGGAGGATGCGGCGTTTTTGGCAGAGTCGACCACAGCAGTAAAAAATCCAAAGACTCTTTCCATGACCGTTAATCACTGTAAGAGATTGTCTACTACAATTGCCAGGGTCAGGGTCAACTCCAAGTTCCACTCCAGTAGACTAAACTGTAGGGCTGCTGATTCGGATAATTTTACCATTGACGGAATACAGTGCCGCGTAAGTAAAGGCGTGTGCTCTCGATTCACTGGTCATGTCAATGTTCGCGCGACGTGCGGTAATCGTACAACATCATCACGCATCGATTGTCCAAAGTCCTAGAAGATCGGTCTAGTCAGTTGCAGCACAGAAGAGGCCGTGTGGTGGTCGAAGCCGCCTTGATTTTAAGTTAGATTTAGTATGTTTCCTTGATCATCAACATCAATTTTCTCGGCTGCCGGAGTTTCCGGAAGTCCAGGCATCCGCATGATGTCTCCTGCAAGTGCCACAATAAATCCCGCGCCTGAAGCCACCTCAATGTCTCTTACGGTGATGGCAAAGTCTTTAGGTCTTCCCAGTCGTTTAGGATCGTCTGATAAGGAATTTTGAGTCTTGGCCATGCAGATCGGCAGTCTGCTAAATCCGTCTTTGGCAGCGCGTTTTATTTTAGATTCGGCTTCCGGGGATAGTAAGACTTTTGATGCCCCGTAGATTCTCGTAGATATAGCCTCAATCTTTTCCTGGATGGTCATTTCCGAACTATATAAGCGTGGAAGGGTTTGGCCATCAACTTTGTGAGCTGCGTTCTTAACCTTCTCGGCCAAGTCTTTCGCTCCGTCCCCTCCCCTCGCATAGGCGTCGACAATGCTACAAGGTATGTCTAGTCTCGCGCAGAAATCAGTGATCGTGTGAAGCTCCTCTTTCGTATCTTCATGGCGACGATTCACTGCCACGACGATTGGCTTTTGAAAAAACCGAGCAGCGTCTATGTGAGCCTCAAGATTTTCAAGCCCTTTTGAAACGGCATGCGTGTTTTCTTCAGCTAACGCTGATAATGATATACCACCGTGCATTTTGAGCGCTCTGACTGTGGCAACAATCACAATGGCCGCGGGGTTTAATCCAGCTGCCTGCGCCTTAATGTTAAGGAACTTTTCGGCACCTAGGTCAAATGCAAACCCAGCTTCTGTAATCGCCCAGTCACCAAAAGCCAATGCCATGCGTGTGGCTAAGACAGAATTGCAACCATGTGCAATATTGGCGAAGGGGCCGCCATGAACAAAAGCTGGAACGCCTTCTTGCGATTGGACTAGGTTCGGTAAGATGGCCTCCTTTAACACAGCCATCATAGCTCCGGTGACTCCAACCTCCTTTGCAAACACAGGACTATTGACTCGGTCATAACCAATTAGAATGCGATCAATTCTTTGCCTCAGATCTTCTCGAGAATTTGCTAAACAAAGAATGGCCATCACCTCACTGGCTGCCGTGATGTCAAAGCCAGTCTCGCGCGGTGTGCCTCCAACCGCGCGGCCACCAAGCCCTGAGACGATTCGCCTTAGACTTCGATCATTCATGTCGATAACGCGTTTCCACAGAACTCGTGATGGGTCGAGACGGGTTTTGCCAAAATGTATTTGATTGTCAATGGCGGCTGCAAGTAGGTTGTGGGCGGCTGTTACGGCGTGGAAATCTCCCGTAAACTGCAGATTTATGGAATCGGAAGGTTCGAGTCTACATTGACCACCTCCTGTGGCGCCACCCTTACGGCCAAATACTGGGCCCATGGACGGCTGTCGCAGGGCTAATACAGCGTTTTGCCCAAGTTTACAAAGACCCTGAGCCAATCCAATGGACATGGTCGTCTTTCCTTCGCCCGCTGGTGTTGGTGTGATTGCAGAAACTAAAACCAACTTTCCTTGAGTTCGTTGCCGTTCAGCAGCAGCCAGCGCTTCTAAGTGAATCTTGGCTTTATCGCGCCCATAAGGCTCAATGTGATGGTCTGATATATTTAGAGAATGCGCTAACTCTGAGATAGGCTTGATCATGGCTCGAGATCCTTCATGACGACTGGGTCAATAGTGGCTTGATCCTACCTAAAGAGCCCCAATAATCAAGCGCTTGACACGTTTTAACGGGGCTTAGCAGTTCTACCGTCGTTTGTCTCTCAGAGATCTGGTCCAAGACGCAGAAATCTCTCGCTCTAGATTAATGATCTGCTGCGGTGGTGCAGACCACGCGACGATGAGGTTCCTTGCTGCGGTTGAAGCAGTCTCCCAGGGTAAAGCTTCAGCAAACACCTTAAGCTTTGACTAGGATCAATTCACAGCTACTCTCAGACGTGCGCCATTAGCGTGATACAAAATCTTAGACCCATTGCGGGACAAGTGATTTATGGCGCGTGAAGGCGATTACCTACTACTTTTGATTTGGGAATCCAATTCAGTCAGTTCTTTTTGCTCCGTTGATATGGAGCAAAACATCCGTCGTGGTTTTGATGATTAGGGATAATGCATCATGGCAGATGGTTTGTCGCTCAGCAACTCAAGCATCCGCTCTGTGCCTTGGTTAAATCCATTTTGCCGAGATCGCTTATAATGTAACCAGCTAATATTTTTTGTATTACTCGCTAAATGACTCGATCTGCTTGCATGTAATCGGCCTCACCTGCCTTCAAATGCCTGTGCTGCAATGGTTCTGACGCTCTCCATCACATTATTGGCGAAAGTCCGGTTTAGTCGATTAAGTAATATTAAATTAATTATATTAAAAACACTAAGTTATAGAAAAATAATATTTATTGATAATTATTGATGTGGCTTTAAAACAGAAAAAATTTTATATTTATTGACAAAATAAAAGAAGAGAGGTATCACGTATATTATCTCGGCGCTGTTTTTATAATATATTAAAGGAGAGATCATGCTTTCATTTTTAAAGAGTCTTGTAATTTTAACACTCATCACATCCGTGAATGCATATGCCTCATGTCCGGTTTCAGAGTCTTCGGTTAAGGCCTTTTGTAATGACTTAGCGTATCAACGTAGCACGGATGAATGTCTTAGACTGGCAAAAGATAACGAGTTTAATGAGTGTGCCCTTGGAATTTGCAGAAGAGAATTCGACGAAGATGAAGCTGATCTTGAATGCCTTGATGCAATATCAAACAAATTCTATACAGATCAGGAATTAAAGTCCTGTTATTATAAGTCAGGTTCCAGGGTCATTGAATGTTTTCTAACATCTGGTATTAACTCCACACAACGGCGAATTCAAGAATCGGCAGAAAGATTTGGTAGACAACTTGGAGAATTGATAGCTGAGAAAACGAGCTTTAAACTAGAGGATTTTCCTTATCTTACTGACGAGGCGGAAAAAATTGCCATCCGACAGGCATTGCAACACAGCGAAACACGAACAAAACAAAGCAGCTATATAAAGGTTCGAAATGGTGAGATCGCTTTTGACCAGGCTGCTAAAGAATCAGGTGTACAACAAGCCAAAGATTACGCCAGCAAAGCAGCTCCTGCAAAAACGGGCGCTGAGGTTTTTAATTTGGCGATTCAAAATATCATCAAGGAAAAACCACTTACCCAAAAATCTATCAAAATGAGTGAGCTTGAAACGATTCAATCACTACCGATAGGTTCAGACTCAGATCTTTTCAGTCAACAAAAAACAGTTGCGGGGGAATATATAACTAATATCCCTTTGCCAAAGATCCTGGGTAATAACCCTCCAATCATGTTGCCTGAAAATGTTAGAAATACTATTTCTCTTCCAGAAGCACCTAAAATTGACCATCGGGATAATCCATGTGCTTTGAGTGACCATGATTGTATTAGCATATTCGAAGAAAGCTACAAACAAGGATTTGAAACCCAGATTGTCATCCGACGTAAATCTGAATATGCAAGAATTTTTAATGAGAAATCTAAAGAAATTTATGCAAGCATTCCTCCTTATGCAGACCAAGTTGATGTGTCTGAAGACATCAAAAAAGCCTCCATCGATCTTGGATATTTAGACGCTATCGATGCTGCTTTAGAAAAGGAGAAAAAACTAGCAACGGACGCCGCACTCGTTGAGTTCAATGAGTTAAGAGCAAAGAATTACGCAATACGAGTTACTGGTTTTGGTCATTTCTTAAGAGCAGATCCATCGCTTTATACAGGTCTGGATACAATGCTTGGAGTTAAAATTGTAAATCAGGGTGGTGTACCAACACCACACGGAGGTTTTAGAGTTCGTGTAGCAAAAGTGATTGGATACGAGGAAGTGAACCTACAACACATTAATCTACCGACCTTAGTGAATGGTGAAGAGTTAACGATTAGGGATGTCTATAAGATGCGCGCAACGAGCATGTTGGCGGACGAAGGCAAGCATAAGTTTAGAATTTATTTAGAGCGTTATACAGACGAACGAAATTTCGTCGCTGTACAGACTGCAACCTATGATCTCGAGGCTAAAAAACCTTTAGAAGTTGTTGAGTTTAAACCTCAAACCCCCTATGGGTTGTTTCAAAAAACGCTCGTCGATGTAAAGTTAAAGAACAACACCTCAACTGCAATGAAGGATTATACTCTTGATTTTGAATTTAAACCACAAAACGTACTTGTGCAAAATGGGAAAGGGTTGCTGATAGAAAATTTAGAACCTGGTGAAACTTTTGCAACAACAATAGAAGTTACGCCTACAATGTGGGTTGCAGCGTTTCGTCCAACACCTTTGTCCGTATCTATCAAAAATGAACGAAATTCATTGATCGCTCAAACAAGTTACCCGGCAGAGATCAAAGTTTATAGACCAATCGAATTGTTTGTCAAAATTAACGGTTTTGATAGAAGCGGTGAAACAGAAATACGAAATAGACAAGGAAGTCTCCGTAACACTAGTTTAAATTACAGCGTGTTCATAAAATGTAATGAGGACATTGTGCCCGCAGATAATTATTCATATTCTTCAACTAGATCAGACGATGGAGTATTCAGTGGGATCATCGGTTCAACGATTTCTCACTGTAACAAAGGCGAACAAAGGTTGATTACATCTGGTGTCTTCAAATATCAAAGACGTCCAGGGGTTGTTTTTGATTTCCCGCAAGGGTATGTTATTACAAATAGTTTTTTCATCAAACAATTGGGCAATCCAGTTCAAGGAGTTGCTATATATCTCAGGTATGAATAGGAGTTGCGATTACAACAGTTTTTCGTTAGCTGTTTTTAGATCAACCCTGAATCTATTCAAAACACACAGGTAGAGGACTGCCTGTGTGTTTTTATTTGTGGGCCCGGCAGGGCGCACATCCAGAGAGTGCAAGTCTTTCGTGGGCCAATACACATAGAGTTATCTCGATCAAATACTTTCAAACGAATCCCGAGTTCCGGCCCGAGATAAATGATGTGGATTAATATTTTAAAAATTTGACTGCAACAGAGATTAGAAAACTAAAGCAATGGGTCGAGGCAGGATAACTCGTCGTCCCAGATGGCTTGCAATTGCTCTCTCTTGCGAATCAGCTTGAACTGTCCATTTGACACGGCAACCTCAGCAGGACGTGGGCGACAATTATAGTTGGAAGCCATGGTCATGCCGTAGGCCCCAGCAGTTAAAATGGCGATTAAGTCTAGTCGCTCAAGTTTAGGCAGTGATCTGCCCGCGGCAAGCCAACAAGATGTTTCACAGACAGGACCGACGATGTCGTAGAGTTTGTATTCTGCTTCCTTAGAAACCATGTCTACTGGCACCGCCTCATGATAAGCATCGTACATAGCTGGGCGCAATAGTTCCGTCATCCCGGCATCAACAATTGCAAATGTTTTGGCAGCAGCTGGTTTTAGATCTAGGATCTTCGTTACGAGAATTCCCGCATCAGCAACAATCGAGCGTCCAGGCTCTAGGCGCAATGAAAACGATGAATCAGGTAGTGCCATTCGTGCCGTGTTGACCCACTCCGTAAAGCTGGACTCCTGTTTAACCTCTTGTTGATGGTAGGGGACGCCGAGGCCTCCTCCCATGTCGATATGATCAAGTGGGGCGCCAAGGCTCAGTAGCTCACGGGCAAAGTTCTTCATACTAAGAGCTGCAAGCTTCACTGTGTTTAAGTCAAAAATCTGACTGCCAATGTGACAGCTCACGCCGGTCAGTCGTAGGTGCTTACATTGGATGATTTCAAGGGTCAGCTGTTTAGCAAGTTCAGGGCTGAGTCCAAATTTTGTTTCAGCCAAGCCTGTGTTGATTTTTGAATGTGTATTTCCGTCAACGTTTGGGTTTATGCGCAGGCAGACCCGGGTTTGACGCCCAAGATCTGACGAAAGCCTCTTCAGAAGCTCAACTTCGTGTGGAGATTCTATATTAAATGATGCAATGTTTTCTTGCAGGCCAAGCCGGATCTCGGACTCAGATTTTGCTACTCCGGAAAATATAATGTCTTGGCCGGGCACACCTGCAGCGCGTGCTCGCTCTATTTCGCCGCCACTGACCACATCCATGCCAAGTCCACGAGAGTTTATCAGTTTTAAGATAGATAAATTGCTTTGCGACTTCATGGCAAAAAAAGCGCGTGATGACTTTGAAATCTGTGCCAATACACCAGAAATGGCATCAGCACGTTCACGTATCCGATCAAAATCATAAATATAAAGTGGGGTGCCAAACCTCGTCGCAAGTTCGGCAACACTTACTCCCCCAATGTATAGAGACTGCTTATTCCCGATTCGTCTCAGATGATCCATCGACAAATGATTTAGAGTGTCCATAAAATTAGGCCTTCGGTGGTTCTAAAACAGAATTTTGGGTTGGTAGCGGCTCTGAGGCCGATGAGCTCCCTTGGCTCTCCCAATCACCGCCAGGGTGTGGACTCCTTGCTGGCGCTGGCGTTGAAGCGACGGAATCATTTGGTGAGGATGCTGCGCGATCGGTTACAGACGAAGTCTGGTCAAGGACCGGCTCAAGGGACACTTTTAGTTTATCTAGTTCTGTGCGTCGAAGCTCGGTTTCAGCCTCATGGACAACATGGTCAAAGGCGCTCTTTAGATCATTGGATGAGCGGCGCAGATGAACGTAGACCTTGGCGATTTGGCGAAGCACTTCAGGAATTCGTTGTGGCCCAAGTAGGACCAAGGCGACGAGGGCAATTACAACTAATTCAATGAAACCAATACCCATGCGAAAATAGTCTCACTAGAACAATTCCAACATCGTGTAAACTATGGCAAGATGGGAGTCTAGCCTCAATGGAGGGTCGCGTAAATGATTATCGTTACAGGTGGAGCTGGTTTTATTGGGTCGGCTCTTGTGTGGAAGCTCAACGAAAAGGGTTTGTCCGATATCGTTGTGGTTGATCGGATGGGTGAGGGTCAGAAGTGGAAGAATCTGGTAAAGAGGCAAATCACTGATATTATACATAAAGATGAGTTTATGGTGTGGCTAGAAGGCTTGCCGAAAAGCTCCCCCATCGAGGCCGTTTTTCATATGGGTGCGTGTTCTTCGACCACGATGACTGATGTGGACTACCTGATCCACAATAACTTGCACTATTCCATGCACCTATGGAACTTCTGCAGTAAAAACAAGATTCCTTTTATCTATGCGTCATCAGCTGCAACCTACGGCGCAGGAGAACACGGATATGGCGATCTTGCGAAAAATCTAAGCCAACTTCGACCGATCAATGCCTATGGCTATAGTAAGCATCTATTTGACTTGTGGGTCATGAAGCAAGCCGTCAAACCCCCGTTTTGGGCGGGACTCAAATTCTTTAATGTGTATGGTCCGCAGGAGTATCACAAGGGTTCACAAGCAAGTGTAGCGTTTCATGCGTTTCCACAAATTAAGGAAACAGGTTCATTGAAATTGTTCAAAAGTTACCGCGACGATATTGGTCATGGGGAACAGCGACGAGATTTCGTCTACGTGAAGGATGTCGTTGATGTGATGTATCACCTATACAGTGTTCGACGAGTGGCAGTTAGTGGAGTTTTTAATCTTGGTTCTGGGAAAGCGCGATCGTTTGCTGATCTGGGTCGATCTGTGTTTCGTGCGCTGGGTCAAAAGAAAGAAAAATTTGAATGGGTCGAAATGCCTGATCAGATCCGTAACCAGTACCAGTATTTCACAGAGGCAAGTCTTGACGAGTTGCGGCAGCGAACTGGCTACAAGAAGAAAATGACCACCCTTGAAGACGGCGTCCACGATTACGTCGTTAACTATTTAGCAAAGGATGACCCCTATCTTTGAGGTTATTTTGAAGTCAGCCTGGCAGGTCTCGTTAATATCTGTGGCCGTTGCGAGATACTTCGGAATTTTGATTCTAGGTTTTTCGCCGATGCTGCTTGGACTGAGGTCGGGTTTGGTCTGGGCTGTGGACTCATCTGGAGATTCAGATGTGGATTCACCAGTAACTAACAAAGAACGATTTGCGGCGTGTCGTAAGCCGCAGTTTCAGGTGTCGGGTCTACGAAATACGTCGCAGGCGTGGTTTTACGATTATTTAGATCTAGATGGTGTTGAGCTAGTCTCAGACACAGATTTGAAGAAGCTTGAAGTTAAAATTTTAACGACCGATATCTTTTCGTCGGCACAGGTTGAGTTTGATCATGCGGATCAAACTCAATGCCGCGTTATGATTAAAGTTGAGGAGAAGTGGACTAAAATTCCAGTTTTCAGAGGTGTCTACGGTGGCGGTACTCCTCTTCTAGTGCTTGGTGGGTATGAGACCCATAGTTTTGGTCGACTTTGGGCCGCAGGTGCTGAGCTTCGACGTTATGGCGATCTGCCACCGGGATTCTTCGCTTTCTTTAAATCACCAAGGGCTTGGCGCGGCTTGGGACTTTGGGGTGGTGAGTTATGGCAAGATCGTCGTCGACGCGCGTTCTTTGATCAGAATGGAGACGTCATAGGACACGCTGACAGTGATGCATTTGTCGCAAAGGCGCAGCTTTTGTATCCGGTCGTCGAATTTGATGGTCATGGTTCCCTCCAAGCGGGATTTCATAGTCAGATATCTCGTGAGGCGCCATCAAGATTTCAGCCCGCTCGTTCAATTGACAAAGACATGCTACCAAAGGGTGTAAGGCTTAATTCGAAGACTGGTTGGGGTGCGAATTTAGGTGGGGTTTTGGCTATTGATACGATTTCGATTCAAGGGTTAAACATGAATGGCGTGAAGGGGCGAGCCATCCTAGGTTTATCGCGACCGCCGGGTGATAGTGGGCTATTCGCAGAGACTGAATGGTTTGGGTACTGGCTTTTCCCGAGAGACGTAAATCTGGCGGCTCATCTTTTTACAGCAAAATCTTCTGATAAAACCTTGTCGGGATTGTATTACCTAGGTGGCTTTGATTCAGTTCGAGGTTTGCCTGATGGGATCAGTTATGGGAACCAAATGGCTTACGTCAATTTAGAGGCGCGTATTGTTGCCTTGAGATTTAAATACGCACACATTCAGCCCGTTGTGTTTATTGACTCGGGATCTGCGTGGCTTGATGGCGAAAATTTTGCTAAAAACCGTGAGACTTCCGTTGGTGGGGGCGTGCGAGTGTCGATTCCGCAGGTTTATCGATTAAGTTTTAGATTTGACTATGGTGTCTCTGTTCAAAGAACGAAGAGCCGGGGTTTTAGTATTGGCTTAAATCAGTTTTTCCAGCCTTATAAATTGACCTTCTAACAGGTGTGAACGGTGATATAAAACTACATCGATTCTCGCATTGTGTGCCCTAACCTTAGTGTGATTTTCATATCTTGCGCCACACGCCAAAAGGCTTAAAGTCCACTCTATTTTCGGCAGCTTCCTAAGCTTAAGGATCCTGTATTGGGTCGATTAAAGTAAAGACGAGCGCCTTGTCCAATTTTTTGTAATTCAAACTGCGCTCCTTTGGCTAATGTGGCTGACGATTCTTTGATATTCAATGACAGACGCTCAGGGGACGTATTTGCAGCGTTTCCAATGACCACGAGAATTTGTTCTCCGGACTGAACCGTGCTCAGTTTGAAATCATTGTTGCTGTCAATGGAGACAATTGATGTTCGTCCCGCATCGTTGTCACAAGTCCACCGACCAATGAAGAACTTGGCAGGAACGTCTTGGTTCTCGTCCCCTGGCTCACCACTTTCCTCACGATTGAGATACATTTCAAAATTACTATGATACAGGGCTAACTGGGTGGGTCTTATGCGATAGTCAACTTCAATAATTTGACCTTGAGCACCGATATCATTGGCTGTTGAAGAGGTAAGCTTCAAGATAAGTTTTTGACTTTGAAACTCACTCCATGTCCCTTCTGTTTTAAATTTAGGACTGTCGCCAAGTTCGATCATAAAGCGCTTATTGGCCTCAATCACGACGCTTGCAGTTACGGCCTCTCCACTAGACTCTTCATCTTCAAGCTTTTGAAAAACTCCAACCCAGCTGCCAACAGGGGACTGATCGAGCTCAAACGGTGGACTTGGATCAGGGCTTTCTTTCTTTTTATCTTTTTTGCCGCAATTGAGAGTCAAAGTCGACAGCACGATGAGTGCCAACCATGAGTTCCTTATTTTGTAGTTCATTGGATCTCCTTGATGACTTTGCCTCTGATTATACCCCGCCTATGCGTGGTTCACCAGGTTTAAGCAAGACTGCGTCTGGCGATGAGCACTGTGGACAGTCAGATCTGACTACGGCAAGCTGGATTTCATGATTTTTAAAAATAAGCGGATAAATTATTGTAGAAACAGAGGCTTAGAATAGAAACAAGCAAGCCGTGTTTGACGTGCTTTGGGCATTCTGTGCGCAACTTGTTCAGACCCTTATTTGCCTTCTTTGACTGCGAACTCAATTCGAGCCTTTAGCTCAGATAATCCTAGCAGTGCGTCTTCGACCTGGATGGGGTCAAGAAGGTCAACCTCAAGGAGATCAATGTTTGAAAACTTTTGTCGCAGAAGTGTATGACCCCGCTTCATTCTCCCATTAGATCTTGAAAACAACATCAATCCCTCATGGGCACTAGACCCATTCTCAGTCCTGCCCGCTGATTGCAGTTGAAGCATAGAAGCCTCAGATTATCTATGGTGGGTAGGCCTCCTCGCGCCACAGGGATGACGTGGTCGTAGTTTAGACCGCGCCTAGTTCCGCATGACGTGCAGCATCCTTTGTCCCGCTGCCAGACGTGATGCTTGACCTCCCGCGTAATATAACGAGGATTGGTTGACGGGGGTTTTTGCTCTGGCGTCGTGATGGCTACCCGCTTTTTACCAAACTTCTTTTCACGCAAAGCTTCCGTGCTAACGTCAGCGGTTTTTTCAATCAGTGCTGCAAATCCCAAAGCGGTGCCATCACTTCCAAGGAGCGATCTGACTTCATCAAGTTTATGACGAAGACCTGGTTCCATTACAAAACGCACTTCACATTTATCTCCAGGAAGGACCCGTTCCCGCTCTTTTGGAAGTCGAATGTCATTGCCGAGCTCAATGAGTTTTTTCTGGCCATCGCGAGTCGACTGGCCTTCGAGAAGCTGCAGCACATCAAGCTTCTGTTGCCTGGTCACAAGCCTAGGCTGGCCGGGCACCGGGTGAGCGGCGACGTCACGAAAAAAACTCTGTGCTTGTGAAATATTGCTGAGGCTCAAAGATCCTGAATTAATCTTGGCTTCAATCTCTGGAATTTCCTTAATGAGTCGCATCGCCTGAATACGCCGACTTGCCTGACTCTCGCTATATTGTAACTGCTTCACCCCATACTCAAACAAACTCGCGCAGCCAAGGTCGCTATAAAGCCGTCTACGATCCGTTTCTCGAAGGTGTTGCAAAATTCTCGTAAGAATTTGACGTTCCTCCGCTACGAGTTGTTTTGTTGCAGTCAGTAAATCCTGATCACAAAGAATCTTAAAACTCATGGGAGCTCCTCCATTGCTAGAAGTGACAGATTTCACAGTAAGCCTGCAAACATCGGTAGGCAATCTCTATCGATCTACAACCATTAGATGTCTGCCATCTATACCATGCCCCTTCCCGGCTGGTTTCTGTACATGCTGGGTTGTTTACGCCATAACGACAAAGATTGAGATAGATCTAATGGGGTCTTTAAATGACAGTTTGTCCGAACGGATATACCGAAGGCCCAATTTTTTTATCCTAAATCTGACGCCTGTCTCAATCCTGACTCTGTCAGTATT
>JBIKKO010000065.1:0-16868 GCA_044360315.1 Oligoflexales bacterium
CCCAACATGGATGCGTGGATCGAACAGTTTGGGGGGGTTTACGCCTACATCATAACCCATGGCCATGAAGACCACATTGGGGCATTGCCATTTATGCTAAACCGCTGGCCAGGTCCCGTTTATACGACCCCGTGGACAGCTGCCTTAATTGAAGCAAAGCTACAGAGACGAGGTGTTGCGACAAGATACCCGATCCACCGCATTATGCCACGAGATCGTGTTGAGTTCGATGATTTCTCCGTCGAGTTTGTACCATTTAATCACAGTATCCCTAACGCCTGCGGCCTGATGATTAGGGGAAAGACATTTAATATCTTTCATACAGGTGACTTTAAATTTGACTTTACGCCTGTTGTGGAAAAGCCAGTTGATGTTGACCATTTAAAAGCTCTTGGCAAGGAGGGTATTCACTTATTACTCGCCGATAGCACCAACGCACATCTGACTGGTTTTTGTCCTTCTGAATCCAGCGTGATTGAACCCATGCAGAGAGCTTTTGAAAGTGCCCAGGACGGGGCCATCGTTGTTAGTACATTTAGCAGTAATTTTTGGCGCTTAAAGACGATTTTAGATGTTTGTGAGCGGGTTGGGCGCAAGGTTTTAATTCTCGGCAGTGGTTTGGATACCTGTATCAAAGTTGCTAGCGAGCTCGGTTTATTCCAGCCGCCGCCAAATTTAATTGTCGACTCCAGTGCTGCATCTAACATGTCGCGATCTGAGCTTTGCGTTATCGCCACAGGAAGTCAAGGCGAATGGCGCGCCGCATTGATGCGCATGGCTAATGGCGAGCATCGCCAATTTAGTATTTGCCCAGGTGATGTTGTTGTTTTTAGTAGTCGAACCATCCCTGGAAATGAGCGCATTGTTCAGCACATGATGAGTCTACTGGAGCGTCGGGGTGCGCGTATTCACTCTATAAGAAACGATCCACATATTCATGTTAGTGGGCACGGTTATCGGGAAGAACTAAAACAGCTAATTACGGCTCTACAACCAAAAAACTTTATTCCCGTTCATGGAACATTTAGTCACTTGAGTAGTAATGCTAAAATACCCGCGGAGCTTGGACTTCATGACACCAGAACTTTTGTGATTGAAAACGGTGATGTGATTGACGTCGACAATAAACAAGTCACCATCACCGATCGTATCGATATAGATCATTTGTTTGTCGACAGTGGCTCGATGGACTTACTGACGTACGATGTTTTGCGCGACCGATTAAGAATTGGCGAGCTGGGACTTGTCGTTGTGTCGGCTGCCTGCGACTTGACAGAGCCTCAGCTACTTGGCGACGTAAAAATCAACATTCAAGGCATTATGCCGCCCAAAGATTTAAGCAACGAAGAGTTTGAAAAATCGCTTCGTCGTTGCGCTATCAAGGGGTTTAATCATGCGGTTGCCTCTCGAGAAACAACGGCCGAGGAACTCGAAGAACGCATGAGGGTCGAAGTGAGACGCCATTTGTTTCAAGTGCTGCATAAAAAGCCTGTTGTTTTGTGTAGCCTTGTAGGCATTTAAATCATGACACATCTGATTGTTGCTAGTGCCGCACCGTTTGAGACGTTACCTCTCATGGAAAAGCTCGCCACCGCTGGAATTCGAGCGACTCAGATTACTGTCGGAGTCGGGGCCGTGTCATCTGCCATCTGCGCAGGCCGTCTCCTTGACGTCGTTGCAGGGCGAGACGTGATGTTTTGTTGCACCGGGGGAGTACTGGGCACGTTCAAGGACGTGCACGTATATCAAGCCAGATCTGTAAAATTTTCCCCCCCCGATGTTCGCAGGAGCCAATCTTATCTCGTTGCCGATTCAGAACCAGAGCTGTTTCCTCATTCGGTGCCATCGACCCTTTCTCCGTGCACCGTTGCAGGAAGTTCCACCATATCGCTTGTTGAAGAGCAGTCCTCAGGACCACAGCCGGTATTAGAAACTCTTGAACTTTACAGTGTTGCCAAAGCCTGGCACTCAGTCGCAAAAACATTTACAGGCCTTGTTGCTGTTACCAATCAGGTTGGGCCAAATGCCCATCGTCAGTGGTTGGCTCAACACAGATTAGCCGCGACTTTAACAGCGGAAGCCGCGATGAAGATACTTGAACCTCTGCGCCATCAATGGAGTTGATATGAAACTAATTACAAAAAAGTCCCTCCTGAAAACTATCCCTTTTGACGTTGAGGAGGTGAGCTACCAAATTGACGACCAAAAGGTCATTGATGGCTACTACCGGCTTTCGGCACCAGACTGGGTCAATGTTCTACCAGTTACGGCAGACGGCAGGGCCATTTTGATCCGGCAACCACGGGTTGGCAGTGTGTCGTATGTCCTGGAGACCCCTGGGGGAGCTGTAGATGACACGGAGAAGGATGTAACATTGGCGGCAGCACGTGAATTAGAGGAGGAAACGGGCCTCGTCAGCCAGAGGTTTCTTCCTCTTGGTACTGTCAATCCCAATCCAGCCATCATGACAAACAGGTGTCATTTTTTTCTTGCCCTTAATTGTGTTCCAGCCCAAACACGCAAGCATTTTCCAGATACGGATGAGCAGATCACCTTGGAGTTTGTCGCACTGAGCGATCTTGAAAATCTTGTTCGTACTGGACAGGTGAATCACGCGTTGGCGTGTCTTTGCGTTTTATTGGCGAGCCGCTATCTGGTGAACACTAGTACCAAATCATGATAGAATCAGAAGGCTTGGGGGGACCTTTATTCATGTCGGGAATAGACTTTGAAGTTAGCGGCAACGGCAACACTCACGTAGGTCGGGTGCGATCGACAAATCAAGATTCTTATTTATGCGACAACCGTAGAGGTTTGTTTGTCATTGCTGACGGCATGGGTGGGCATGCTGGTGGTGAAGTCGCCAGCAGTTTAGCTGTCCAAAACATTAGGTCATTTTTAGATATAAACCTGGCAAAATCGTCCGAAACACAGCTCGAATCTGGTGCTGCCGTTGCCTCAATCATTGCTGATGCCATCAATCACGCCTCTATGAAAATCTATGAAAGAGCTCTTGAGGAGCCCACCTTAAAGGGCATGGGTACAACCGCAACCGCTATAAAAGCACTCGGCCGTAGCGTTGCATGTGCCCATGTGGGGGATAGTCGTTTATATTTGATTCGCTGTGGATACATCTACCAGATCACCACAGATCATAGCCTTGTTAGTGAACAAATCAGAGCTGGTATCATCACCAAAGAAGAGGCTGAGCATCACCATCTTCGTAACGTCATCACCAGAAGTGTGGGTTATCAGGAACACGAAGATGTCGACACCTACGTCTTCAACGTGGAGGATGGCGACATGTTGATGATCTGTAGTGACGGTCTTCACGGCCGAGTGCCAGAAGACATCATCGTAAATTGTTGTCAAAAATACGGAGTTTTAGCAGTTGACCATCTCATTAACGAGGCCAACCAGCGCGGCGGGGACGACAACATATCGGTCATCGTTTGCCTAGTTAAGGCTAAATAAATTGCCCACTTAAGTTTCCATTAGCGACGCCGACAAGCCTGTCATCGAAACTGTTCTGTTTCATGAGGGTTCTAACTGTGCGTCGATACACCATTGTTTTAATTCCAGATAGCACCTCCGGTTCGAAGCGATACAGTATATCCTACCGGGTCATTACGGTTGCCAAGATTTGTTTGGCACTTGGATTGATTTTGTTCAGCTACTGTTTAGCTGATTACATCCACATGCGTGGTCTGCGCACGAGCTACCTTCAAGCCATTCAAGACGATCGCGCACTCAAAGGTGAGGCTAGAATTCTAATGTCAAGCCTCGATGAAGTCCGTTCTTCTTTGACCAAGGTCAAAGAATATTCAGCTAAGCTTGCCGAGATCACGAATCTGCAAGCTCAGTCCCTAACCAAACGAGCTGGCATCTCCTCCGTGACCAACTCTAATCCCAACTTTAATGAGACCATACAGGGGAAGATCGAACATCGTTCTTCTATTCCTGGGCAGGTCGATCTAGATCGACTGGTATTTAAACCTGTGTTTGCTCGTCTTGATGCGATTACACTAACCAGCCAGCGTGGTGTCATGGAATTACAGCAAATCATCAGTAAGCTGTCACAGCAAAAGACTTTGCTAGCCTCAATCCCCTCGATGACGCCCGTCGACGGCTGGATCACGAGCAATTTCGGCGCTAGATCAAGTCCTTTCACGGGCGAACCCAGCATTCATAAGGGAATCGACGTCGCTGCGCCGATCGGCACCCCAATCTATGCCCCGGCTGACGGAGTGGTTATTTTCTCCGGAAAACGCAATGGTTTCGGTAACTTCGTTATGATAGCCCACGGCTACGGGGTCGTCACCGGGTATGGCCATAACGCCCAAAACTTGGTCAGCCCAGGCCAGGTGATCCGTCGCGGTGATCAGATTGCAACCGTTGGACAGTCCGGCCGCTCCACGGGTCCACACCTCCACTACGAGGTAGCCATCAACGGTCGACCGATTGACCCCAAGAAATTCATTCTCGACATCGATGACTTATCAATAGCAGCCCACTAGAAAAAATATATAATGGAGATCCCTGCTATATGACTTGGCAAGGTCTTTTGGCGTTTTATACGAGGTAACGGTTCATGCTTACGTTTGCAAAAAAAATATTTGGAACAAAAAACGAACGGGAGATCAAACGAATCCGGTTGATGATCAACCAAGTCAACGCACTTGAGCCCTCCATGAAAGCTCTCTCTGATGCTGACTTTCCGCGTAAAACTGCGGAATTTAAAGAGCGCCTCGCAAAGGGCGCGACTCTTAATAGTATTCTACCCGAGGCATTTGCCCTAGTGCGAGAGGCGGCGCTGCGTGTCCGCGGAGAACGCCATTACGACGTACAGCTCATCGGTGGCGCCGTTTTACACGAGGGTAAAATCTCAGAAATGAAAACTGGAGAAGGAAAAACTTTGACGGCTACGGCTCCCGTGTACCTGAACGCCCTCACCGGCAAAGGGGTTCACGTCGTAACGGTCAACGATTACCTTGCACGTCGAGATGCTGATACCATGGGTAAGGTCTATGCGTTTCTTGGCCTGACGACAGGTATAATTATTCACGGCCTAACTGATAATGAACGCCGACAAAGCTACGCTGCGGATATAACCTACGGAACGAATAACGAATTTGGTTTTGATTACCTTCGCGACAACATGAAAACCGATCTTTCGCGGTTTGTACAGCGGGGCCATAATTTTGCAATCGTTGATGAAGTTGATTCGATTTTAATCGACGAAGCACGGACACCCCTCATCATAAGCGGTCATGCAGAGAGTAACCTTGAATTGTTTGTCAAAGTTAATTCTGCAATTCCTGGTCTTCAAAAAGACGCTGATTACTTGATCGACGAGAAAAGTAAGGTTGTTTCCCTCACCGAAGATGGAATGAGTAAACTCGAAAAAAGACTGCGGGTTGAAAACCTCTATGACCCCAAAAACATCGGCTACCTCCACCATGTTCAACAAGCTCTCAAAGCGCACATGATCTTTAAGAAAGATGTCGATTACGTAGTCCGAGATGGAAAAGTTCTTATTGTTGACGAGTTTACGGGACGATTGATGCCCGGTCGACGTTATAGCGACGGTCTCCATGGAGCGCTCGAGGCCAAAGAGCACGTGCCGGTCCAAAACGAAACGCAAACCATGGCAACCGTCACCTTTCAGAATTACTTCAGGCTTTATTCGAAGCTTGCTGGCATGACCGGAACAGCGGACACTGAAGCCGTAGAGTTTAAAAAGATCTATAACCTTGACGTTGTCTGTATTCCTACCAACAAGTCTATGATTCGAAAAGACTACCAGGACGAAGTCTACCGAACAGCGCGCGAAAAGTTCAACGTGATCGCTGAAGAAATCGAGAAGGCGCAAAAACGCGGTCAGCCCGTGCTTGTAGGAACCGTATCGGTTGAAAAAAGCGAGCTACTATCCGCATTGCTCAAAAAACGTGGTGTCGATCACGAAATTCTTAATGCGAAAAACCATGCCCGCGAAGCCGATATCATCAAAGAAGCGGGTCAGTCTGGACGCGTGACGATCTCAACCAACATGGCGGGCCGTGGGACAGACATTATTCTTGGGCCGGGTTCAAGGGAAGCCGGGGGCCTCTTTGTGATTGGAACCGAGCGCCACGATTCACGCCGTATCGACAACCAGCTGCGTGGACGATCTGGGCGACAGGGGGACCCGGGGGAATCAAAATTCTTTTTGAGTCTCGAAGATGATTTAATGCGAATTTTTGCTAGTGATCGTCTTGGGGCGATTATGCAACGGCTTGGCATGAAAGAAGGCGAAGCGATCATTTCGCCGATGGTCACTAGATCCATTGAACGGGCACAAAAGCGGGTTGAAGAGCAAAACTTCTCAAGTCGTAAGCACCTGCTTGAGTACGATGATGTTATGAACCAACAACGTCAGGTCATCTATGGGCTACGCAATGAAGCTCTCAACAACAAAGACGGACACCAACTTGAATTCGTCACTGAGACGACAAAGAAACTTGTCTTGGGGATTGTTTCAAATCACTCTGCCCTAGACAAAGGCGGCGGATTTGATCTGGACGGCATCAGTAATCAGATCAAATCTGATCTTGGACAACGAGTTGAGTTGTCTGGGATTAAAAAAGATAGCCTGCAAGAAGACGAATTGGTGGATACCATCACCAAGCAACTTCAAGAAAGCTATGAGTCAAAGTTTAGGCACTTGGGTAAGGAAAGTCTTGGTCGTCTCGAAAGCTACATTTTTCTCACGACGATTGACCGTGCGTGGAAGAATAACCTTTTAGCGATGGATCACCTCCGCGATAGCGTTAGCCTTAGAAGTTACGGCCAGAGGGATCCTCTCCAAGAATACAAGAAGGAGGCGTTTAGGTTTTTTGAAACCATGATGGCGCGAATATTCGATGAAACCACTCAAGCCATGTTTCATTTAGAGTCGTCGAGCAACATTGCCCAGCAGCCGCTAGAAGCTGAAGAACCCGATGAAGATTCGCTGACCTTTCGTCACCCTGAAGCAGCTCAACCAGCAGAAGCTCCAGCCGATGAACGCTCTCCGAGACCCTCTGATGACGGTATGATCTACCACGGAAGTCGCGCCCCAATGGAACAAGAGCGCACTGCCGCGCAACCAAAACGTCGCACGGCCGAGAAAGTGGGGCGTAACGACCCTTGTCCGTGTGGTTCCGGCAAAAAATATAAGAAATGTCACGGGGCCCTTGAGGCGGTCGAGTAAGACTAGGAGAAAGATGATATCTGCTACTGCTGTTAGTTAGTGGTGGCAGATTATATTTTTGAGAGTCTTAAACTTGAACCCGCGTTTAAATTGTTGGATGGTTCTGGCACTTGTCAAACACCCTCACGGCGGCGCGCCGCGAAAGATCTCCAATACAAGAGAGACTATAAAATCGGTATCAGAGACCGTTTGTACAAAGGTAGCGATTTCGAGTATCAGCCTAGAGAGCATAACAAGCGAGTTAAGCGAAGCTTAACGAGCCGTATGAGATCTCTACCTAGTTATTGCCATCGCGACGCCTGGCAAAGTCATCCCCGGACGAACCAGGTGAGTCGTCGGGGATCTGTTCTAGGCAGCGGTGTTTCACGGTAGAATGGCACTACTGACCTCTCAAACCAGCAGGTTTTCAGGCATCTTAAATCCAGTAGCGGATCTGTCGAATTGACATGGATTTCCTGCACTAATTGCCCAGAATTCTTGGCGCAGGGATTGCATAGAGCTTTGCTATGCGCTATTTTGTGGCGCAACAGATTGATTATTCATCTATTAAAATAGGAAGGTAGGCTCTGGATGTCAAAGTTTTTTACAATTGCGTTATTAATTTTAATTGTGAGTTGTAGCTCCGGCAATGACAACGGTTCTGTTGGAAGTTTGAAAAATAACAGTGACGATTCGGAGACTAGGACAACAAAAGACGGTTACGTATTTACACGCGATACCAGCAATCCCCAATTGGGCGAAGCTTGGCGCGACCCGTTGGGTACGATTTGGGGCGATGTGGTTAAAAATGATGACGGTAGTATTGCGTCTTTCACTTTGGGAGAAGCTACCGAGTATTGCGGAAAAATCAATGCTGAAGTTCCTGAAAACGGTAGTTTTGGTAGACTGATGGATTATTTTGGCAGGATTACTGTAGGTGCAGAGGCGGGATATGAGCCTCAGGTTCTCCCGAACTTAAGCCAGACTCTCACCGAAGGCACAGTTGTGTCAAATCACGTTTGGTCCTCCTCTTTAGGAGGCGTATACTGGAATTATTATTTCGATGGTTTGACTGGCAGAGTCTTGCTTCATTATCAATCTTCGGGTTTGAGGTTAAAATTGCGGTGCGTGGTGAACCCGTTAGTCGGCAAGACCTTCAAAGAAAGAGGCCTTGCTAATCCCGACGAAAACTTGATTTTTGTCGATTCCAGTCACTTCAAGCGGAATTCGCTGGCCTGGAATCAATGGAAGGAAGGGACCTATACAGTTCACGGCTATACACTCTCAATTAGGTCCGAAGATGGGACTATGGAGCAATATTACACTTTGAGCGAGGATGGTTCGCGGCTCTTCTACGGACGCAGTGATCAGGTGGCCTACACTCTAGTAAAATAGTTTTAAATTTGACTATAATACGAGATCCCGGATTAGATGATCTAGTCCGGGGTCTCGTTTGACCATGCCAGGCTTTGGAGAATAAATACGTCGTCCGATAAGGATTGTAGGGCATTCGAGCACCCCGCCACAACCCAGCCCCACCCCTAAACAGATCATTTTGACGATTCGCCACTACCCACAGCCGCTGTGCAGCAGCATATTCCCGCGGATAACGCGCCAGGGCCGCCAGATCTAGAAGTCGAGAGAGTGGTCGAAGCTCACCCACACGACCTTTCCGAGACGCACAAGACGCACGCCTCCAAGGCCACTGCATCGCAAGTCGTCGCTGAAGTTAATCCGCTATGCGCCGTCGCTAAATGACGACCATTCGCTGTCGTCATCGTGACGCTGGAGGTCCGCTCCAGTGTCCGCGTCCGCATCTGGGTGATCAGAGCAGAAGTCCTGATCACCATAGACGAAGCCGAGGCTCCCCTGTGCTTGGCTCGGTGGGCTGCGAGGTGGAGGGTCGTAGTCCATATGTACGTGTTGCAGATAGCGGCGTATCTCGGCGGGGATCGCGCAGAGCACCAAGTGGCACGAACTTACCACCACAGGAACACTTTAAGACGTCGATCACTCTCTGTTGAAAAACGTGCAGAGTTTATCTTAGGAAAAGTTTAGTGTCTGGCCATCACTATAGATATCTCGAACAAATTTCTTGCTGCATTCAATCACTTCAAAATCGCCATGACCGCTGGACTCGGTGAGAAGAAATGGTAGACCTCCCTCATGGGAGTCCTCGACAAAGGTATCGCTTTCCACATTATTGAAGACCGGGCTCCCATCCGGAGCGCTGAGGTCTCGTTTTTGAGGAAGGCTTTGGGTCTTAGTTTAAATGACTGGGCTGATAAGGTTGGGTAATCCGCCGCTGCAGTCTTAAAGTGGGAGCGGGCTCTTGATAAACGCTTAGCACCCGTGAATGAAGCTGCTGTTGGCGCGTTTTGTGCCGAACATCTAGCCGTAGAGTTCGAGGGCACATGGAGTGAACTGATTGCTGACGATAAAACTGCAAAAAAAGTTTCGGTGAAGCTACCCCTTGCCGCTTAGGTATCGGATAAATAACTCTGACAATTTAAAATTGTTTTTAGACTAATTAGCCTAAAATAAGGGCGTTACTTCGTCACGAATGTAGAGCTCAAATATAAGGCGCTACCTGCGATAAGGATTAAATTTTTAAGTGTCTGAAATAATGGATAAATACTGAGGCCTTGACTTGCTGAATAGCAAAGGTATACTTTGAAAAATAGACAAAATTTCAAAGTATAGTTTTGAAAAATGAAGAAAAGCCGGCTAAGAGTTATACAACTATCTGATTTGATCAGGAAAAAATCGTTTTTTCTGTTTGGCCCCCGTGCGACCGGGAAAAGTACACTTATTCGCAATCAACTCACGTCCGATTCGACCGTTGTCATCGACCTCCTGGCGATGAGGGTCTACCGGGAGTTTTTGGCGCGTCCTGAACAACTTGAAGACTACGTGAGATCACATGTCGATGGTGAAAACACAATCGTTGTCATTGATGAAATTCAAAAGATCCCCGAGCTTTTAAACGAGGTCCATCGACTGATAGAGGCCTTTGATTGGAGATTTTTGTTAACGGGAAGTAGTGCCAGATCTCTTAAAGCTAAAGGGGTGAATCTCCTTGCGGGGCGCGCCTGGACCGCTGAATTGTTTCCTCTTTGCCACCCCGAGCTTTTGGATAGTGATTTAAACAAAAGATTGAGGTTTGGAACTTTGCCCGCGGTTTATGATTCAGAGAGTCCTGATGAGGAATTGGATGCGTATGTATCGACCTATTTAAAAGAAGAAATTATCTCTGAGGGCCTCGCACGCAACCTCGTCGCGTTCTCGGATTTTTTGAAAATAGCTGGTCTGTCTCAGTCTAAAGTCATAAACATGAATAAGCTGGCCAAGAATCTTGGTGTTTCTCAACCGACGATTCGTTCCTATTTTCAAATTTTACAGGATACATTTATTGGAACTATGCTACCGCCGTGGGATCTTTCAAAGAAGAGAAAATCCATCAGCCACGCGAAGTTTTACATGTTCGATTTGGGTGTTGTCCACGCGATGACAGGAACCCGCGCCATTGATCGAAATTCAACCCTATATGGCGATGCTTTTGAGAGCTATTTAATTGGCGAGATTAGGGCTTACATCAGCTATCGAAGGCTCAAAGATCAATTATTTTTCTGGAGAACCGTGTCCGATGATGAGGTGGACCTTATCGTGGGCCAAAAGGCTGCGTTTGAATTTAAAGCAACCGACAAAATTCAATCGGAAGATCTTGACGCCCTGAAAAAGCTTGCCGAAGAGCAAATTATTCCGTCTCTATTCATCGTTTCTCAGGATAAGTTTGAAACAACGACCCACGGTATACGAAGGTTGAACTGGACAACGTTTCTTACGGAACTGTGGTCGGATCAATTACTTTTCAATTGATCGCTGATCAAATGAGGCGGTGATATCATCAGCGTGGGTAAATGCGATTGTTACGTCCCAGTTGAATTAGGAAATTCCTTGATGGTATAATTTATACCCATGTGCATCATGTCGTAACCGAGGTCTATAACGAATCCAAAATGCCTGACGGCAAAGAAATGAAGTTGTTTGCAATTTCGTTTTTTGAGGTCAACAGCAACGACCTCATAACTTCAGCGACGGAATATTGGGCTGACACCTATCACGATCCTGGTTGGTGCAAAGACTTGGTGGGAAGGAACTACAGAGAATGTCAAGTGCTCGGTTTGTGTCTATCTTCATAATTTCAGGATGTGTAACTTCACCGTCTGAGGTTTCCAAGACGGTGGAGACTTGCGAAGAGCAACTTGCAGACCTACCAGGACTAGAAAACAAAATTTCTTTTGTAGAAAAGTCGAAGCAGGCCAGTGGATACGTTTTGTCTTACGGAGCCACGGCTGCCGGGTACACGGCAGATGCGGTCGTATTCGTAGCAGAAGGAGTAGTTAAGACAGTTATCTATTGTCCTGCATACGCTGTCAGTGCCGCTCTAGGTCATTTGCATTTTGGCTACTGCAATCCGAAAAACCCCAACGACAAATTAAAAGGCTCACGTTTTGGAAAAAGCATCTACAGCGGCACAACCGAGATGCGAAAGGCTGACTATGTGCCGTTGAGTCAGGCCATAAGAAAAACTTCAAATTGTTTTGCGGCTCGCGGAGATTCGACCAGTTTAGCAAAAGCAAAGAGTCAACTGGTGGCACTAAGGACCTCAGAAGTGTTTGATCAACTTCCTGATCACGAAAAAAATGAGATCAATACCGCGATTGATCGCCTTAGCGATGCACCAAAACCATGAACATAATGCCAAAAATCGGCGCGATATTGCTTGCTATCCTTGCCTGCACATTCATTTGCAGATGAAAGCAATCATCAGTACCAGAATTCTCCTTACTATGATTCCGTTCTGAGCGATGAATCTATTGGCTCGTTGGTTTCGACTCCCTATCACTTGATCTACCATCATCTGGACGCGGGAAGAGAGACAGGGTCTCTGGGATAGATCGGCCGATACTAAATCTATATTTCTTCCTCAAAACATCGACGCTGTTGTATGGGTCTTCAGGGGGAGATGAATGGGATTCAGATGTAAAAAATGCGAATTGGGCTCAAGACGTAAAGCGCAAAGCCGCGATCAGTTTGATCGACCCATTGCTGTTATCAGCAGTCATCGCAAATTTTGATTATTTTATGACTGGTGAATACTCGAAAGGTATGCCTTGGTTTTCCGTTGGAGAAAGCTTTCGATTCATTCCGTCACTTTCCTACTATCTGATTCCATACGGGGAATCATATGAGGCACAGTTTTTAGCATCGTTTGGAGAGAATATCGTCCGGGTAAACTTTGCTGATTGGCGCTTTGTAAACGCCGTTGACAAGAATAGCGATGGAACCAGAGGCGGATTTGCCCGTCTACGTGTTACACGCCAGATCCCGTTGCTTAGAATTACACCAAATATTGATGCCGCGATATCTCGGCAGCCATATTTTGGCTCGGGAAGCTGGTCGAAGATATCAAATGTGTGGTTCATCAAATCAGGAATTGAATACAAACCTGCTGGCGCCACTTCATTGACAGCCAGCGTCGGAAAGAAAAACCAGGGCTATCTTCCGCATACTTTGCTTAACGAGGGTACGATATATAGCATTGGAATAAGTTTTTCAGCGTTTTATTCGGCACGGTTAAAAGATGCAAGTATTCGGAAAAGTAAAACCCGATATGCAGTTCATCGCGCCAGAGTTTGCACCTGGAGATGAGCTTTATCCGAACGAAATCTTTGAATTCAATATCACCAAGATGCTTGCCTTTCTTAAGGCCAATACCGAGTTATCAGCCAATGTGACCGCCATTAATAATATAAAGCAGTACGTTACCAACTACTTAAAGATCATTGCGCTCAGTCACGATCTTGCACATGCCATGCGATCATATGAGATAATCAGCTTCGAATCTCGTGCGCGACTTTGATGGTGGTGGGCAGGGTCATGTACATTATCGTTGTTTTATGTCTTGACTACGATGCTCGGAGTTGGCGTCTTAAAATTAGGTGTTTTATTGATACAGGTGTAGTTTCTGAGATGATCCCGTAGCGCCCTGCTTGTTCGCCCAAGAATTTCACGGTAATTCGTTCCTGCACAATCTCTGGCGGCTTATCATCCACTATGATCATCTGAAAATCAGCACAGTGATGTCGTGCAGAGCTTTCAGATGTGTATAAAACTTGTTGATCGTTCGTTGATCGCGAAACGGGTCAGGCGAGCCGTCCTTGCCAAGTTGGTTTAGTGGTGAATCAAGCATTAGGAACATAGGAAAAGAAGGGTCGATGACAAGTGATCGCTCCAATATAGCTAGCGCATAGCTCGATTCCAAGTCACCCGCGTTCCGACCAGAGATCGGAACACTTTGTTCCGTTTTCGATTGCTTCAATAATAGCTAGTGGCTATAAGAGAGACTAGGCAATGGCAAGAGCCTTCGAATATAGGGAAAACTAAAAAGAGCTATATGAACTTGGCGCGAAAAAGAGCAAAAGTAACCTACCGCAGTCTTCTGCTTGACGAATTCACCGCTCGCAAGAAGAAAAACCCTCTCTATTCGCTGCGAGCTTTCGCGCGAGATCTTGCTGTTAGCACCACTTGTTTGTCGGACGTGCTGTCCGGAAAGCGAGAACTGTCGCGAAAGAACGCCCTTCGCGTCGCTGAGAAATTGGCTCTTTCGCCGGCGGAAACAAATTATCTACTCAATGAACTCGGCTTTCGTGCAGACAAAGGACGAGAAGCCAAAGAGTTCTTGCAGCTAGACGAAGACACGTTTCGCCTTGTTTCCAATTGGTACTATTTTCCTATACTGAGCCTCTGCCAAATTGGAAAAACCGATGCGAAGGTATTGGCTCAATGCCTTGGTATCACCGAATTCGAGGCGCGCGGTGCGATTGAACGCTTAAAGCGCCTTGGCCTCATCGCGGAAGAAAACGGACGCCTGGTTAAAACAACTTCGATGTTAAGCACAACCCGCGACATACCATCGGCTGCCATCCGCAACTATCACAAGCAAAATCTTAAGATCGCTGAACGCTCTTTGGAGAACGATCCCGTGAATGTTCGCGATTTCAGTGCGATCACATTTCCTGCTGACTTGAAAAAACTCAGTGAGGCCAAGGACCTAATTATGGAATTTAAACGCAGATTGGCTCGCATAATGGAGACAAGCGAGTCGAGCGAAGTCTACACCCTGTCAATTCAATTATTTCCCGTAGCTCGGAGTGCAAACAGTGATTCGTAAATCCATCCTAGCGTCATTAGTCCTAGTCTTTTTCAGCTCAACGCTCATTGCCGGTGGAGAAGTGAACAATGGTGCCGGATCAGCCGAACACAACTTCGCAGTTGCGTATTTGAATATCGAGAAATTCATTACTCTTTGCACCGCATCACAGGGCTGTCGCACTGACGAAGGCGAAAGAGAAATACTCAGGAAGATAGCTGACGCTATGGATGATGAGCGTCGAACCGCAAACCAAATACAATTTCTCTCGGGACGCGCAAGTCACCCCAACAGGTTTGATGATCATGGCAATATCAGAGTCGCTAAAACAGGCGACTCAAAAGGCAGTGTCATCCTTATCAACTTAGACCTCATTTATCCCAAAGACGCTAATGGCAATAGTCGGGCAATGACTGTCTCAGAAGCTTTGGCCATTCTTATTCACGAGTTTGGTCATCACCATGGCATCAGTGACCATCAACGTCTGGATCTCCTTGGAGCGAAAATCGGCGCTGTTGCCGATCACGAAGTGAGCCAAATCTGGCTACATAATGGGCGGATCTCATTGACGGCAATCAATTTTTACGAACCCATGTACATCGGCGGAAATGATTCATCGACGCAATTTTTTATCGCCACGGCACCCACCATTGTTATCGGAGGGCATTCATTTTCCAACGGCCAAACTCTTGAGAAACACTCGGACATCACCTCAGAGCTAATGGGTAAATTATCGTGCACAGCTCCGGGTCTCGATCTTAAAGGGCTTGAACTTTTCGATACCCGGTGGAAGCGCGCCGGCATGAGTGATTCCGGAGAGGTAAAAGTTCTTGCAAGAGCCTGCGCATTGAAGCGCTGCGAGGGAAAAGGAGATCCAACCTCGCCCAGCGAGAAAGCTCGGACAATCGAATTTGAGATGCGATTTTATTTTCCTCGCAGTGACGCAGACACCTACTCGGGAATGACATACCGAGAAGGCTCTTTGAAAGTACAAGAAGTTAACGATTGGCTGCCTTGCCCGCATGACCAGTAACGATAAACAACTTTTCTACGGAGGAAGTTTTATGAGGATTCGTAAATCAGCATTGGTTGGCTTTATTTTGCTAAGTTGCGGAAAAGATCCCGTCTCGGCAGATACTTCGACAGCCGAAAGCAGGTCGAAAAATTGGAGTATTGAAGTCGGGCTTTATCGTACAGATCCATCGCCTGAGTTCAAAGCGTTGGATGATCTCGGCATTTTAGTTATGCAGGAAACGGCGAAAGGGTTCATAGCTCGATCGGTCGTTACCCGAAATTCTTTCCATCCAGGCGCAACAGTATGCATGCTCGTCGATCAGCGACTTGGCAATGCAGCTGAAGAGAAGGCGAGAATCGTGGAAGCTCTGAGATCGATCGAACTCGACGGCCCAACTGTCTCTCTTGCAGTCTCTGATAATTCAACGTGTATGGACCAAAACTAACATCGAGAGCTATGGGGCGGATTAGTCGCCTCGTGGCTCTAACCTTAAAGGAAAATCAAGCGTGTCTAGATTATCTATAATTGCTGTCTTTTGCATCGCTTTTGCGGGGAACGCTGCAGCGGCCAGTGAACAATGCCAGGATCTTGCGAACGGTATACGTGTTTCTTTTCCTCGTGGATTTCCCGAAAGCATTCAAGCCGATACCGAAGTAACGATCCCTATAAAATTAAAGGTCACTAGCAGGGAACTGCTTGATCCATTTCGTTCAGTTCCTGTCTGGATCTTAGTTTCAAACGGCCAACTAGGCTCGAATCGCTTCAACGATTCCTTCTTTCTTAAGCAAACGACTTCGTCTGGCGTTTCTTACGAGGAAGACTTTCAAATGGTCATCAACTTCCGGGAGAATGCATTCGGTCTATATAAGGTAGATGCTGAACTGGCGTTTTCCGACTCGGAAGATGGCATCTGCTCCGCAAAAATCCTCAATATTCCGGATGATATCATGACTGTTTTGAACGACCCTGAGCGTGCGGATACGAACGCGCCCATTGTTACATCCGTGACAACTGACCGCAGTGAATACCGCATGGGTGGTTTGGTAACTCTTAGCTTTACTGCACTGGACAAGAGCACGCTATGCACGGAAGATTTGATTCAACAAGGCACCTGTGAGGGTGTAGGTCACGTCGCAATGATTGAAACCAATTCCGGCACCGAAATTGGCGTCTATCCCAGCACAAACCCCGGTCCTAACGGAACCTATTTGATAACGTTTCATGTTTTAGAGGAAGATGGCTTTAAGCCCGGCGAATACAAAATCCTTGGCATCAATGTTTATGACATTTGGGGAAATGGTTTTCACCCGCTGCGACAAAGCATTCACCACACATTTCGCATTGAATCTGTCAAATAGCTGCGTAAGCTGAGCAACCTTCAAAAAGGCGGCGCTCGTTGAATTACCAGCGCCGCCTTTTTCGGTTTG
>JBIKKO010000066.1:0-16863 GCA_044360315.1 Oligoflexales bacterium
GTTTACGGGCCAAAGCGGCAGTTGATTCTTCTTTGCGTAGCACTTTTAAAACTATTTCACGTCGTTCTGCTGGACTGACTTCTGATTTTCTACCCATAAAAATATCTCTCGAAATAGTGGGTCTGATTGTCAGGATTATACCTCAAATCCTCGCACAAGCGGATTCCCAATTTCCGTGGACGATACAGCTCACGGAACAATTGTCTACTACAGTCAAGCGGGTGGCCCTCCTCCTTCAATCGATCCAAATTTGCTTATGGCGGACTCTAAAGTCCTTGTGGGAGGTGAACTTTGGAGCCACATTTCTGATCGCGAGTCTCTGTTGAATAGATCCGAAACTCTTTTTTCTTGGGTAAACAGTGGAAAGATTTCCCTGATGGAATTGACGAAATATTCATTATCCCGTACGGCAGATGCTCATGAAGCGCTCGAAAGTGGAAAACTCAAGGTAAGACTCTACTGATGACGGAAGAATAATTTACTACTGATAGCGACAGGCAGACTCCCTTATTATTAGGAGTCTGCCGGTCCACAACTAATTGACATTTGTACAATAGGCTTGTGAGCCTTGGAAGGTATGATCTACGCCGTCGATCTTTAGCAACTTCAATTTCAGATCGCCGTTGCTAACGTTCTTCTCCAGCACGATTAATACGTCGGCGTTAGAGACTGGCACTCTGGTCCCAGCAATGTTCAAAGAAACCTTAATCGTTGTAGAAAAGTCGTCATCCGAGACCAATAATTTTTTTGGAAGGAAGACTCCGTTAGATCCCTGCTTCTTGTAGTTCTGTTGCGGTACAGTCGCATGATACTTTTCCAGATCATATGTCACATAGCCGCTTAAGGGATCAAGACCGACATATAGATCCCCTGCCACGACCCGGGTAGATACATTGCAGTGGATCTGTATTGGCTGGTCCTTCACCTCGCCACTAGCAAACGCAGGTATTGCAAAACTCCCGCTCATTAGTGCTCCAAGTCCCGTGTGCCATACTGCCTTTAAAAAACCATTCATACGTTCCTCCATATGTTTTTGCTGTTGGTTCATTCCATCAGCTTGAACTAACAATAGGGAAAAATAGATGTTAAGTAAAATCGATTGATTTAATACTCAGATCGAATTAATTGATAGATAATTGGACTACACACTGCACAGTTAGGAGCTTTCGTCGTGGTGGCTCGCCTTAAGAGTTTTTCAAAAGCTGCAGAGGCCTTGGCTCATTAAGTTTTTTGATCCCGGACAGAAATCGTTTTAACAATAGCGCAATCGCGTCCGCTGCTCGGTAAAGCGAGTTGTAAAGAGAGTCAGGGGCTTTCTTCTGACGCCTCGTGGCCTGCTCAAACACAGACTGCCACGACGGACATCTTGCCACGCGCGCTGTTGGAGACGCAGCGATGTCTCTTTTGTCGTTTGCAAAATTATACTATTGCATAGCAAGATCGCGTGCTGAGTAGGTTATAACTTTCGGGGTAAAACGTATCTCAATGTGCCATTTAGCAATAGCTCCACTGACAATACAGCGTTGTAAAGGTGTGGGTACATGTGCTCTTCGATTAAATTAGGGCCTAAATCACTGTATTTGAAGGCGGTAATGTAAATAACAGTTTCAGTAGAATAGTAGTTGCTAATTACGTAATCCAACTGGTGGCCATAAGTTAAATGAATAAATCCATCTCTCAAATCATGTTCTGAACCAGCAAAAACGCCTTGGTTTTGAAAGTTGGCCCACTCCTCTTCTCTAAGGACTTTGTATACATATTCTCTGCTATTTACGACGCACTGGCACCATCCCTTCGGATGACGATCATCACAAGGTGCGCCGCTTTCATCAGGATGATGAAAATTAAATCCAGGCAAAGCATGTGCGAACGAACCTAAACTAAGCGATAAAAAATTAGACACCAATAACCTTCGTATGAACTGTCTCATTTCCAAGCCCCTCCAGTAAATTTGATTTGCTAAAACTATCTGTGGCATAACGTTTTGTATATTAGTATAAATAGCATAAAACGTTTGGATTTTCAGAATATGATTACCATAGATCGACTTAGATATTTTCTCGCTGCGGCAAAACTCGCACATGTTGGACAAGCTGCTAAAAAAATGCATGTAAGCCCAAGTGTTGTGAGCTCAGCAATTAGAACACTTGAAGATTCAATCGGTGATAACTTATTTATTCGCGAAAACAACCGAATTCGTTTAAACGCGAAGGGCCAAGAATTAGCGAACCTCGTTCAGAAAATTTTGGATGAAGTTGATAGTTTGCAACTTGGCACCTGGAAAAATGTACAAGATTTGTCTGGACATTTTAGATTAGGGGGAAGTCACTTTTTGATGCAGGAGTTTTTGATTCCTAGTGTGCTTGATATAAAAAATTCGTGTGTCGGAGCTACTTGGGAGTTTGTTTCTCTGGATTCGGGTGTTGCTATTTCTCAGGTCCAAAGCGGTGCTTTGGACGCAGCCTTAGTTTTCCGCTCTTCTTATTACGAAAAGCTCGATGAAGTGATTTGCCATGAGGATCACTTCAAAATTTATGTAAAAGAAAACCATCCCATACTAAGGAGCAGGAAGTCGAAGAGTAGTCTAGTCGACCACCTGAACACCCTACCCGCTATTACATTTAGAACATCTTTAGGTGCAAATTTTTGGGAGCGGCACCCTGCATTTCAAAAACTAGGCATAGAGCCAAATCATAAATTTTTCTACGATGACACAGCATCCTGTATTCAACTTCTGAAGAAAACAGGGGGGTGGGCGTTTTTACCAAGTATTATTGGTAGGAGAAACCGAAACATATCAGAATTGGTGATCTCCGAAAAAGTGTATGCGCCAGTCAATATTTCCTTAATAGTCGCAAGTAAGACGGCTTCCGTTATGCTCGCTCAAAAACTTGAAGATTCTTTAAAGGGCTGTTGGAGTCTAAGCGCTCAATGATTGACTAGTCAGATCCCGCTACCCCCGCTGTTCAGCGACTCAAATGCCCATGATGAATACCGCATGCAGTGCTTCAGCGTTTAAACAATGCCTCTGAAAACGGGTTATCGTTGCTCACAGGCGGCCTGATGAATGACGGGACGACACCAACCAGGCCGCTGCATGGTTGCGAGCAGCACAACACCCGTCATCGGCCCTCTTTTTTCAGTGAAGTTCGAAACCGACGACCTTTCTGCTATCGATATCCAGGAACAGATAGAGATAAAAAACATACCGATGCCAGTCCAGCAAAAAAAGGTGATACGGTCGCCCGGATCGCGATGAAAAGCCAAAACGCATGGTTGCTCGAAATCATTGCAAGCGGGGGTAACAAGCTGCCGCGGCGACTCCCGTCTAAGAGATTCAAGCCAAAGCTCCTGAACGATCTGATATGTGTTGACACCGGGTATTTGGTGAGTCATGGGAGCTTTGCGTATTGCAGATGGAATGAAGTTAACCGGTAATGGATTAATTCTGACTGCGGTTTTATTTATGAGCATAAGGATGGCCTTACCTTCATGCTTTCGCAGCATGAGCATTTCCTGCGTGCGACACGCCGGCATCATCAGCAAAATTAATTGGCGCCGAACAACTTCAAAAATGACGATAACGTGGTCCTATATAGTTAGAACCTAATCTGAGGTCTTTAAAATTGATAAACTACCCAAAATTTGTGGTAACGCTAACGTGGAGATATGACTGACGTTACGAATTATTGGACGGTGCGGGCTATACAATACTTTCCCAAGGATAACACTCGACCCCAGCCATTTTGACTCTTGTCGAAGTCAATGCCACTAAATTTAGTTTCAACGTGTGAGGTAGGCGCTCGTTTAGTCGAGTCAGGCTCCAGAGGTCTTTTTCGGAAAATTTTTCCGAAGCGATAATTTTTACGGCAGTCCATTCATTTCGGCTATGCTGCACTACTAAATGTGTGAGTGCTCCCTTGCTACTTCGAAAATATCCCGTGGTTTCCTTGATATTTCCGGCCCACTCGTGGTTGGCTAGTGTTTCTTGAACTAGCCATGTGTGAAGGCATCGCGCAAAATCAGCTTCTAGGTAATGCGCGAAAGCAACGTCACAAAGGAAGTAAAGCGGCTTACCTGTGCTGCCTGCTGCGGGCTGCAATTTATGAATAGTGAATAATAATTCGAGGGCGTCGAGATGAGTTTTGATGCGTCGCAGGTCACGTTTTAGCTTTTTGGCGATGTTGCCCGCGGTGGGCTCGTCCTGAGTTGCGATTTCTTTGAGAATTGCCATCGCGAGTTCAGTGTCGACTTTTATTTTAGGAATAAGACTCAGGTCTCGATGGACAGTTAATGCAAGCCACTCTTTGCATTTAAGGTCCCTTTCTCGATTCGAATGAATGCTAAAAAGACCCGGCATTCCGCCCTGGGTCAAATGTCGCATTAACTCCGAACGGTTACAGCGAGGCTTTGAGTTTAAGTGGAGACACGACGTATTATTTGTCCAAGGGAGTTCTAGCGCTTCAGCGCATGTAAGAGGATACATTCTTGCGCTAGAAATACGTCCGGTAAGCGCTTCTCTAATTAGAGTTTTTTTGGAGAACTCTGTAGATCCAAGGAGGAGATATTTTCCTGGTCGCCGCTGACGATCGACCATATATTTGATGGCGTCGAATATTTTTGGAACCTTTTGTGCTTCATCTATGATTAGTGGCGATTGGTTCGCATATTTTTCTAAAAATGCCTCAGAAGCGCTATCTGCGAGTTCACGGTCGGATTGGCGATCAAAGGTCACATAACTAGCTTCGGTCTGCGTTCTTGTAATAAATTCGCGGGCTAAAAAGGTTTTGCCCGTTTGGCGTGCTCCTTGTATTGAAACGACCGGCGAAAATCTTAATTTATCTAACAAAATTGGATATATATATCTAGCGCGGCGGTGTGGCATGATTTTAAATTACTCCAATAATAAGCAATCAATGTATATTATTGGAGTAATTTAAATGCAAGTCAATAGGTGCAATTGTGGTCGACGCCGTTACCAAAATTGTCCCCGGCATCCCGCGACAACACCTAACCTCAGCCCGACAACCGGTGTGATCGAGAGATTCGTTGACTTGAGTTCCGACGTTCAGCTTGCCGGGGCTTGTAGTAGCATTAGACATTTTCCACTTTTGGCAAAAAAAGTTGGTTGACGATTTTTACGCGCATATCCGACATGCACGGATGATTGGCTTTTAGCCCGAATGGCCCACTGACTCATTATGCCACCGGAGTTATGTAAACTAAAATATCTTCATGACTGAGTCTTGATTTAAAAGCAACATCTTAAAGCAACTGTTTTTTGCACTTTATTAAGCTTGCAGGAGTTGTACTGAGCGGGCTAAAATCTCCGCTGCATGTACGAGAAATTAAGAATGGGAGCATAGCATGAAACGACTAAAATTAGCAGCCCTTATGATCGTTTTTTCCGTCACTTCCTGTGGCAAGAGTGAGGATGCTGATGCCGGTGGCGATGCGGATGTAGTACCTGAACACAAAGATCAATCTCTTCAAGGAAGAATCTCAGGTGTAGACTTAAATTTTAAAGGTGGCAGGGTTCGGCAGCCTTTCAGCAATCGGCGAGATCAGATTAATTGGGAGTTCACATTTGTGGGTTCTGAAAGTGAAAATCCATGTGACGAATTTGTGATGATGGGTGATGATGGCTTTAGTGTGATATTTAGTGACGAGCCTAAGCCGGGCAAAACTAATTTTGGATTAAGCACTCAAAATATCACGCTTGTTGATAGCAACAAAGACCCGATCATGAATACGATTGTTACGAGTGGCTGGATTGAGTACACAAAAATCGAAGCCGGTTCAGTATCCGGCAAAATAATAGGTCGATACAATGACGACAATTTCATTAACGGCAATTTTACCATACCACGATGCTGCCGACAGGCCGGCAGCGATCTCGAATTTGAGGCCTGCAAGGAATAACCATTTGTCATTCCCTTGGCGGCACCAAACACGGGAAGGGATAATCCTCGCTTTCGTATTGACTACATGGCCATCGATACTAATTCAGGCTCCACCAGGACTGTAAAGTCAGGAGTCCTGGACAGGGTGGGGAGCATGGACGATTGCGGAAAGGCGATGAAGCAAAGTTCTCTTTGCAAGTGATCTTATTAATGCCGATCCATGGACGATCCTTAGAAGCTTTCTCCAGCTTTCCTGCTGGGCAGCGAGATGGTAGTCTTTTACAAAACTGGAGGTAAAGGCATCTTTACTATCGATCGCGAAGGAGACCCGAGGTCGAGCACCCCTAGTCGCGACGGACCATCCGTCCGCTGTGGACTACAAGGGGGGGGACGGACGCCTCCGCAACAGGAGACAATTTTTATATTTCCTAGCACCTAGCTCAAGACCGCGCCCTCTGGGAACCAGGATTTTAAATCCAAGTTCATTTTGAAGCACCGTCATCGCTTTTGATTGGCCGCTATGGGATCCGCCCAAGAGCTCGGAGGCCCTCGTGAGGCTACCCGTATCTACAATTGCGCAAAAGTATCTAAACGATCTGTCTCCATTGGTCACATAACATCAACTATATGTCGCTATAAATCAACATAATATTATGGCATTTGTAGTTTTGCCTGAAGGAGGGTGAAATGAAAAAGATAGCAATTATCATTGGAACAAGACCCGAGGCTATTAAAATGGCCCCTGTATGTCTGACTCTTAGAAAACACCTTGGAGATTCAGTTCAACTTATTTCTACTGGGCAGCATCGGGAGATGCTTTGGCAAAGCACTTAGTGCTTTCAGGTTGAGGCCAGCCATTGATCTTGATGTGATGATTCCGAGTCAATCGCTCTCTCAAATAACATCTAAACTTTTAGTTAAGCTAGAAAGTCACTTTTATCAGCAAAGACCAGATCTAGTTCTCGCACATGGGGACACACCAACTTGCTTTGCGACTGCGGTATCAAGTTTTTATCATCAAATTCCATTTTTTCACGTTGAGGCCGGTCTCAGAACATATCGTGTGAACTCGCCATTCCCCGAAGAGTTTAATCGTCAAACAATTGCACCGATAGCCACTCATCACTTCGCTCCGACTCCCGTAGAAAAGGAAAATCTACTGAAAGATGGAATCTCGCCTGCGGCTATTACTGTTACTGGGTCGACTATTCATGAAGCCGTGCGAGCAATGCAGTCTCAAATAGCTCCCGCTAACGAATCAAATTTTCCGCTCCTTTCTGCCAATCGTCCCCTTGTCATTGTCACTCTTCATAGACGCGAATCTGCCCAGGTTTTGGAGAACACTCTGCATGGACTAAAAAGCGCGGCGGCGAACCGACGAGATGCGCTCTTTATTTGTCCAGTTCATCCGAACCCGTTAGTACAAAATGCCTTTAAGACAATTTTGGGAGGGACAGAAAACATCATTCTTACGGAGCCTTTAGAATATCCACGGTTTGTATCTTTGCTTCTTAGGGCTCGCCTCGTTGTCACCGACTCCGGTGGCGTTCAGGAGGAAGCGGCTTTTCCGGGAAAAAACGTGCTGCTCGCACGTTGCGAAACCGAAAGAAACGATCGACTTCAGGCTGGACTCGTTAAAATTGTTGGCTCCAGTGCTGGAAATATAAAGCGGTCCATTCTCGGAGAATTGTCTGGAAGCCAATCTAATACATTCATTAATGCTCAGATTTTTCCTTTAAAGTCTGCATCCGAAATCATAGCCGATGAAGTTTTGAGAGTTGTGTGATGAAAAGGACTGTTTTAGCTATCGGAGCACACCCGGATGACATTGAAATTGGTTGCGGCGGGATACTTTCCCTTCTGAAGGATCAAGGTCATGAAATTACGTTCTTGATTGTCACCTCGGGTGAAAAAGGCGGCAATTCAACTTCAACGAATCAGCTTGCAGAGAGTCGTGAGGAAGAAGCTAAAAAGTCCGGACGGTTGTTTATGCCAAGCGATGTTATGTTCTTCCGAGAAGAAGATGGGCTGACCATGTTCTCAAAAGAAATGAAGATTCGTCTGATCTCCGTTTTGCGACAACTTCGACCCGATATTGTATTCACGTACGCAAAATCGGATCACTTTCCTGACCATCAAGTGATTTACCAACTAACGAAAGCGGCGGTTCTCGCCGCTGCTGGTCCTTGGTATTCCGATGCAGGAACCTCTGTACATCAAGTAAAGGAGGTATACGGATATGAAGTATGGAACCCAATGCCTGAGCATCAATTGTCCGTAGGTATTAGTTCCGTCAGAGATAGAAAAATTCGTGCTATTCAAGTTCATCATAGCCAGGTCGGCAACGTAGATTATGTCGGAGCGATTCGAGGCCTTGCAAAATATCGTGGAGTTATGTCGATGACAGGGGAATATGCAGAATTTTTTGAAGTTATGAGAACTGGGGGTATCGAGTGAGGATTCCGCTGTCGCCGATGGACTATTATTTTTTCCGCCGAAGCCTTTATACAATTCAGATTATTTTTGAGTACCAAGGCCAACTGAATATGCGGCAATTTAACGAGAATCTGGAGAAGGCTCTCGGATATTTTAATGCCGTCGGCTCTAGAATAAAAATCATCTCCGACTACGAGATTGCTCTCGAAACAGGTCATTCAATTTCTGTTAGATCACGTTTCATAGAGAAGGAACCAAGTCTCAGTTCTGTTGAGCAGGCAGACTCATTTTTAGACCCCGTTGAGAACGCCGAAGACAAGTCGCTAATGAACGTTCTGGTGACAAATACACCGAGCCGTTCATTTGTGGGATTTAGTTTCTCGCATATACTGGGAGATGGAACCAGCTTCTTTAACTTCCTAAATTGCTTATCGAAACTAAGTTGTTCCGAGGGGGTAATCGAGATGCCTTCAAATCGAAGAGACCTCCTTCAAATAAATGATGCAAATGAAGCTGGTGAAACAGACCTTTTCAAAGCAACCGGATACGTCACACCCAGGCCGAAAAATCCCGAGAAATTCAGTCTTGAAGTTTTTAGGGTTTCAAACGGAGAGTTGAACAAAAACAAAGCGATCTGCGCAGATCAGGGAGCGGTTGTTACCAGTAACGATATTCTCATGGCTGATCTTGCGAAGCGGTTCCACCGTGATATTCCATCATATGAGAATCAATTCATTGTCCGCTGTCCAGTTGATTACCGGAACATTTTCGGACTGCCAGCAGAATATTTCGGAAACGCTGTTCGGGATGCAGTCGCTATATTTGAAGTTGGAGAAATCGATGAATTGTCTCTGCCTGAAATTGCAGTAAGAATTCGGCAAAGTATCCAGGGCGTTGATCGAAAGAGTATTGAAAAATCACTCACTTGCTTAGACCAACTTCGCAGAAAAAACGGCATTCGTATATTTGAAAATATAGGCTGTCCAGGACTGCTGGTTAGCAATCTTTCAAAATTTCCGATTCCGAAAATTGACCTTGGATTGGGTCCACCAATTGGCTTTCATCATGCTTCGCTCAATCCCAGGTTAGGACTGATTTTACCTGCAGAGGAAGGAGTTGAGGTTCGATTTAAACGTCCAGTCGCGGGTATTTAGAAGATTACTTGATAGAACCGATAATAGCCTTAAAGTATCTAGGCATCTCAGGTCGAGGATACCAAGCTAACGCTGATGGATCTTCCCAGCTTTCCTGCTGGGCAGCGAGAGGGTAATCTTTTACAAAACTGGAGGTAAAGGCATCTTTATTATCGATCGCGAAGGTGTTTCATACAGCTCTAAACGGGCTCATAAGGACAAAGCTGACCGGATGCGGCTTGTGGAACGTCTCGTAAAAAAGGAAAAAGATGGCATAATTAAAACAAAAGATCTGATCGGTAATTCTGGCACAAAAAAATTTATAAAAGTAACGAAAAGCAGCGCTACGATCGATCACGATAAAGTCGACGCAGATAGCGAATGGGACGGCCTCCACGGCGTCGTTACAAACCTTAAAATAGAAGAATCCCCTGCTTCACAAGTGCTCGAAAGGTACCGCGGACTTTGGCAAATTGAAGAGTCTTTTCGAATTAACAAGCACTCTCTTAAAATGCGGCCCATATATCACTTTACCCCAAGACGGATCAGGGCCCATGTACTTCTTTGTTACCTCTCTTACGCAGTTATGCGCCATACCCAGCATCATCTTAAGAAGCGAGGACTGAGCTTAGGCGTGAACACGATCCGCTCGGAAATTAATTCTATACAAGCGTGGAATCAGGCATGATAAGGGCAGCAGAACGGGAGGCACAAAATTATGCATGAAAAACTGATCGACAGCAGGCCTCTCGAATCTATAACTACCTGAAATATTTAATTTTTTGGTGCGTCAGCGCTGGGCGGAGGATGCGGACGTCAAGCTTTTTTCTAACTTGAAGCTACCCGTAATATGGCTGTTACTGCTGAACGTACTGATTGAAATTTGACTAAAGCTTCCATGAGAAAATTCCGATCACCCCTGGGCTGTTCCCAGTGGAAACAGATACAGGAGCTTTACATGAAAACCCCTATCCAATTGACTCGATTACTGCTCAGGTTAAGAGAAATTGTTCTTCCGTCTTTGATAAGTGTCTGTGTTGCCTCTTTGCCAGTGTCAGGATGCAAAACTGCAGAAAAGTCTGAGTTGATGGCCACCAAGGCTAAAGCACGTAAGTCAAGCTTTGCCAGTTTCGAGTCGTATGGCTGTTACAATGCTAAGGTAGTTGTTGATGAAGAAGTGGACCAAGACAGTAGGGGCTCTCAAATGGAAGCACTTCTTGGCGCCGATCAATTTTGTGTTCGGTCTGTTCCCGAGACCGGCGAGTCTTTATTTCAGTTTGAAAATGACCAGGGAGTAATCTGGAAGCTTGCCTTCAAATTAGTGGTAACAGAAAGCGAGCGAGTCAACGGTAAGCTTTCTGAATTTTATTCGTTCAGCGAGGCAGCAGTCGAGGGGGTTGAGGCCATCTGGAAATCATCGGAAAAAAATGGTGATATATTAATCTTGAAGCTGAATGATGAACCGAACCTAATCACCTTTAAGCTTTCTAAACCTGGTACTCGTCCGAAAACTTGATGGGTAGATCATCACGGCTAATGATGGACAGCTCCTGCTTCGGAAACCAAAGGCCTGCATGTTCGATCGCGGCGTCGACCGAGCTCTACAGGGGCGACGATGAACTGATGTAAGATCTGGAGTTTTATACCAGGTCAGGCGCGAACCAAGAGCCTGTTGAAGACTAACTGACGAAGGGTCAGGGTCTGAGTTTGACCCGAGCAAAGCGACCCGAAGGATTCCCCTACCAGTCAGCCGACGGTACTAGTATCTTAATCTTCTGGGTTGTCTAGTTTATCGGTGCAATGCTGAGCTTGGGTTGAAAGCTTTCTCGCAAGGTGTGAAATGCGTTACCCCCAAGCGTCGAACACATTGATGCCAACGATCTTGTCTATATCACTGAAGCGTCGGGATTTTTCCAGTCTCAAATCCGTTAGTCCTCTGAAATGACGGGGATTTCCTTGGGCCATCGGTTCTGGGTTAGACCCTTTTTATTGACGTTATCTCGGAATCTCGTTATACGGTCCTAATCTTCGATATTACAGGGATTTTGTAATTCCGCAGGATCTAAAACCCTGTCTTTATCGAAAGTATCGCAGAAGTGGCGGATTCAGGGCTTTAGTGTCTTGAGAAAGGTTAACGGTAACGTCTAACGGGGAATCGAGAGCTGTGATGGCGAAAGTCAAGATGATAAGTCTTGGTGAGTCGTCAATAAATCTTAAACCGTTGCACTGATCATGGTGATTTTTTTGAGGGAAGAGAAATGCTCGATATTTTAAGTGATGGTTTCCGGGTAGCTCGAGAGAAGTTCACGGGCAAGGCAACGCTGACAGAGGAAAACGTAAATGACGCGATTGGAGAGATTCGTCGCAGTCTGTTAGAGGCGGACGTTGAGTATGGTGTTGCCAAGGAATTTTTGACAAAAGTGAAGGCTGAGGCCCTCGGGCAAACTGTTCAAGTACGCGCTGGATCTGGTGCTGAGCGTATGCGGGTAACCCCGGCAGATCACTTCGTGCAAATTTGTAAAAAGGAGCTGGAATCCCTGATGGGGGAACCGGATGCCTCAATTCGGTTTGCTGTTAATCGTCCGACTGTCATTATGATGGTTGGTCTCCAAGGTAGCGGGAAAACGACGACGACGGGCAAGCTGGCCAGTTATCTTATCACCAAATTCAAGCGCAAGCCCTTGTTGGTTGCTGCCGATATCTATCGGCCGGCTGCCGTTGAACAGTTGAAAGTTCTTGGTAGACGATTAGATGTTCCGGTCTTTCACATTGAGGGCGCCAAACCTCAAGAGATCTGCGAGAAGGCAGTTCAAAAAGCCTATGAGCTCAGTTGTGACGTGATCCTTCTTGATACGGCGGGTCGTTTGACTATCGACAATGAGTTGATGCAAGAGCTCGATGTCATCAAAGCGCAAACGAAGCCAGATAATATTTTCTTTGTCTGCGATGCAATGATGGGCCAGGATGCCGTTACCACGGCAAAGTCATTTAATGATCGGCTCGACATATCAGGCGTTGTGATGACAAAGCTTGACGGGGACACTCGTGGTGGAGCTGCGTTGAGTATCCGAAGGGTCACTGGGAAACCATTGAAGTTTCTTGGCATGGGCGAGGACCTGGCGCGACTTGAAGAGTTCCGCCCTGAAGGTTTGGCCAGCCGTATCCTTGGTATGGGTGATGTTGTTGGGTTGATGGAGGACTTTGAGCGTGTGCATTCAGGCGACAAGGAAGCCGACATGCTCAAAATGCTCGAAGGGCAGTTTAATTTTAAGGACTTCTACGAACAGCTTTCCATGATTCAAAAGATGGGATCTTTGAAAGACATTATGGCTAAGCTACCGATGCAAGGGATGATTCCGAAGGACGTTAATCTTGACGATCGCGAACTTGTTAAAGTGAAAGCAATGATTGACTCCATGACCGAAGCTGAGCGGCTCAATCCAGTGTTGTTTAATGAAAGTAGGGTTAGACGGATTGCAAAGGGTAGTGGTACTAGGCCAAGTGACGTGCATGATGTGATCAAGCGTTTTAAATCCATGCGTCAAATGATGGGTATGATGGGCAAGGGCCTTGGGGGAATGCTCGGTAAAATTCCAGGCATGGGTGGCCTCAATCAACTCAATAATATGCGGAAAATGGCGCAGAGCATGATGGGCGGCGGAGGTATGCCAGGTCTTCCTGGTGGACTCGGTGACATGTTTGGTGGGGGACAACCAAGTGCGCCTAAAAAGGTCGATCGTGAGAAGCTGAAAAAGCTGCGAAAAGCTGCCAAGGATGCTCGCAAGAAAAATCGTCGTTGAAGTTAGGATCAGTGAGTATGAGTTTGGAATTGACTGAAAAAATGCCGCAGTCAGTGGCGCAGGCCGCCACAGCAAAGCGTAAGGTTCATATTGAAACCTGGGGATGCCAGATGAATGTGGCGGACAGCGAGCGGATGTTGTCATTGCTTGAGGCGGAAAACTACGAGCTCTCAGATGGTGGGCCAGAGTCAGCTGATTTGATTCTTTTGAATACCTGTCATATTCGTGAGAAGGCGCGTCACAAGGTTTTAAGTCGCCTAGGAGTTTTGGACCAACTCAAGGAAAGAAATCCCAACTTAAAAATTGCCGTCACTGGTTGTGTGGCGCAAGCCGATGGTAAAAAACTGATCGAACTTGCGCCTCAGATCGATGTTTTACTGGGTCCAGGAAAAATCGACGAGTTGCCATCTCTATTGCGTAAGCGAGAAGAAACGGGTGAGTCCACTGTTGCAACGGGATTTGATCGCCATAAAGAAGAGCATCGAGATGAAAACTCTCCGAATCCAATCGGCGATGAGCCGATGGTCCACATCCCCTCCCTTTCTGGCAAACAGGAAGTCACCAGATTCGTTAACATCATTCAAGGTTGTAATAATTTTTGTACGTTTTGCGTCGTCCCTTTCACTCGGGGGCGCGAGATTAGCAGGACCATACTTGAGATCTTGAAAGAGGTCGAATATATGGTCAATCAAGGAGCCAAAGAGATCACTCTACTTGGACAGAACGTCAACAGTTATGGTTTAGACCTTATCAATAAAGATGAAGTGCCAGCTGACGGTGGTCCTTTCGTGGAACTATTGCAGGCGGTTTCTCGTGTCGAAGGTTTGGAACGATTGCGTTTTACAACGTCTAATCCACATGATTTTACAAGGCCACTTGCTCTGTTATTTGCGCAAGAACGTAAGCTTGGTCGCTATATTCATTTGCCTGTCCAAGCGGGCCACGATCGTACGCTCGATAGGATGAAGAGAAAAGTTACAGTTGTGGAATACATGCAGCGCATAGAATGGTTGCGAGAGGCCGTTCCTGGTATCGCAATCAGTACGGATTTGATCGTTGGGTTCCCCGGCGAAACAGAGGAAGAATTTGCCGCAACGTTGCAGCTCGTCGAAGCGGTCCGCTACAGTTTCATTTATTCGTTCAAATATTCTTCTCGTAAGGGTACCGCAGCAGCTCGATTTGTTGACCAGGTCTCAGAGGATGTAAAGGATGAGCGATTGGCTCGATTAAATCAGCTTCAGGATAAGATAACTTTGGAACTAGCCTTGGCTGACGTGGGCACAGTTAAAGAGGTTTTGTTTGCCTACAACAGTAAAAAATATCCTGAGATCTGGATTGGTAAGACGCCCGAGTACAGGGTCGTTCGGGTCAAAAGTGCAGTAAATCTTGCTGGTAGGACTCTTCCCGTGCGGATCACCAATGGAAGTAAAACAGCTCTTGAGGGTGAGCTGCTAAACTAATCAACGAAAAAACGCGTAAAAGTCCACAACGAGATTTTTTTGCTGTGGATTATCTGTTTGAAGAGTGACTTTTCCGTGAACACTGCCCGACCGGTTTCCTGGATTTTTAAGTTCAAGAGAGATATTTTGGTTTGGCCCCTCGGACTTTTGGACGTCAATTTTGATCAGTTTTTGGCCATCTTCTGCCTTGGCACCGTTAATATTAAGCTCAACGGAGTTGTCAATAATCTTGAATTGTCCTGAGGATGACAAGCGCAATTCCCTTGAAGATGCTGCATTAGACGATACAGAGCCAAACTCCAAGTAATTTGGTGTTGCGGAAATTTGACCGCGTACGGTCGCCCTGACGGGAACCGGCATTTCCGGCAGAGCGCTAGAGTTGTTTTTGACCCAAATGGTGTCTTTGTAAAAGCCGATGGGAAGCGTTGACTTGAGTTTGACAGAAATAGAAAATTCGTTGCCTTCCTTCGTGTAGCTTACATCCAGAAACTCCTCGTTGAAGCGAATTCGTTCGATCTTCAGCGGGGACTTCATATTGCTTTTCAATTTAATCTTTTGCGTTGGCGTCTGATTTAATACGACTTCACCAAAATCAGCTAACGGTGGTTGTGCATCGATTTCACTGTTGACGGTTGCTGTGATGGTTAGCGTCCGATGCGGCATGGATCGTTCGTTGGTGACTACTGTGATCGCTTTGGTGATTTTTCCCGAGTAGTCGGTTGTATCAAATACCACTTCAATGAATCCAGTCTCGCCCGATGCAAACGTCTTTCCTTTGGCCGATTCGATCGTTGTACAGTTGCAGGAGGCTTGAACCCCTTGAATAGCAAGTGGTCCTTTGCCTATGTTACGGAATGTGAACTTTGCAGGTAGCTTGTGCCCTCGTTTCACAAGGCCAAAATCGACAAGTGGCTTATCAAAGGATATGACGCCTGCCGGTTGATTGGTAAGCCTGTCATTTTTGCTAGCCGCGTTTGTTTCGGCCAAACGACTCGTTGCTCGTAAAGGGCTATGCATAACCAAAAGACTTGTTAAACCGATTAAACAAATCCGTAACGTACCTAGCATGATGGTCTCCAAGCTTACCGGGGGGCAAGTTGTCATGTTAACCCAGAGACGAGGGATGGGCAAGCATTGCCTATTAAGTCAGCAGAATATGATCCGATCTTAAAAGGTAGGGAGAAAAGATTTTATGACGGCATCTGTTCTTATGACCGACATTAAAGATTTAATTCTAGACAGCACGCGGTTGTCTCCCGTGCCGCTTATCTGTGTCGTGATTTGGATCATTCTAGTTTCAACAAGCTTAAAAGGCGTGGATCGGCGAGATGAGTTGGCTCATCTGACTTATGTCACCGTGTTGGTGGCCAGTGGTGCTCTCCTGTATATACTTGCGCAGGGGATTCGCTCCCGTGAGATATCTCCAACCGCAATGTTGACTGTGAGTGCTGCCGCAGCTGTAATTGCTGGGCTGCGTTGGGATTTGCAGCGACGTTCAAGTGCGATGCAGTTCACTGCATCGAATTCAGCTGGGAAGCCTTCAGATCGGGATACTTAAAAGGGAGAACGATTTATGTCAAAACGTGATTCTAGTGACGTGGGAACAGGCAAACTTGTGGGACTGAAAGTTTACGGGAGACGGCGTCTGTTTAATCTTGTCATTATGTCTTTGTCGCTGGCAGTGATATCTGGCGCGATCGCATGGAACAATATAAAGCGCAATCATAGCGTTCCGATTAACGTTGAAGTGCTAGCGCTTGTTTTGGGTGTATTAGTTTGCTTATTGCCTTTGTCAGAGGAATGGGTGTATCTGCCGTGGCAGGATGCTCCGCGAAAGATTGAACATGAAAGCCGTGATTGAGGCCTAGTCATAGAGTTGACTATAATTGCAAACCTTAGCTTTGAACCGTCCGTTAACAAACATTGACGCATCAACCTTCGCTACGACCGCCCCTTCTATTGTATCTTTGCTGATCTTCGTAATCTTTACCTTACCAGAGGTAGCGAACTTATATTGTTCGTATTTATCCTTTGATGGATCAAGGAATGCGACCATCGTACTGCGAGTCGGTTTACGGTATATGAAAGCGTCACTGTCGGATTTAAGAGCAGATGAACTTGCTCCAATCTT
>JBIKKO010000203.1:0-5553 GCA_044360315.1 Oligoflexales bacterium
CTGCTTTGAGCGCGTTGACCGCAGTTCATGTTTGGCCTTCTGTGAAGTGTCCCTAGTAGTACTACGTTGGCATGCGGAAAACAAGGCGTCAGGGGCTCAGCTTGGACATTTTGAAGGCGCCTTGTCAACAACATGCGAGATGCCTGGGTGGGATTGTTGATAGCTCGTCGCCCTGTTTTGAGACTGGCTTTGACCCAAGAGACTTTCATTGTCTGTGGAACGGTGTTTGACAGAATGGGGTGTATCTGGTTTTAATGGTCGGCTCAAAATAGGAACTTTGCTTATGAGAGCGCAGCACCACGAGGGTTAAGTGTCTAACATCCTGTTAAGATTAGTTTTTATGATGTTTGTAATATACCTAGGACCGGTCAGCTCTGCGTCCTGGGCGTCGCCCTCCTCCCTGTCTCCGTCTTCCGGGCAGAAAAAGGCGGGCGCAGATTCAACTGGGTCTTGGTCTAAGTTAAGTGTTGAAAAGAGATGTGAGGGGTTGCTGGACTTATTTAAGGTTCTCTCGCCGGCATCGGTGCCTGGTTGGAAACTGGTCACGCCGCAGTGTGTGATTTCCGGTAGCATTGATCAAGGCTTGTCTTGGTCCTTTGAAGGGACGTGGCAAAAGGGAACAAAGGCGTTGACTCTGCAGTATGTGGTGTTTGAGACCGATACACAAAAACCTCGGACCCAGTGGTGTGCCGTCAAAGGCGACAAAGTTGGTTGCGCAGCACCGTGGGAGCATGCGTTTGCTGCTGGAGATCTCTTCGCGAAGAAGTCCGACGGTGAAGTGGCTTTTCAAGGGGTTGTGAAGTTATCTCAAGGCTTCCTGAATATGGCCCTAAAACTTGACGAGTTTGTTAGTAAGGTCGAAGGCCAACCAACTATTTTTGATTTGCCCTATGGAGATTGGGTCAGGGCTTGGGCCGTGGCAACGCGGTCGTTGCCGGTGAAAGCAGACGTGTTTACCGCTCAGTATAAAGTGGATGGTGAAGGCGAGCTGTCGGGCGTCGTTTTTCCCAAAGGAGATATCCCCCAAGAGCTGAGAGAGTGCCTTGGATGCGGGAAGACAGCCTGTGAAAAATCTCCGATAGTGTTTACATTCAAAGGTCTTGGCTTGACGATGACGAGACGGTTGACCGATGAAGAGCGCGATGCCTCGAAACGGACCATTGGTCGGGCGTCGTGGGTGATTATGGCGCCCACGCCTTTTGTCAATAGCCAATCAAAATGGCCTTTTATCTGTGGATCCCATCGGGTGAGCGTCCAGAAGTTTTAGCAATGTATGTAGCTCAAGCTATTTGATTTTTATATAGAATCGAGGAGATGCCATGACAATCAAGCAGTTAAGTGATGAACAGATTCGCACCATGACGTTGCATGAGAAAGATCGTTGGTGGTTAGAGAATTGTTATCGTGGCGACATGCCGCAGCTCACTCTGCGTTCCGCCCTAACCGGGATGATTATTGGCGGGGTTTTGAGTGTTACAAATCTCTACGTTGGTATAAAGACAGGCTGGACTCTCGGTATCGGTATCACGTCCGTAGTTCTTGCGTTTGCATTTTTTAAATTGATGTCACGAATTGGTGTGGGTCGGGAGATCACAATTCTTGAAAACAATGCAATGCAGTCGATTGCGACGTCAGCAGGTTACATGACTGCGCCGCTTGTTTCTTCCATTTCAGCCTACATGGTTGTGACCAACTCGATGATACCTCAGTACCAGACGATTGTTTGGATATCGTTGCTGTCGTTAATGGGCGTGTTCTTTGCGTTCCCGTTGAAAAAGCGCTTCATAAACGATGAGCAGCTGCCCTTTCCAGAAGGTCGGGCGGCGGGTGTGGTTATGGCTAACCTTCACTCGGATGACGGTGGTAAGGATGGAATGCTGAAGGCAAAAATTTTGATGATAGGCGCTGGTCTCAGCGCATTGATTGAGCTGTTTCGCAGCGAAAAAATCATGGAGCATCTAAATTTGAAGTTTATGATGTTGCCCGAGTACTGGGACGACATCATTTACAGGTACTTTACACCGAAGATCATGAATACACCCTTGAAAGACCTTACAGTGCGCTGGGATACATCGATTGTGATGATGGCAACCGGAGGCCTTATGGGCATCAAAGTTGGCGGCTCGCTGCTGGTTGGTGCCATTTTTAATTACTGTTTCCTCGTACCGTGGGCTCTTTCAGAAGGAATAATTGCCTCTGCTAGCTTTAAGCAGATTAATATGTGGCTTCTATGGGGTGGCGTTGCCATGATGACCACGTCAAGTCTCTATTCCTTTTTTGTTAAGCCGGAGATTATACTCGCGGCATTCCGGCGCAACCGCGGTGTCAAGGAAAAGGATTTGCTTCAATCGATTGAGCTTCCTATTTCCGTATCCTTGATTGGCATACCACTGACGGGTCTTTTAATGATTTGGCTCGGACACGCCTGGTTCAATATTGACTGGTGGGTGACGGTGATTGCAATCCCTCTGGTGTTTGTTTTTACTTTGATTGCTGTTACGTCCACCGGCTTGACGGGGATCACTCCCGGCGGAGCTCTGGGCAAGTTGACGCAGCTGACCTTTGCCATCATTAAACCAGGAGACATGGGAACAAATATTATGACGGCCGGTATCAATGGGGAGGTGGCTTTGAATGCGTCAAATCTTCTCATGGATATCAAGCCTGGCTACATGCTTGGCGGTAAACCGCGGCACCAGGCGATAGGCCATTGTCTGGGTATCATTGCTGGTGCCGTTGTCGCGGTTCCTGTGTTTTATTTATTGATTCAAAACGATATATCAAAAATCACATCCCCGAGTTTGCCGATGCCGGGTGCTAGTATTTGGATTGCTGTAGCACAGGTCTTATCCCAGGGTTTATCCGTTTTACCAAGTTCAACCCGGGTTGCCGTGTTTGTTGGTGCTTTTTTGGGTATTTTTATTGAGTACATGAATCGGCGAACTCGTGGTCGTTTCCCGATCTCCGCTATGGGGCTGGGGCTGTCCTTTGTCTTGAAGTTCTCCGATTGCCTATCAATGGGTGCTGGTAGCATTTTATTCTGGGGCATCGGTCGTTTCGTTTCAAAAACCGAGCGTTCAACGACTTCGAAAATCTTTGTTGATAACCAGGAAACAGTTTGTGCTGGGGTTATCGCTGGTGGATCGATTATGGGGATTATATTGATCATTCTTGAAACGATTGTGTTAGCATAAAGCTTTTTAAGGACTCTAGCCCCTGAGTTGTTGGCGGGAAAATTTTGGATCTTTGCCCATTGGCGATTTAGGCTGGCCCTCGCTCGACAAGCGCGGCGAGGGTCCTGATTAATTAATATACACAGGCCCTCGCCTTGGGGGTTTGCTCTAAGTCCTTCTTTCCAGTAGCATAGAAATCGAGTTCATTACTGACTTTGATTTCTTGGAAATCAATCTTTTTGCAGAGGTTAATTATGAGTGGAACAGGCGAAATCATTCTCGAAGGCAAATCCTATAAACTACCCGTGTTGGTCGGAACCGAAAAGGAGAAGGCCGTTGATATCACGAAGCTTCGACAGGATAGCGGCTTCGTCACGCTAGATTCAGGCTACGGCAATACCGGCGCGTGCAAATCTGCGATCACGTTCATCGATGGTGACTTGGGGATTCTTCGTTATCGTGGAATTCCGATTGAAGAGCTTGCAGACAAGAGTGACTTTGTCGAAACCTCATACCTATTGATCTATGGTCAGTTGCCAAATCGAACCCAACGCGAGGAGTTCCGTAACCTTTTAAGTGGTCACGCGATGATTCACGAAGGGATGATCAAGTTCTTTGATGGATATCCGACAACCGCGCATCCGATGGCCATTTTATCGGCGATGGTATGCTCTCTTTCCAGTTATTATCCGGAGCATCTTGATCCTAACGATCCTACGCAAGTCAATCATTTAGTTCCGCGTCTGTTATCAAAAATGCGAACGATTGCAGCATACTCCTATAAAAAATCCAAGGGTCAGCCAGTCATCTACCCAAAATCTGATCTAGATTACTGCTCTAATTTCTTAAGAATGATGTTCGCCACTCCAGCCGAGGAGTATCAGATCGATCCCGACATGGTGAAGGCTTTGAACGTTCTTCTTATTCTTCACGCAGATCATGAACAAAACTGCTCGACATCCACGGTGCGTTTAGTTGGTTCTTCAGATGCAAACTTGTTTGCATCGATTGCTGCAGGAATCTGCGCCCTTTGGGGACCAAAGCATGGAGGCGCCAATCAAGAGGTTGTAGAAATGCTACAGCACATTGAGCGAGAGAAGTTACCGGTAAAGGAAATTGTTCGTCGCGCCAAGGATAAGAATAGTGGTTTCCGTCTGATGGGCTTTGGTCACAGGGTTTACAAGAATTTTGACCCACGTGCCAAAGTGATTAAGACTTACTGTGATAAGTTGCTTGCAAAAAAGGGGATCAAAGATCCGTTGCTTGATATCGCAAAGGAGCTCGAAGAAGCTGCACTCGGAGATGATTTCTTTAAGGAACGTAAGCTGTATCCGAACGTTGATTTTTACTCTGGTGTGATCTACCGTGCTATGGGCATCCCTACTGACATGTTTACGGTGATGTTTGCATTGGGTCGCTTGCCAGGCTGGATTGCGCACTGGATTGAGATGCATCGCGATGGTGATGGTCGGATTGGTCGACCACGTCAGATTTATGTCGGCGAAACGCAGAGAGCTTATGTCCCTATGGATCAGAGAAAGTGATGATGCTGAGCGGCTAAAGGAGGTCTTTGGAGCGCTCTGATTGTCTAACTGACTTGCTCAGTAGTTTGTCCGTTTTTAACTTTTGAATAATGTTTGTTAGTTTTCAAGCCCCGGAACATTGTCCCGGGGCTTTTCATATGCAGGGGCGAAGCCTTTATCGATAGTCGATAACAAGCTGATCCGCAGGATATCTAACAGGGTTTTAGAGATTGTAAACATGCTGACGGAAGTAGATCTGGGTGCGGGAGTGTCTTCAAAATTTCGTTCTTGAAACTCGCCACGAATTGAGAAAAAACAACGGACTTCGCCTTCGGCGGAGTCTTTTTGATCGGAAACTCAAACGTGATGGAGAGGTAGCTTTTACGAAGCTGAAGAGTGATTAAGCGGAGTCTCGGCATCGACTCAAGCGTGGTGACGTCGATGTCGTGAAATCTTACCGCTATTAGCTTTGCTAGCTGTGTTCCGATGATCCTGGGGCTAGCGCCCATGAGCTTGATGGGCGCTCCCGGTAGAGGGCGCCCGCGAACTTCTTCACGAATAAGTGATACATAAAAATGGTCAAACGACGGTGTTTTACGATTGTTTAAGCCTACATCCAACGGTTCACTTGGATTCATCATGGGTGTGGTGTCTCCCTTTAGAGAAAGTTATCTAAATCTGTGGTACCAAAAAATAAGGATGACTTGGTGAGACTTTTGTAGGATTTGTTCGGGCTGTAAGCGACCAAAGACATTTGTTCGATCGACAGGTGGTGACAACGTGTCGTGGTTCGGCCCGAGGCGAGTCGGTACCTTTGTCGGGTTATGATGTCGCGTGGACCCCTGATATGGCGATCT
>JBIKKO010000204.1:0-5524 GCA_044360315.1 Oligoflexales bacterium
ATCACTTGTCTTTGGCCTGTGATCGGTCCTCGTATCAGCACTACGATTTAGCTGTGATAACACAATCACAGGAATATCCAATTCCTTTGCCAGGGCCTTCAAACCACCCGACAACTCGGCGACCTCTCGCTCACGGCTGTCGGCGCGCTTACTGCTTGCACCCATCAACTGCAAATAGTCAATTAAGACCAGGCCTAAACCAAACTCTTTTTTATGGCGCCGGAGCCTAGATCGAAGCTCCACAAGCGATATGCCACCCGTATCATCGAAGCTAATGGGCATGCTCGTTAGCGTATTGGCAGCTACTCCCAATCGATTTAAATCGTCATCCGTAAGGTCTCCCTTGCGGATACGACTCGAGTCAATGCGTCCTATCGAAGAAAGCAGACGCATCATCAATTGGTTTTTCGGCATCTCTAGACTAAAAAACACCGTCGAAAAACTCTTCTGCGCCGCATGAGCTGCAAAATTCAAGGCCAACGCCGTCTTACCCATCGCAGGACGAGCAGCGAGTACGATGAGATCTCCCTTTTGAAAGCCTCCCGTTAAGTTATCAAGATCTCGAAACCCAGACGGAACCCCCGTCGGCTGGCCATTAGATTGAATGCGCCGTTCGATCTCCTCGATCGTTTGGTCTAGAACCACTGGAGCAGACGTAATGCCGCCTTGCCGGTCTTGCTCGCTAAAAATCGACAAAATCTCTTTTTCAAAATCACCAAGAAACTCAGTCACGTCACCGTCAGCGGTTGCGGCCCTTGCCGTTACACTCTGCCCCATGGCAACAATACGCCTCAGATAGGCGTGCTTTCTGATTTGAGTCGCGTAATAAAGAGCATTCTGCGCCACAGGAGCAGATTCCATGAGCTCGATAAGATAGCCGGCGCCTATTTCCTGCCCCTGGGAGTTTCCCCCGCGCTTAAGTTTTTCGGCAACTGAAACAATATCTGTAGGATGATTGGCAGCATCCAGCTCCATCATCGCTTCGAAAATCCGGCGATGGGCATCGGCAAAAAAATGATCGGGCAACAAGCCACCAGCGGTAACGCTCGTCAGATGAACAGGCTCCTTCAGGATGGCTCCCAAAACTGCCTTTTCTGACTCTTGAGAATGAGGGGGTACAAATCCCTGCATGAGCAATTTAAACCTTTCTGGTAACGGAAATTTATTACACCTAAAAACTAACCCGCGGCGCATTCAAATTGCAACCGCGGGCTGTTTTGGCCTTCAAGTTCGAGGGCTTAAATCAGTTCATACTCATCGACCTACTTGGGACAAATCCGATGACTTTGTTGCATAAAAATGCTCAAAAGCCACAAACCAATAAGATTCACCCCAACCACCGTCTTCCGAGGCGCTGTCACAAAACTCGTCAGCGCCCAGGCATCACATCACTGCTTTGCAACAACCCATACTTTGAATTTAGCAGAAACTTCAGGGTGCAGCCTTATTTGACCATGATACACACCGACTTTTTTGATGTCATCAACTAAAGAAATGTCGCGGCGAGAGACTTTATGTCCCTCTTGCGCCAACAGATCCTCAAGTTCTGCAGTGGTTACCGACCCGAAAATGCGCTCATCTTCACCCGTTTGCTTGTAGACGGTGACAGACACCTTTTCAATCTGGGATGCCAAAGCCTTCGCTTCGGTCAGCAGTTGGGCCTTCTTTTTGTCTAGGATGCGTCTATGGTGTTTTAGAGCCGCCTCGTTTGCTTCATTTGCCACAGCCGCAAAACCGCGTGGCAGAAGATAGTTGCGAGCATATCCATTACGAACATTGACGATCTCACCAATACGACCAAGTGACGTTACGTCTTGGTTTAAAATAACTTTCATGATTTTACTCTCCTGCTCTTAGCCGTTGACGGTTATTCACGTTCACGGAATTCGTTGGCAGCTTCACGTGCAGCGGAAGCAGCTTTCGCCAGTTGCTCCTTACGTTTTGCAACGTTCACGTTCTGACCTACATAAACCGACATATACCGAAGAACGTCATCGTCGATACGCATGAGACGCTCCATCTCTACAAGATTTGCAGATGTACCGATAAAATCATAGTTCACATAATTGCCGCGGAAAGCTTTTTTCATAGGGAATGCGAGTTTCTTCACTCCCCAAGCACTCTTTTGGAGAATCTCTCCTCCATCTGAGGTCATGAGCTTCTCATACTTACCAAGAAGCTTTGCGCTTTCGGACTCTGGAAGGTCTGCACGCGCGATGATTGTCATTTCGTATTCTCTTAACACCTTTAAATCCTCCCTTATGGTTTAATCAGCTAGGCAACACAAACGCACCTAGCAAAGGAGCGCCCCTCAAACATTCAAGGGGTTATGTTCTGCAGCAAAATTATTTTCGCTGCCTAAACATCTCTTTCATACGCAGCTCTACGTCTGGCTTCACAGCTTTGACGTAATCTGCAACCTCAGCCGCTGGCATCGGACGAAGCACGTAATCTGCCACATCCATCAACGGTCGTCCATCCTCCAATTTTGGCGGACGCCCTACCCCCAGCTTCATCCTCTGGAATTCGTCTTTACCAGACTCTTCCATGATGGAGCGAATGCCATTGTGGCCACCGTGGCCACCGCCTACCCTCGCTCGAACCTTGCCTGACGGCACATCAATGTCGTCATGCAATACGATCCAGTCTAATGGGGCAATCTTATAAAATTGAGCGACTCGCACAACAGATCGACCGCTCAAATTCATAAACGTCATCGGTTTGAGCAATACACACGCCTCACCGTAAACGACACCCCGCGCCATCACACCCTGAAACTTATCGATGGCGCCAACATCCCACTGGATCTTTGCATCTTGGGCTAACTCATCGATCACCCAAAATCCCGCATTGTGCCGTGTCAATTCGTAGCGCTGCCCCGGATTGCCAAGGCCGATAAGCAGTTTCAAAGCTTACGCCTTCATCAAATCCACGTGCAGAGCAACACGCTTGACAGGGTGAAGCTGAAGCTCTTGGATTTTCACTGCAACGGTTTTGCCGTCCAGCACCATGTCAAACTTGCGACCGCCAGTCTTCCAAGCCTTTGGTAGAAGCTTTGGATCCAACTCGAGGTTCGTCGCCTTACCGTTTTCAAGTAGCACTGCAGGAATCTTACCCGCAAGGCGAAGCTTGTGAGTATAGCTCTTACCAGTGCCAGTGCGAAGAGCCGCTTCAATTTTTACGTTCACTGTTTCCGACATGATTTGTCTCCAGACATCAAAAATACCAAGAGCATGGATTTAACATGCATCCACTACCCTGCCAAGTGCGGATCTACCGCTCTTAAGCTTAAAAAGGGACCAACTTATACAATTGCCATCAAAATTTCGCAATGAAAATCTCTCCATAAACAAGAAACCACCGGCAAATCTTCACCCATGGGTACTTGCCCCCTGCCTAGGCAAGGAAGATGCCTTCACTATTTGGGTAGAAAATATAAACAAACAAGAATAACAGTAACCTATCCTTATCCGAAAGAGTCACTTAACGCAAAAAGCGCAGCCAGCTCGAACGGGCACCCTGGTCACGCTGAGCCATCCACCGTGCTGAGAGATGAACACCCCTAGACTTTATGTTCGGTTATGATGCTACAAGAATAGGGAACTGATTGAGTCAGCGTTGTGAATGCGGCGCAGAGCCTTACCGATCAACTCAGCAATGCTTAACTGCACGATTTTACTGCATTTCTTTGCCTCTGCAGACAAGGGTATGGAGTCTGTGCAAACAAATTCGGATAATAAAGACGACGAAATACGGTCAACAGCTGGTCCAGACAAGACGGCATGACTCACGCATGCACGGACAGATGCGGCACCTTCGTTCATGAGTGCTTCGGCGGCTTTGGTCAATGAGCCCGCCGTGTCACAGATGTCATCAACTAGAATACAGTCCTTACCCCTCACATCCCCAATGAGGTTCATCACGTTACTTTCATTTGGCCGGTCGCGACGCTTATCAACGATAGCGAGGCCGCAGTCATACATCTTAGCCATCGCCCTTGCGCGTTCCACACCTCCTGCATCAGGAGAGACCATCAGCATATGCTCCGTCTTTCGGAAGTAGCTTGTAAAGACAGGTTTCGAAAATAGATGGTCTACGGGGATGTTGAAGAAACCTTGGATCGCGCCTGTATGGAGTTCCATCGTAATGACCCTTGAAACACCGGCCGTCGTGATCAAATCTGCGACCAACTTAGCGGTAATGGGTGTTCGCGGAGCACTTTTGCGCTCCTGCCGAGCGTACCCAAAGTAGGGCATTACCAAATTAACGGTCTTTGCCGAAGCACGACGTGCCGCGTCAGCCATGATGACAGCTTCCATGATATGGTGGTTGGCAGGCATACACGATGACTGCACAATGTAAACGTCACGACCACGAACATTACAGCCGAGCTCAACGCGGGTTTCACCGTCAGCAAACTGCCCCACAACAGCCGAACCAAGCGCTGTATCCAAGTATGCCGCAATTTTCTCTGCTAAAGGCCGGTTTGAATTCCCGGAGAAGATGATCATTTCCGTGTCCACGACGCGACCCCTAAAAACTGAGAGGTTAATGATCGAACGTAACGAGCCGGATCATCGACAGAAAGGACTAATGGCTGGGGCGGTAGGATTCGAACCTACGAATGCTGGAATCAAAATCCAGAGTCTTACCACTTGACGACGCCCCAACAAAGTCTTCTGTAGCCGTATACCGGTAGGGCAATAAAATTAGCGATTCGCTCCCGCAGTGTCAAGAGAAATACCTGACAATTTAAAGGCCTTTAGCGGCCGGCAATAAAGGGGTTTCGCCGCTGCCTCGCGTCCAGGACAGACGACCAAAGGAGTCGCACTCAATCTGCCAAGCCCCGCTGAATTCATGAGCATCATTGATGATTTTCTCACTGACCGCATCAACAACCATAGATTGGAAGGCGCGTTTTAGCGCCCTGCCTCCAAAACGCCCATCCCGCGCGGTTTCAATGAGCCGATTACGAAGTTCCGGTCCCACATAAATCCGTAACACCCGATCTTCAAGTCGCATGTTCAAGCCCTGAACAAGTTTGTCGACAAGCTTGGCATAGTGGGCCGCGCCTAGGGTTCTAAACTCAATGACGTCATCAATTCGATTCACAAACTCTGGGCGCATCACATCGGCCAATGCTTGCCGTACCGCGTAGTCACGGCCTTCAGGGTCAAACGCCAAGGGAATGTCTACCTTTAGGTTTGACGTCAAAATGATCAGAGTATTGGAAAAATCCACCAGCCTACCTGACCCATCGGTTAAGCGGCCGTCATCAAACGTCTGTAACAGAACATCCAAAATCCGTGGATGGGCTTTTTCAATCTCATCAAAGAGAACAACAGAATAGGATTTTCGACGGACCGCCTCTGTTAACTCGCCTCCCTCACCATAGCCGACATAACCAGGAGGCGAACCGATCAATCGCGAGACATGATGCTCTTGCATATACTCCGACATATCGATCCGAATCATTTTTGACTCGTCATCAAAGAGCTCTTGCGCAAGGGCTTTAGCCGTCTCT
>JBIKKO010000205.1:0-5474 GCA_044360315.1 Oligoflexales bacterium
TTGGTTTTGGACATATCGGGACAGATGTTGCAAGACTGCTTCAGCCATTCAATTGTAAGCTTTTTGTTCATGATATTCTCAATAAACAAAGCCAGTGTCACGAGTTCAAAGCAACGCAGGTTAGCTACGAAAAACTTCTTCAAGCAAGTGATATTGTCACGTTCCATGTTCCGGGTGGAACCGCAACGAGAAACATGTTTTCAAGTCGTGAGCTTAAGCTTGTCAAGCCCTCTGCCCTGATCATAAACACCGCTCGCGGAAGTGTCATAGATTTCCCGGCCGTAACAAAGGCTCTGAGGGACGGGAATATAGGTGGCTATGCAAGCGACGTATTTCCTCATGAGCCATTTATATCTGAAGACTATCTTGTCAAAGATGGTTTTTACTTTACGCCTCACATCGGTGGTAATGCTGAAGAGGCAGTTTTAGATATGGGTCGCTCTGCAATCGAAGGGCTAAAGCAATATTTAAAGGGAGCCAGCAAGCCCACTTAGGAGACATCCGCATGAAAAAAAGTCTTTTGCTCGTTTCTGGCCTAACATTTATCGCACTTTCAATCGGCGCATGCGGCTCATCAAAGGCGATCTCACCCAATTCGAAAATGGCCAGCAGTTCTGATGAATCTTGGATATGCCGTGATGCGGATTCCGCGTTCAAGCTGACCATTCTGAAAACCAACGCACCAGGCATCGTGCCCTACATGGCCATGGTCGAGTTAGGTAAAAACAAGCTTGGCTTGAGCGCACAAGGAGTTAAGAACATCAATAATATGGCGTTTATGTGCCAGGAAAGTCGAGGAACGCTGTCTTGTACGGAAGGCGCCGAAAAGAGCAGTGGGCTTACCGCCATTCAGTTTAAGAAAGCGTTGGCCGGAGCCGACGTCAGTGTACAGTTTCTGACCGTCAATCAATCGCCCACCGGCAAGTGGACCAAAAAGACCAAGCTTAGTGATGCCCTAACGTGCACTGTCGAGTGAGTGCTTTACCCGCCATGAATATCAATCATGGCGGGCTTTTGTTTAACCATCCCATGAGGTCTTTTGCTTACGACTTCGCTTCACGCCCTGAACTTTCTTAAAGCCATTTTCGTCGACCCGAGGATTCCACACGTGATCGCAGATTCCGCACCCGACAAAATGCACACCGATTCTTTCGTATAAAACGGTCGCACTCAGACCCGACGGCGCGAGCCTGACGGAGCGTCGCGGCATCGACGGATCGCATCGTTATTTGTGGACAGGTAAAGCCCAAGGATTCTACAGTCGCAAACAACGACAAACCTCATTGCAAAAGGCAATGAGTTACTCCTTTCAGCGAGGAGACATACGGTGTAAGGCACTACTCGTCAAAGGCCGTCTAATCTACTTAGCAGTGTTCTCCGGGATAATCGCTGTTTGATCTTACTGAATGGGATCTCTTACACGTGTTCGCTCTTCAGCACTCTAGAACCCCATTTGCATCACTTTGTAGTTACTGGCTGTAGTTACGCTTAGGGCGAACGGCCCCCCGAAACTTCGACAGTGTTGCCGGTTCAACAAATAAGCCTCCCCCGCTATCCATTCATCGTGGACCGAAGCCACCACAGAGCTTTTGGGGCGGGTTCGCTACGATCCCTGAGTCCAAGGAAATATCTCAAAACTCATTTGGTAGGCGTCCTCCTGCGGACCCGCTGCCACCAGTTCCTCGATACCTTTAAGACAGGCCAAGAAGCGGCTTTGAATTTATTTTCTGATTTCATCGTTAGCCGAAAACACTACCGAAAAAGAATCTGTACCCGTTGCGGATCGCTGCTACCAACGATTGCGAGCCATTAACGAGTGAGAGTTAGGATTGCACTTCAGCCTCAACTGCTTGCTGCAAAAGGGTCTGAGCACCTCTTCGAAGAATATCGGTGAGAACGTCAGAAGTCTGTGGCGCTTCATTGCGCAGTTTACTAATGTTTTCCACGGCGTATGTCTCCATCAAAATTGTTGTTTATTGGCTGATGAAGCTTACGCCACCTTTCCTCTCAAACACAAGATTCAGTTATATCTCCCCGTCCCACGGGGACCCAAAAGAAAGAATGACTCCTCAGGAGCTTTTAAAAATCTCTTAAATTTCATCATATAAATGCGATTGCAACGCTGTTGTAGAAAAGGAAGCTGCTTCTACAACAGCGTTATAAAATTGGAAATGCAATGTCGTCCTCTATTCGACATACCGACGAAATACAAAGCCGCTGCGCCAGGAAAAAGTAGGAGTGACGGCTGGAAAAGTCGCCAGTGTTTTGCAGCCAACTGGAGATCCGATGTCGATAGACGAGTGCGTTCTATGTATTCTATCTCACGAAAACGATCGGCCTTAGATTGGTGAAATTATCCAATATCATGAAAGAAACTATCCTGATTTTCTTTCCTCTAAAGTTTGGTAATAAAATTAACGACCTATCCAAAGGAAGTGGGATGAAGTTTTATCAATTTTTGGGAACGATAGTCGTATAAATTCTTTTTCTTCATGCTCTAAGACCGATTATACAGGTGTCTCTGAAAAAGGAGATAAAAAGAAACTCGCAAAGCGGCAGACAATAACCTCGCCAACAAGCCCTGTCTAGAAACGGGCGGTCCTCGCGTGTGGGTCAACGAGAATGGTTCTTGCCTTCAGAAAATTAACTATTGCAACAAAAAATGATTCAAGCTGACGAAGATCGGGCTTGTGCCGAAAAATCAAAATGAAAGCTACCGCGTACAGTAGGATCCGGCGCTCATGCAAAATTTAATTGTTTTTCTGTCTCACCCCGTGCATTACGAGATGCAGTCACCACAGTATTGATGTAAGAAAATTCATTTAATTTGAACACTAAACTCCCGGCAAAATCATTTGCTACAGCCGATTATGCTTCCACGTCCGGAATCTGATTGTGAAGAGTTACGATCAATGATAGACGGCGGCTACTTAGGATGTAATGAACGCCGAGATCTCCTTTGTTTAACTATGGCTAATCCTACCCCGTAGCCATTGCCATCGCCAGCGCAAGGCGCGTCGGCAATCTGTAATGCACAAATCGGACGCTCCATAATGGCCAAACTCTCGCGCTGTTCGACTGTGGCGGTTTGTGCGTTCTCCCTTGCAACCAAATTTCGGCTACCTATCTGAACGAGGGGCGCTACCTGCGAGGCGACGACCGCTTATTCCCAAAAAAAATCTCAGGTGGTATCAAAAGCACGTCCTTTGTTATATGCCTTCGTTTTGCTCTGACTTTTAACTTGGAGAGCAAATGCAGCGGCATTCTATCTATAGACTACCGAGGCGATCTGCGCGCAAGCCTCACAATGCTACCGTTTTCGATTGCTTCAATGCCAAGCTTATCGAGTGCCGAGATCAATGCTCGAAATGCGTCGCTTTTGGTTATCGGGCTCTCCGAAACAATAGATACCTTACCTTCCAAACCCGCTGGCAAAATGACATTTTTTCCACTCAGTTCGGCAGCGACGCGGATAACGTCTTTTATATCAGTTGGATTGGCAAAATTGAGTTTAACCAGATCCCCAGTCCGGATCATTCCGTTTTGAGCGCTCTTTTTGGTCTTTGTGTATTCGACCGGACTAAATTTGAACGAAAAAAACTTAAACTCATCACCCTTAGCATCATTCGATTGTGCTTTCACTTCAGCACCTTCGCCATCAGCAACGACCATCGTCGAAGACTGTAGAGTTTCTTTGGTACTTTTCTTAATTGTTACGATTTTTAATTTTCGGCCCTCTGGCACTTTTTCTGGGCTAACCTGCATTTCCAGCTCACCGACTTCGAATTTGGCAGTACTTCCGTCAACTAGCTTCATGGTGCCTTCGGAAGATTCTGTTTTATTATTTGCAAAGATTATATCAGCCCGATACCAAAAAGTGTATTCGGAGGCCGCTGACGGGTTAACAATTTTGTCGACCGCGGATTCAATGCCCCATGAATTGACGGTTGGTCCTGCCATCATGGCAAGCATGCCTGCCGCAGCTATCCATAAAACTTTTTTTGACTTCAAATGACTGTTCTTCATAGCCCTGATCCTCCTTGAAATAAATGAGTTCGAAACAAATAAGCCGTTGAAGGCTAAATCGGGCCTCGTCGCCGTGCGACTTGCCAAATTCAGCAGTAACTCGCCGTACTCCCGACCATCTCCACCTCGGTCTCTGATGACGGCTGCATCACAGGAAAGCTCCATTTCCTCCACATAGGCTTTCGAAAGCACATGGATAAAAGGTGAAAAAACAAGAAATGACTGCATCAGGTTTCGGAAAAGGTTGAAAGCGTAGTCGCGGCGCCTTATATGAGTCATTTCATGATCAAGAATCAGACCTAATTCCTTTTGGGACAACTCAGTTAATGTATATTGGGGCACGACTATGATCGGCTTGAAGAATCCGAACGTTGCTGGTGGAATTTTTTCCTCTGTGAAGTGGACAGGGATACCATCATGTTCAAAAATAAAGGTGCTATTCACAGCCAGCTGATTCAATCGGTAAATTGAGCTGATAAAGCGGACCATTAAGCACGCGACAACGGAAAAATACGCAGTAAGAATTGTACCAATGAGCCACGTGTACATATTTGGAGACGTAGCGACTGCCGTTTTAATCCTGATGGCGGTAGCTGAGAGGACGGATGCCGGATACGAAGTATCGGTAGCACCTGATGCAAAAAGCCAAGAGAGCGGCATAGAAGAAAATTGGACGAAAGGCAAGATGCCAATAATCAAAAATGAAACTCGAAGAAAATTGAACCGATCTTCGGCAACAGGCGTCAATCGCCTGAGGATCAGATAAATACCCAACATCATCGCCGTCAAAGGGATTTCAGCTATGATCCAACCAATCGTGCTAATAAAAAATCCGTTCATAGTTTCTCCACTAGTTTTTTGAGTTTTTGAATTTCCTCACGGTCGAGCTTTTCTTCCTTTATCAGGTTGAGGGCTAGATCGTAGACGCTGTTGTGAAACACGCTGTCGAGGAGTTTGCTGAGCGCGGATTTTTTATAATGAGTCTGCTCTAACACAGGATGGTAGCGGTAGGCTTTGCCGTCTTTGATGTGACGTATAAGTCCCTTTTTTTCCATTGCCTGGACTGCAGTAAGAAGTGAAGTGTATGCGGGCTTAGGTTCGCGTGGGAATCGCTCTAAAATTTCAGCCACACTTAACGACGCTTCTTCCCACAGTATATTCATGATCGAGAGTTCATGGTCGGTAAGCGTGCTTTTTGATGTTCGAGCCATATCTTCGTCTCCAAACAAATTACTACCTAACTAGTAGGATACGTTAGCTTCCTTCGAATTGCAACTAGTGCACTAGTTATACTTGTTCTTATCCCGTTTAAGAATCCAATAATATTGAATTAACATGTCTGACTTGGAGAAGTAAAAAAGAGAAGGATTAAAATTTCTTTGCTCTCTCTAAGTCATGAAAGATGTCGTACTGATCAAATATCGAAACCAATATCTGCGGGTGATTTC
>JBIKKO010000067.1:0-16563 GCA_044360315.1 Oligoflexales bacterium
TAGCCGCTGAAAAATTGATAATGAGTCCAACTTGTAGACGAGTTGCTTTTAGGTAGGACAAGCACGTTGCGAGATGTGCATCGTCGATATCTTTGACCGCCTTGAGTTCCACGACAACTTTATCGTCAACGACAAGATCCATGCGGTGCAGTCCAACTAGAGTCCCTTTGTAGAGGATAGGAAGGGGTAGTTGACGATGAAATTGAATCTTTTGGTCGTTCAGTTCAAGGGCGACCACTTCTTTGTATACTGATTCGAGAAAACCAGGCCCAAGCTCTTTGTGGACTGAGATGGCGCAAGCGATAACTCGAACAGTAAGCTCACCGTGGTGGAGTTTATTCACATCATTTGACCGCGGAATGGGGGAAGGGCGGAATTTGGGAATGGCCGTATTCATAAGCCCACGTTAGCCCACTAACCTATGTTACTGGTTATTGGGATGTTTTGAATACCATCCATTACAAATTTCGCAGAACCCCGAAGAATTCATCATTTGTAAGAGGCTCTTCCAGGTTAACGTTATTTTCGATTCGTCTTTTCGCAGAAACACCAGAGTAGGCGGTTTGGCGAATTCTTCCGATAGCACCTAGTGGCTTGTGCTCTTTTATTCCATTCCAAGGGTTGAAAGAAAGACTTTCACAAAATGAGTGACGTTTGTGGTCCAAAACGTTTTGTCCGCCCGGAATTGTGATCGTTGCGACCTGCACGGGGATTGAAATCGTTTCATCCCAAGTTATAGTCACGTCTTCTGTTGGCATTGCTATAGGATCTGTTTGCCTTTGGACAAAAACACCGAAGCAGACAGTGCCTTTATCAAGTCGTTTTTGCGCCACAGAGCGTAAAAAATCGGGATTTGTTCTATCAATACTTTCTGGTGGTAATGGCAGCGAGCTGCAGGCTAAAGGACGAGTGATGAATTTGGCGGCCTTCCCTGGCCCGAATCGGTATGCGGACTGGCTCCAATACGTCTCGTTAAAAATATCATCAATCTTCTTTCTTCCTGCAATTAGACTCTGTTTTTCATGTGCGTCAAGAGCATCTAAGGACTGTCCTCGAAGCAGAGCTGGAAAAAATTTAATGGCACTGTCGATATTTCTTATAAAGAACACCGGATGATTGGTCATCATCAAATCTTGAGTCTGCTGTCCTGGTATTAAACTTGCCGAGGTTAAAAGAGGAAACCCATTGACTCCCAAAATTTTCACTGCCATAGCACGTGCATCAGGTTCAGCGTCAGGAGGAAGGCCGATCGTGCCATCAGGTCGGAAGGCAGGAGAACCATTAGAAAACCGAATGGCGGCTTTAAACAGTCCTGATCCGTCCAAGGATGCTTCAGTTGCGAAAACTCCCTGCCGCAAGTCTTCAGGGAGATTTGGAGTAACTTTAACGACTCCAGCAACACAAGCCGTTGACTTGGGATGGAAATCACGTTTTGACAATGTTCCTGGTGTTGGGTTTTGTGCAGACTGGAACTTGACTGCTGCATTTGTAATTGATTTATTGTATTCGTCTTCTTTAGAAGTTCTGCACTCTTCTCCGAGCAAAAGCGGACCACCAGAGCAGAGAGGTGTTGATTCGATCTCTGGCCGAATTTTGGCGACGGGAACGCTCCGACCGTCTCGCGTCAATATATCGAAGTTCTCCTGGTCTTGTCGTCCTTCGTTAATGCCCTTCATTTGTGATTGCTTTAGATTGCATGAGTTTAGGGCGGAGCACGAAACGATCAAAAAAATTGTCCTTGCCTTAAACATTTAAAGCTCTCCATTCTGAACGGCGGTAGAAACATGTTTAACGGGAATAGTTTTTAGCCGTTGTATTTGATGTTACATCTAAAATCTGAAGTTTTTCCTAGGTCTAGCCTGCCACGGTCACCTCTTAAGAGTCAACCGGTGTTTTTTAACCGACTAGGCATGATCATAGCTTTAACGCGACGAGCAGTCCGTCGGCGAGGGAGGCAATATAAGAAAAGACACGCTGGTCTGACCTTGCGGCCTCATTAAAGGCGCGTAGAGTTGGAACGTAGTCTGGCGTATCTTCAGATTGATCTAGGATTTGGCCACGAGCTAAAACGTTATCTAAGATGATGAGCCCTCCTGGACGCGTCAGACGTAGGCTTGCCTCCCAGTAGACGGGGGTGTTGCGTTTGTCGGCGTCAATGAATATAAGGTCAAAGCTATCAGAGCCCCGTTGCTCTTCAATCAGCGGGAGCATCGCCAAAGCCTCTCCCACGCGAATGTCTACGTTTTTGGAGAGGCCAGCTCGCTGCATGTGGACGGATGCCCGAGCTGCAAACTTCGGATTGTGTTCGATCGAAATCAGCTGACCATCTGTCGGCAGGGCTGCGGCCAATGCTAACGTGCTGTGACCAAAGTATGTTCCCAATTCTAGGATATGTTTGGCTTGGGTTAATCGCGCATGCATGAACAGAAATGCAGCCTGGTCTGGTGTGGTCAGCATGAAGTTCCATTTGTGGGTCAGGCAGTCTTGGCGGATGGTGTCGAGATAAGGGTGCGGAGGGCGCGCGCTGGCCGCAACATAGTCGCGAAGACTTCCGGCCATAAGCTCTGATTTGATCGTCGCACGGATATCTTCGGTCATGTCGCCTTACCCGAATCGCCCCATTATGTAGTCTTCAGTGAGCTTTTGCTTTGGAGCATTGAAGATCTGACGCGTCGACGAATATTCAACAAGTTCACCTTGGAACATGAAGGCTGTGTGTTCCGAAACTCGAGCAGCCTGCTGCATATTGTGGGTCACGATTAAAATCGTGTAGCGCTCTCGGAGTTCGCTGATAAGATCCTCGATTCTTGCTGTCGACGCCGGATCTAGTGCAGAGCATGGTTCGTCCATTAGAATCACGTCAGGATCCATCGCAATAGCCCTCGCGATACAAAGGCGCTGTTGCTGACCGCCTGATAAAGCAAGGCCCGACGAGTTAAGTTTATCTTTGACTTCATCCCAGAGGGCCGCGCGGCGCAGCGAACTCTCCACAAGCTGATCGTAGTCTCCCGTAAACCCATTAATCGAAGGGCCCCAGGTGATGTTTTTATAAATACTTGACGGGAAGGGATTAGGTTTTTGAAACACCATGCCCACCCGTCGTCGAATGAACACTGGATCCACATCTTTAGCGTAAACGTCTAATTCGCGGTAGGTGATTGTCCCGTCGACTAAACGAAAGCTTGGGACGAAGTCATTCATCCGGTTAAAGGTTCTTAAAATTGTGCTTTTACCGCAACCTGATGGGCCAATCAAGGCCGTCACCGTTTGCGGTCCTACCGCAAGTGATACGTTTTTTACGATGCTTTTTTCGCCATAAGCTAACGTTAAGTTGCAAGCTGCAATAACTGTCATAACTACCACCTGTTTTTATTTTCAAGACGCGCTCTGATCATTATGGCAATACCATTTGTAAATAGCACAAGCGCTAAAAGAACGATGATACCTGCGGCAGCGATCGCCTGAAAATCCTCTTGAGGACGTCCTGCCCAGTTGAAGATTTGAATTGGCAGGGTTGTAAATGAGTCGTAGAGGGAGTTGGGTAAAAATGCGATGTAGGTTACGCCTCCAACCATGATTAAGGGGGCGGCCTCTCCCAAGGCGCGGCTTACGGCTAGGATAATTCCCGTCAGGATGCCTGGTAGGGCTGCCGGTAAAATGTGATGCCACGTGGCCTGCCAACGCGTTGCCCCGAGGGCCAAAGCGGCAAGGCGAATACTCGGAGGAACGGACCGAAGAGCTTCGCGACTAGAGATGATAATGACTGGTAAGATCATGATAGCAAGCGTACAGGCAGCGGCTAAAATGCTGCGCCCGAAATCCATAAAGCGGACAAACACAGCAAGCCCTAACATGCCGTAAACCAACGACGGAACCCCTGCAAGATTGGCAATATTAAGCTCTACAAACTGGTTTAACTTGGTTTTTGGTGACATTTCCTCCAGATAAATGGCAGCGCCGACTCCCAGGCAAACTGCAATCAATGCGGTAATGCCGATGACGCACGCGCTACCCACGAGGGCGCTGAGGATTCCAGCCCTTGCCGCCATGCGACTAGGAAAGCTACTAAGAAACTGCCAATTAAGCCATGGTAGCCCCTGTGCAGCGATGCGCCACAGGAGGATGCTGAGAATGATCATGGCTGCACATGTCGCAAGAAAAATGGCGCCAGAAAAAATTCGTGCCTTCACGTGCCGGCGAGCAAGGTTATCTTTAAATGGTGAATCAAGGGTGGCCACGTCCCGCGGTGTATCTGATTGCTGTGGGTTTTTAGAGTCCATGGATGACCTCATCACTCCCAGTGCCGCGCAAACCGGCGCACGATTGCTTGGCTGATTAGATTCAGCGACAGCGTGATGGCAAACAACGTTGCGGCCACGGCAAAGATACTTTGATATTCTATGGTCCCGTGGGGTACGTCGCCTAATGCGACCTGGACAATGTAGCCAGTCATAGTCTGCATGCTGACAAGCGGGTTAAGAGCCATGGTGGGCGTACTTCCTGCCGCCAAAGCAACGGCCATGGTCTCGCCAATGGCGCGCGCAAAGGCAAGGATGAAGCTTGCCATGATGGCACTCATTGACGACGGCAGTAGAATATCTAAACAGACTTCTGATTTCGTTGCTGCAAGTGCAAAACCACCTTCTCGTAGTGATCTCGGGGCTGCCCTGATCGCGTCGTCACATAATGATGTCACCATCGGTAAAACCATAAAACCTAGGACGATGGCGGCACTGGCTGCGTTAAACACTTCGGTGGTGGGAAGAATCGTCTGCAGAAATGGCGTGACACTCGTTACGGCAAAATATCCAAAAACCACTGAGGGTATGCCTGCGAGAAGCTCTATCGTAGGCTTTAGGATCTTTCGGGTCCTAAGTGACGCATACTCAGCCAAGTAGACTGCACTTGCAAGCCCGATGGGCACGGCAATGAGACAGGCTCCAAGCGACACAACCAACGTCCCCATGATAAGTGGTAAGACTCCAAATGCTCTGGGTTCAATGAGTGGTGACCACTCAGTCCCCGTCAAAAAGCTGGCTATTGAGATGGTGCCAAAAAATCCAGAGGATTCTAGAATCAAAATAGCAACAATCGCAATGGTTGTGAGAACCGAGATCCAGGCGCAAAGCTGCAAAAACCGAACAATCATAACCTCAGACCAACGGATCTTTAGCAGAGCGTTTTCTGGGGTTAGTTTTTGTTCGGCTGCAACTTGTGTAGGATTATCGATCAATGCAAGCGGTCCTAAGGTCGACGATAGCGTTTTAAGTCTTTGAACCTGGCTTGACAACGGCACGACCAGTCACGCCGGACTTAAATCGCTCGCCGGCAGCCTTGTATGCAGTATCAGGTAGCGGTTGATAGCCTGTTTCCGTTGATAAGCGGTTTGCATGCGAGAGATAGAAATTCACGAACTCCTTGACCTGGGTTTTGCCTGCAGACGACGTATTAACATAGATGTAAAGAGACCTGGAGAGGGGGTAGGTTCCATTGGCGACATTCCCTTCACTCGGTTCGACGGCACCCTTGCCCGCGTCGACGGGCACGCCTCTTACTTTTTTACTATTAGCCATGTAATAACCATGACCAAAATAGCCCATACCAAATTTGCTGGCGGCGACTCCCTTCAATAAAACGTTGTCGTCTTCCGAGGCAGTGTAATCGGTACGTGAGGCCTTAGATTTTCCCACAACCTCTTCAGTAAAGTAGTCAAAGGTGCCGCTATCGGGGCCTGGTCCAAAGAGCGCCATTTTCTCTTTAGGCCAAGCAGGATTTAAATCCGACCAAAGTTTGATCTTTGATGCGGGTTCCCAGATTTTCTTTAGCTCAGCAAGGGTGATTTTGGTGACAAACGTGTTCGATGGATGAACGACGATAGATAGGCCGTCAATGGCTACAGGTATTTCAATGAATTCAATCTTCTTCTTTTTGCATTCCGTGATTTCGGAGTCGCGAATCTGCCGCGATGCGTTGTTAATATCGATTTCACCAGAGCAAAATTTCTTAAACCCTCCCCCAGTACCCGACGTGCCAACTGTCACGCGTACGGATTTGTTAACAGCCCCGAATTCTTCGGCCACAGCCTCGCTGATTGGGAAGACCGTGCTGGAGCCATCAAGTCGTACCTCGCCGTGAATCGGGGCAGCAATCAAGGAGGAGGCAAAGATGCTAGGTAGTATGGCTAAGTATCTGAAATTCATGTTGGTTCTCCAGCAACAAGGTCATCGTTAAAAAAGTTTCAAAAAACCTTTCGATTATACATGCCTCGATCACAGCGGACGAGGGATTTTGTGTAAAGATCTCTTAAAGTTTTATGGTAATGCGCGAATTTACTTAAATCTTTCTTGAACTTTATTGAATTTTAACATAATTAAGCCATCACTCCTAAGGCGGTTTATATTTTCAGTCAAATGGGGGGGCGGGATATGGCAGCAGGTATGCATACAGGGGCGGCGGACATCTTGATTGTGGAAGATGAAGCCGACATCCGTGAGCTGATTCAGTTTAATCTCGAGCGTGAGGGTTACAAACCTCGCGCGGCATTCAATGGCGCCTCCGGTTTAGAGCTTGCCCACGCAAAGACCCCAGATCTTATTCTGATGGATATTATGATGCCGATTTGTGATGGGTTGACGGCTTTGCGTCGTCTGCGCGAGTCGTCGAGTGGGCTAAAACAGGTGCCCGTGATCTTGCTTACAGCCAAGGGTGAAGAAAGTGACATTGTTGTTGGCTTAGAGCTTGGAGCTGACGACTACGTGGTGAAACCCTTCAGTCCAAAAGAGTTGCTGGCACGGATTCGCGCCGTTTTGCGGCGTGCTGCAGCCGAAGAGCAGCTGGGGGGAGAGGTCTTTGGCCAAGCTCCGCGGGAGCTCTTAACAGTGGGCCCTGTGGCAATGGATATGGAAAAGCATGAGGCATGGGTCAAAGGTAAGCCTTTGGTGTTGACTTTGGCCGAATTTAATCTCATGAAAACCCTTCTTGCGAAGCCGGGCCGCGTGTTTACGCGGGATCAAATCCTTGAAAAAGTTGCAGGTGCCGATACGTATGTAATCGACCGAAACGTCGATGTCCATGTCCGCGCCGTGCGTAAGAAGCTTGAAGATGAGGCGGACTTCATTCAAACGGTCCGCGGGGTTGGATACAAGTGCCGCGAGATTTAGGTCAGTTACCAAAAGTGACGGTTCGTGCCGTTTTTCGTAGCACGTTTTTATGGAAGGTGCTGGGTGCGACGGCTGTTACCGTGGTGATTGCTATCGTAACTGTTGCAGCCGTAATTTTGGTTAGATCTCCGGTCCTGAAAATTGAACAGGCTTATGAGCTTGGTGCCTCTCTTGCTGTTGCTACGTTATCTGGGCTTGTGGTGGCTGTGTGTGTTGGATTTCTTCTGACGCGCAGCGTCCACAAGGCGTTGACTGAGTTGACGAGGGTCGCAGAGAGTCTGGCTTGCGGGGATTTTTCTGCAAGAGTTAAGCGTTTGGGTCAAGATGAGTTTGGCCTTCTCGGCCTAACGTTAAACCTTCTTGGGGAAGAGTTGACAGATCGGATGGCGGCCTTGTCTCAAGAGCGGACCCAGTTGGCGGCATTGTTTGGCGGTATGGTTGAAGGTATCGTCGCAGTTGGTGATGACGACCGTATTTTGTTTGCAAATGGCGCAGCCGACCGGCTTTTGCGCACGGGAGCCAGCTTGGCGCGTGGCAAACAAATGAGTGAAGTTCCAGGTCTGGGTCTTTTGCTGCCTGTCGTGATCCAGTGCCGCACGGAGAAAAAACGAAAGCACACGGAACTCAAGCTGCGAGACGCAGATCATCTGGTGGAGCTTGAAACCCATGCGTCACCGTTTAAGGGAGAGCAAACAGCGGGCGTTGTTGTCGTGTTGCATGATGTCACAGAGTTGCGACGTCTTGAGCGGGTGCGGCGTGATTTCGTGGCCAACGTCAGTCATGAGTTGAAAACGCCGTTGACCAGCATAAAAGGCTACGTTGAGACGTTGCAGTCTGGAGCCAAGTCTGACCCTGTGACGTTGGATCGTTTCCTTGAGCGGATTGAAGTTAACATTGCACGCCTTGTAGAGCTTGTGCAGGATATTCTGTCATTGGCTAAGATCGAAAATCAGGAGGGGAAGTGGTCGAAGACTGCGATTGATTTAGGATCGGTTGTGCGCCAAAGTCTGGTTCAACATGAGATGGCCGTCGCCAGCAAACAGATTGTTCTAAATGTCCAAGTGGCTGACAATGTTTTCGTTCAAGGTGATCGCGAAGCCTTGCGTCAGGTGATGGATAATCTCTTGATCAACGCAATTAAGTACACTCCATCAGGTGGCCAGGTGCGCTTGCGGGTTGAGCGTGACAACGACGTGGCAAGGTTGTCGATCGAGGACACTGGAGTTGGCATTCCGCCTGAGCATCACTCAAGAATTTTTGAAAGATTCTATCGTGTCGATAAGCATCGCAGCCGGGAAGACGGTGGCACGGGGTTAGGATTATCGATTGTAAAAAATTTGGTTAGTGCCATGAATGGCAAGGTTTTTGTGTCAAGTGAACCCGGTCGAGGTAGTTGTTTTACGGTCCAAATGCGTCTGAATCCTTAGACGCTAGTCTCTATAAAAAGTTTAAAAATGTTCAAGTCTAGGCTATGCGTGGTGTCGCTGTCGTTGAATCGATAGCTCAACAAAACCCTTGAAGTTGCCTTAAGGTTTTGATTGTTGGCAGCCTTAAAAGTTTGAGCGCAGCTTGAAAACACCAGTGCTCTTTGGCGGATGACTCGGTTCTGGGAAGTCACTTGTGGGCGGGAACGTGGCGGGTTGTGGGTATTTTCTCTCACGCTCGGATTGGTTTTGTCTCTTGGCCATTTGGCCAAATTCCGTGTACCATAAAAGGAGCTGATTCATTCACACTAGCTACATTGCGCTCATGAGGGCTAATGTGCAGCAGTTATCACGGGGAGAAGATGTCATGCAACGGACATTATTGGTTTTTGGTGCAAGTGCAGCCACCATGTTTTTGATGGGCCATGCCCGTGAACGGATGCCGGTCAGTATCGTCAAATCATCTTTCGTTCATAAACTAACGAAGGCTCGCGGCGAGCTATTGTTCGAAGAGCAAGGCACAGCCATTATGCGACGTAGCGAGGCTCTAGACCAAGACTTTGATGACATGTATGTGGTGCGGATGCCTGGAAAAAAAGAGTTGCCATTTTTCGTGGAACGACTTGGTGAGGTGATTCACTTTGAGCCCGAGCAATTTGTTTTGGTTCGATTGCGCGACGCCGACAAGGTCGCAAAACTTTCGCACCTTATGCATCACGAGGGTATCGCCTGCGGTGCTTTGATGCGCCTTGAGGGTGATGAAATGGTTCGAGAGGTGCGGGTTGAAGCTGGTCAGCCGCGGGTTCCTATTGCAACAGATTTACCTCAGGTGCGGTCATTGGTGTCGCAGGTGTCCGGTGATCAAATTATTGGAAACATCCGTGATTTTAGTGCCGTCAACACGCGTCATCATGATTCGACGACCGGTCAGGAGTTTTCTCTGACGTTAAAGGGACTTTACGAGTCTCTGGCCAACGGTCGTCAGGATGTCTCTGTTGAATTGTTTGATCATGGTTCGAAAACTCCCCAAGACAGTGTCGTGATTCGTATCACCGGCAGTACGCGTCCCGATGAGCTGGTCATCCTTGGTAGCCACATAGATAGTATCAGCTTTCAGTCGGGTGGCTCAGGCCGAGCGCCAGGGGCAGACGACAATGCAAGTGGAACGGCGACGAACCTTGAAGTTTTTAGAGTGCTGATGGCCTCTGGTCTTCGACCTGAGCGGACCATTGAAATCCATGGGTATGCTGCCGAAGAGATTGGTTTGGTCGGTAGCCAGGACATTGCGCGAAGTTACAAGGCTGCCGGTAAGAACGTGATCACCATGGTCCAGCACGATATGAACCTTTATAAGGCGCCTGGACAGCCCGATAAAATCTGGTTTGTCACAAATAATACTGTAGACTCTTTTAATGATGCCTTAGGTGCCATGGTTGACAGGTATGTTCAGGTGGCATGGGGTAAGAAAAGTCTTTTTGGTGGAGATAGTGATCATAGTTCATGGCGGCGCCAGGGTTTCGTGACGGCTTTCCCATTCGAGGATCCTGCTGCCTATAACAAAGACATCCACACCAGTAGAGACTCTCTCGAGAAGGCTTCGGCCGTTGGTCAAGTGGCCGCTTTTGCAAAACTAGGTATTGCTTACTTAGCTCATTATGCTGGTTTGTGAAGATTTGTTTTCAATTTAACCATAATGTTCAAAACTATGTCATAATAGTGTTTGGATCTCACGTGTCGTCGTGACAAGTGGACAGGTCCCGAGCAGGGGGTGTGCGTCGTTGGAGTGCTAAGTGGAAGATCACGAGATTCAGTTACTGAAAGATGAAGAAGATCTCTTGCGACGTATCCTTGAGGGCTTGCGGGTTGCCCGAGGAAAATCGCGACTTGATCTCTATGAGGTTGGGTCTCGTCTGGCTCAGTTACGGGAGCAGGCGGCACAGGCGCGAGCTGAAGATCTTCCGGCCTTGTTTGATCAGATGAACAATCAGCGAGCTCTCTTAGAGCAGGCTCAGGTCGATGAGCTTCCGGATTCAAGGTCACCTTACTTTGCCCACATGCAACTTGAAGAACGCGGCAAGCTCAAAGATATTTTGATCGGTTACCGCTGTTTTCTTGATGTTTCTGGTGCGCCGGTTAACGACTGGCGCAATGCTCCGATTGCAGCCGTATTTTTTAATTTTCGACAGGGAGAAGAGTACGAGGCTGAACTGCCTGGTCGTTTGGCTCGTGGTGTTGTTCGTAAACGCCATCTTTTAACTATAAAAGATGGTGTGCTTGTGTTTGTCGGAACCCCTGAAAAGGCCTATAGGAAAGATCAAAATGGACAATGGGTTGAGGACGCAACGGCCAGAACGCCGAGATTGTCAGGAGGAAGTGGGTCCGCAAGTCGCGGTTTCACTTTAGGCACGGGACAAAGCGGTCGCCCCTCTCCCGAGGTCTCAGCTCTGCTTGACGCCCAGCAGTATTCAGCACTTTCCAGTCATGAAGACGATCCCGTACTTGTGTTGGGAGGAGCTGGATGCGGAAAAACTACGGTGGCTCTGCACCGGCTTGCCACATTGAACTACCGCAATCGAGAGCGATTTGCGCAACACAAGATGGCTGTCATTGTGCCCGATGAAGGCCTCGTACGCCTTAGTCGCAAGTTGTTAGATAGTCTTGGCCTTAGTCGTGTCTTGGTGAGCTCGTTTGACCGGTTTTTTCCTGAGCGTGTGTTTAAGATCATCCGGCGGCTGCCGCATAAAATCTGTTCTAGCCCGCCAAGCACGGTGACCTACTTTAAGCGACATCCGGCTCTTAGGGTGGTCTTAAAGGAATTTATAGAACTACAGGCCAAGGAGTTTTCCCACGATATGGTGGCAAAAATTCCTGACTGTCCTGAAGTTGCTCGATTCATGATTGAGGAAACAAGCATCCCCTTGGCAAAGCGATTATCACGAGCGCGCAAACTCTACGATCAGGCTGGGAATGCATCAGCAGGACACAGCGAGCTTAAATTATTTTCTGACCTAGAGCGGCGTTTGGTGGACATTGCAAAGGATCGGATCGACTTCTTTATGAATAAAAATCTTCTGCGCCGTGTGGTGGAGCTTGCCAATGGCCAGATTGCACAGTCGGCCGTAGATGTCGTCTATCGGCATAGTGCAGAGCAGTTTGCTGATCCCGCTGCCAAACGTTACGCAGGTGTTGACCTGGATAAATTAGAAACGGTTGACGGCAAAAGTTTAGCCGACGAGTTTGTTGATGACATCGCTCAGACGATCGATCCCGAGGATTTTGCTATCGTGTATGAATTGCGCCGTTTAAAGCTTGGCTTGGGTCGAGGTGACGACGAGGGACTTCATCAGTTTAGCCATCTTGTGATTGATGAAGCCCAGGATCTTGCACCGATTGAGTTGGCTGCCCTGGGGGCTGCGCTATCGAAGACTGGTTCTGTCACCATCGCCGGAGACAGTGCCCAGCAGATTGATCCATCAACGACGTTTGATTCGTGGGATGCCGTCTTAGACCAAATTGGTGTACCACGGGTGCAAGCGCAGCATCTGACGACCACCTATCGTTCTCCGAAACCGGTGGCTGAGTTTGCTCACAAAGTCTTGGGTCGATTTGCTCCGCGTGATATGCCGAAATCTGTAAAAGACGGAGTCCCAGTGACGGTCACCTTATGCCCGAACGAGGGGCATTTGATGCTGTCACTTGCTGACACACTCAGTGATTTGATGGTTGCAGAGCCTTTAGCATCGGTTGCTGTGATCACGAGGACTCCTGAAACCGCTCAGCGCATCTTTAAGATGTTGTCAGACGTGTCTAATGCGCGTCTTGTCTTGGACGGTGCATTTGAGTTTAGACCCGGTGTCGATGTGGTAGAAGTAAGTCAAGTGAAGGGCTTAGAGTTTGATTATGTGATCATTCCTGATGCGACACCGAATTCATATCCAGACACACCAGAGGCGAGGCGACTAATGCACGTGGCCTCTACCCGTGCGATCCACCAATTGTGGGTGTTGTCAATCACGCTGCTCTCACCAATAGTCCCGGCGACCTAAGCGCTCCATCCGCTCGTGGATAGAGCAGGACTGTAGCCGCTAGGTCGTGGTGTTTGATTCGTTGGCGTGTGTTGTCGCTAACTTCTTCATGCCAAATTTGGCGAAAACTTACCGCACGGTATCAGCTGAGCTTTTAAAGACGCAAAGTTCTGGCCGATCTGCTCGTTTAATTGACGCAAATAGAGGCTTATCGTTATTGTCAGCATAAAGATGAATCAAGGCGTTGTTTTCACCCTCTATGATATAATGATAACTAATTATCGCAGGAGGGTTGTCCAAATCATCGAAGTTTTGATTCAGTGACGCGTTCAAAGCCATCTTAACTTGTTCTCTGGTTAGATTTGTCCAAGGAACGCCTGTCCCATCGTCATCGGTAAGATTTTCTGATCTTTCGCTATTGCGCCTTGGGTTAGTCAACCAGTCTTCGCGCTTAGCCTGCACAACTGAATTAAAACCTTTCAAAGGAGATTGGTTTCCAAAATGTATTGTTGAAGAGATTAGGATACGCATGTCGATTTCAGATGGAGGCATCTGATTTTGTGAAACGTTGGCCTTCCGATAAAACGTGAGGAATTCTTTGCCACGAGCAGAGGCCATCATCTCGCAATACCCAATTGACGGTCCTATATGGGGTCCCCCGACTAGTCCGCGAACTTCAGATGAATCCTGGCGCTCAGTGCGAGATTTGCAGCTGCTGAGGCAGATGCTAAAAACGAATGAGCTCAATCCAAGATTTATCAGGTGCTTGGTGCGAATAAATGTCATGATGGTCTCTCCTTGTCATGAGGTGGCTAGGATGTTTAGAGTGTCGACTTTGGGTTTGACTCCTGAAAAAATGTTACCACGATGGGGTTGCCGAGACAACTAATCCAGTAACCGTCTGTTCATCAACCGGTATGACTGTTTAGTGACTCAAGTTTTTGTCCCTTGACGCACCAAGTCAAACTCGTTAACTTTCTCGAAAGAAATACGCACTAGTTTGTTTAATCTAACAAAGCCGAAGCTTGTGGGGTTTAAACTTCAAGAATATTATTTAAAGGAACGAATCCATGATCTTTAGACCTAAGCGCTTGCTCCAGGTGGTTCCTGGGCTGCTACTTGTGTTGTCATCCTGTGGGCGAGTTGAGCCTAGGCGCAGTATCAGTAAGGCCATTGATAGAGCGGTGACTTCAAATGTCGTGTCATCGACCGTTCGACAAATGACGTCAGGGCGTTTACATACCTGCGTGCTTGATGCAGAGGGTGTTCGTTGTTGGGGACTTAATTCCAATCTTCAGACAAACGTGCCTTCCGACCTAAAGAACCCCAAAGCGATTAGTGCGGGTAAAGATCGTACCTGTGCGATTGATGATAACGGAGTAAGGTGTTGGGGGAAAGTCTATGGCGAACCAGGGACGTTTAACCAGGCAACAGACATAGCCGTTGGGGATGCTCACGCCTGTGCGCTCGATACCAACGGGGTTCGCTGTTGGGGGGCAAATGATTTTGGTCAGATAGATGTTCCTTTAAATTTAAAAAATCCGCGAGCCCTCAGTGCCGGTCAATTTCACACCTGTGCCCTTGATGATGATGGCGTGAAGTGCTGGGGTGATAACCGGTATCAGCAGACAGCAGTGTCCCTAACCTTTAAAAACCCTAGGATCATTAGTGCTGGGGGCTATCATAACTGTGCTGTGGATGATGACGGTGTAAAGTGCTGGGGCAACAACGCTTTTCGTCAGGCAACGGTTCCTGCCGGGCTACAGAATGTGAAGGATGTAAGTGCTGGAAGGTTTCATTCATGTGCCGTCGCCGATGACGGTGTGAAGTGTTGGGGGAATGACGATTTTGGTGAAACGTACGTTGCCAAGACACTCAAAAATCCAAAGCGTGTAACCTCTGGATGGAAACATAGTTGCGCTGAGCATGATGAAGGAATCGACTGCTGGGGCTATGCCGGTGATGGCCAGTTGGATGTACCACCCTCAAAGCTAAAAAATCCTCAGTTCTTTGCCGGTGGTAGGGAGTATACTTGTGCCATCGACGATGAAGGAGCTAAGTGTTGGGGCTTATATGGAAGCTATAATGGTCTTCCTCCACAGTTAAATCGTCCACGGTTTATCAGCGTTGGACAGGATCATCGATGCGCCATTGACGACGACGGAGTCAAGTGTTGGGGATCAAACTCTAGCGGACAGACAGACGTGCCGTCAGATCTGAGAAATCCGCTTGCAGTGAGTTTAGGTGACTATCATACATGCTTTCTCAATGCTGATGGAGTCAAGTGTCGGGGTGGTAATGCTTATGGTCAAACTAATGTCCCATTTCTTTTTAATCCTTCGCAGATTTACGCAGGTGGGTCACAGTCTTGTGCTGTGACGGCCGAGGGAGTCAAATGTTGGGGTAACAATGAGGATGGGCAGCTCAATGTTCCTCCAGCACTAGGAAAAGTCAAATCCATGAGTATTGGGCTTTCTCATGTTTGTGCTTTAACAGAGGAAGGGGTCTCATGCTGGGGTAATAATGATTATGGCCAAACCGTTGTGCCGTCGACGTTAAAAACACCCCGCGCGATCACTGTTGGCGTGTCGCACTCGTGTGCGGTGGATCAAAATGGCGTAACGTGTTGGGGGCGCAATGATAAAGGTCAATTAGATGCACCGGCAAATCTTGTAGCTCCTAGGATGATTAGTGCCGGTGGATCTCATACCTGTGTGATGGGCCAGGATGGTTTAAAGTGTTGGGGTGCTAATGATTACGGCCAGACAAACGTACCTTGAGTTGTCGTGTTTTCAATATGTTTTTGTGTTGTAGATGGACTGCTGTTAGGGTGGCGAGGATTTGGTCTTGAAACTACAATGATTCCCACGACTTGTAAGCTTGTATTGGTGTAATTTTTTTTGGATGTCTGAAGGGTGACATATTCATGCTAGTGAGTGTAGGGTTTTCCATGATCACTTTTGTTCTTTCCTTTGCCGCTCAGGTGTTGACACCCATGGAGGCTCTAGGGAACGATCCATTGCCTCATGATCATAACAGGGGACTCCGTTGCCGCAGCCATGAAACATGTGACATCACGACAGGCAGTGCAAGAGCGAGCAGTAGCCAAGGTCCTTGGCCTTTGCCGTGGGCAGCGGCGTGAATACTTCCACAGGCTATCAAGTTCTTTTCGTCTCCTGAGCCATAGGCAGGGTCTGGATAAAGATATATAACTCCGGCCTTATCATCAGCCGAAAGACGATGACTCTTCCCAGAGCGAGAGTAGCTCATGATGGCGCCATAATGGGTATGGGGATGACCTAGGCCAACGCAGTGCCCGAGCTCATGGGTTACGGTCTCCAGAAAGCTAGCTACGGAAACTTTGTGATCGTTAATGACAATGTCACAGTCGGAAATTTCAGTTGAGCCGTCTTCGATTTGCGGCGCAGCGTAGGCAGCCATCGACGCGTTGTTGGCGTGTTTTACGACGATGTTGTTAATCTTGTCTTCTTTGTTAATCTCTAATTCGCCGCTTTGCGTCTCGAGCTCAAGTTTAAGATAGGATCCGCGGACCGCGTTCCATTGGTCCATAGCCTCTTGAATAATAATCGGCGTGAGTTCAGCATCGGAGTAGTTTTCATAGGAGCCATCGCGAAACTTTTCCTTTTCAGATAAGCTTGGCGCTTTGCCATCGGATGACCAGTGAAATGATATGGTTGGTGACTCGGGAGTGGCAGGTAGTTTGGCTTTAGATTTGCCAAGAAGAACGAAGCTTGTCAAAAACGGTGTTGCCATTATTGAGCCGCAAAGCATCAGACGACTGATCATGAGTAGACTCCTTAAAAAACGATCCCAAGTCCTGCGCGGATTGCATAGGGACTCACCAAACCACGAGACGTGAGACCTAAGCCTTGTTTGTATTCGATTCCATAGCGAAACAAGGACCCCGATGATTCCCACCCAAAAGACGAGTAA
>JBIKKO010000206.1:0-5402 GCA_044360315.1 Oligoflexales bacterium
AGCTGCCGAGCAGCCTTGGGATTCGAATTCTTGGTATCATCACCATGATCGGGATTGTCAGCAAGCTTTGCATAGGCATCGCGTTTTCTGAGAAATGGATCTGCCGTGTCGGTTAAAGCTGTTTTGACTTCATTGACCTCTGACTCTGGTATCCCATCAGGTAAAGGTGTTTCTATAATTTTGTTTGCAAAATCTTCAAACGCTTTAGCCGTTAATGAGGCGAGTTGCTGATATGTGAGGGAGTCGGCAGCCGGTAGAAGGCGGTCTACTTCTTTTGCAAGGCGTTGGATTGCGGATAGTCGCTGCTGAAATTTCTGTTTTGAGTTGCCGCTGTAAAAGTCAATTTTAGCTTGGGTGCTATCCAGTTCTCGTGCGCGAGTCATTGCGAGTCTGCTCCATCCTGGGCCAGGTGCAGTCGGGCATCTCAGTAGGTCGTCGATGTGACGTTTGTTGGAGGACCCGGATTCGATGATATCGTGAAGAAGCTTACACTTGCTGCTGCTCGACCAACGAAGCGACAGCGCGGATTCGTTATTTAATTTGGCATCTGTTAAAGTCGCGAGGACTAGGTGTTCTTCGTCCGATGATTCAAATTTCTGTCCTTTCAACCGAGTCATCAATTGCTTCAAAACACGATCTCTTGGGCCTTCTCGGCCGTCTATTTCATAAAGAATCGCAATATGAATGAATTCTCTAACAGCCGAAGTATCGGTTAGGTGTGCTTCCATTTGTTTGGCTGCTTCTGTAAAGCGAGCAGAGGATTCGAGAACTCGGATGGCCTCGGATGTGCGTTTTTGAAACTTCAACAGACTCACTAAATCGTCATATCTTTGATTTTTTAGGGTCGTCGTCTCAGCGTTTTGGCATGACTTAGGGGCGAACTTGCCGCTGTAGCAAAATTTTAAAAATACAGCGATTGACTCATTAGCGTTCGGAGTCATTGCAGCATGCTCAAACTCAGCTTGGTCACGAAGCTCAACAATGGCTTTGTACTCTGTGGTCTTCGATATGTCTGCGCCAACCTTGATCGAAGACAAAAACTTATCGCCACTGTCAATAATGTCGACGTATTTTGACTCTAGCCCCATGATGCGCATATAGAGCAGCTGGCTTTTTAGAGTGATCTCGTCAGGTAGGGACGTGTTGATTAAGTCTTTAAACACTTCCGCTGCGGCTTTATTTCGCTTGGCATCTAGGAGTTCCGTGCCTTGAACGAATCTGTATCGCCTGCGGTTTTTTGGATCTGCTTTTTCGGCAGCAATATGAGCAGCCCCAGCAGCACTGCTGTGGTCTCCTGTGGTTTGATGAGCACTAATTAGATCATCGTAGAGAAGTTGTCTTTGTTTCGGCGTGAACACAAAGACTTTATCGTCGAGTAGATATTTGATTTTTTGAATTCTTAATTGAGTTTCTTTCTCGGAATTTATGGTGCTTGCAGCGATGCGAAATGTGTCTTCATCTTTAGGAAACCACGAGATAAATAGATCGGCTGTTTGAATAAAATAGGGTGTGATGGAGGGCTGTGTTGTCTTTTCTGCGTCGAGTTGTACGACAAGCCGTTTTAATATTGACAGTACATCTGTATTTTCTTTTTTATTCAGTTCATTCCTGCCGTTCTTTGACTGAATTTGATCCATTGCTTCGGCGTAGGTTGACCAATTCCTGAGGCCATAACTTTCTTCTAGTAGCCGCAAGGACTGGAGGAGGCTTCGTTGTTTTGACGGTATGGTGCTAAGGGTGATGACAGCTTGTTCTTTCTTTCCGACAGCAAGATAAGCGTCCGCTAGTTTTGCGATTAGATCTTCGCGTTTCGTGGATTTGCTGAGATCTCTAATGTATTCGTTCGTCGTGGTGACGGTTATGCCGCTTAGGGCGTGAAACGAAATCAGGTCGTTGATAATCTCATCTTTAGCATGTCCCTTTGAGTCCCATAAAGATAACTTTAAATAGTCGATCGCTGAATCGAACTTACCTCGGTTTCTCTCAATCCAGGCGATTCGATAGTTGCAGTAGTTTTTCGTGTCCTGTCGTCCGTCGGTTAGCGCAACTTGTTTGTAGTATCTGAGTGCTTCAAGACTTGACGGGTCTGATGACTCTAAGTGTTCAGCTAGAAGCAGTGCGGCCTGGCTTGCAATCTGTGGGTGTTCTTCCTCAGAAGATAGCCTTCGCCAAATCAATTTAGCTTTATCGGTTTGCTGCAGGTCAGCATAGAGCTGTGATAGGTTAAATTCGGCTGAAGTCTTTGCCCCGCCAGTGGGGGGCTCAAAGCGTTGTTCGGATGCTGTGATAAATTCCTCATAGAGCTTTATCGCAGTCATCCGATGCATGGTAATCTTATTTTGCAGCGACGAGGATGCCGCTCCCGATGTGTTTAGATTGCGCGCTTGAGCAGCATGAGCATTTGCAAGCTTCAACGTCAGAGAGCGATATTGATTTCGCTCAGAGACTTTTGTCGTAGCGCGAAGATCCCGAATGGTTTCAATAATTGCATCACTCGCTAAGACAGTGGTGGCAATGCCCGTCAAGCATGCAAAAACTACTAAAAGCTTTGCAGCGTTTTGTTTGGTTTTCGAGATGGTTAAGCCTAGTCTCCGCATTTGTTGATCCTTTAATTGGCGAGAGTTAAAAGCTCTATCGTTCCAAACTCACTTGCCGACAGAAGTCCCATGATTTGCGATATTTTTGTACTCGGTAGGTCTTCGTGGGCTTCGAGGTTGATCGCTACGGATGATGTTTGGCTTGGATTTTGGGTAATCCAATCTGCGCGTGCAGCCTGTAAAGCGGTCATGAGTGGACCCGGGGTCTTTAGGAGGTCATTTAATGAGCCAACCGTTTCTTTGTTTACCGAGACGGAACTTGAAGTAACAGAAATAACCGGGACCTCAGACACTTGATCGCCAGAGTGTGAATGCGGCAAAATCAAGTTTCTCGTTAAGTCAATCTCTGGAGCCGCTGTAAAGAACTGCAGAAGGAAAATGACCAGCAAGCTGAACATGTCGACCATAGGAGTTAGCATCAGAGATGCCATCATGGTGCGCCTGTTTTTGCGACTTTGTTGTCTTCCCTTTAGGCCAAGGCGTTTCGGCGCGCCAAGTGTACACGATATGGTTGTCATGGTTAGTCTGCTTTCGGTATTACGGCTAGGTTTACGATTTGACGTTTCCGTAGTTCGGCCATAACGAGGATTAAATTTTTGTATGGCGCGTTAGCTGACGGTTCGATGGTGGCTGAGCTGACAGTAGACTTATTGTTTAGGGTGTTGTCTTGGCGTATGAAGGCCATATCTTGGTCCAGGGCTTGACTGAGTTGTGCGACAAACGACTCGTCGTTAGGTGCTGAAATTTTTTTAGATTCAACTACTGATCCGTTTTTTTTGACGTTTACAATAATTGAGAGGGCGTCTGAAAATTGAATGGATAGTTCGACTTGATTTGGCTCAGTAGTAGATGCTGCCGTCCCGTGTGACTGCTTTACGGGGACAGCTTCAATCTGCAGCCAAACGGCCGACACGAGTAGAAAGCAAATGCAAACCGAGAGTAAATCGATAAACGGCACAAGATTAATGTCAGGATTTAATCCTTTAGTTTTTGTACCAAATTCGCCTACGCTTGCCATCTTCTAAAGACTCCTTCTGACATGAGCGTGTGTGTTTCTGTGACGATTTACCGGACAGGAGCCTTGTCAAGTGTATATATAAGGTCGTTGTACACTTTGGTGACCGTTTCACTTAACCAGTTGACGGTTCGCTCAGTTTTGCTTTGAAATAATGCATATCCCAGTAGTGCTGGAATGGCCACCAGTAGGCCAAAGGCAGTGCAGTTCATGGCTTCAGAGATGCCGAGGGAGAGCATTGCAGCGCGATCCGCAGCGCTTGCTCCGTTGACTGCTGCAAAGCTTGTGATCATACCTGATATGGTGCCAAGGAGACCAATGAGGGTGGCAACGTTGCCCACTACTGCTAAAAATGAAGTTCCACGATCTAGTTGGCTAATTTGCTCGGAGAGGACTTCGTCAAGTCGTGATTGAATCTCATCGTCTCCGGCTCCAGAGGCCTTCAGTTCACACGCTAGGGCGACAATGGGAGATAATAGCTTATTATTTTGACTTAGAGCGAATTCTTGGGCTCCCTTCAAATCTCCTGTGCGCAGAAAGGAGCGAAGTTGAATTCGAAATGAAGCTGGCGTTTGTTTTGCGCGAATAAAAAGAACCAAGGTTCGATCAATCAGCAGATAAACTGCAAAAATGCCAACAGCCAGAATAAAGTACATGAAGGGCCCGCCGGCTTGAAAGTGATGGAGCAACGTGTTCATGAGGTTTCCTTTTTCAACGTGGATATGACTAAATTTTGTGCATGGTTTGTAGAACATCAGTTGCTGGGAATTAACACGCAATACGACAAGCACTCAAGAGGAAATTTTTCATCTCCCGATGCTTGGCGTTCAAGTGATGCCTAATCGGCGCTTTTTATTGTCTGTTCCTAAGCGATACGCAATTTGATTCTCAAAAAATCTCAGCGTGCTTTAGAAAGTTGTTTGCAACGTTGTCGTTCTTGCAGTTGTGGCGGCAGATCATCTTGGGCTACGAGGTTAGTCCTTTGAATCCTTTGAGGAACTCTTCGCCCTCGGCGTGTATGTGCCACTTTCCATCTAGATAAGCTCGTCGTGCTTCTTGAAGAGCTGCCCCAATTTGACGCCCCGTCAAGTCTGGACGCAGACGCAAGACATCGATGCCGGACAACGGTAGTGGCGTTTTTCGTAAATCAGAGAATGCTTGATCGATAGCAATGAGCCAACCGAAGTCTTCCTGACGTTCGATATCCGGTCCATGCTGGGCTAGAAAGAGCCATATCGGTGCATAGAACGAAATTAAGTCATGACTCGCATCATGAGCTTCAAGCTCTTCAGCAAAAAGTAGGGCCGAGGAGCGACTTTGTCGAAATGTTGAGGTCCTCATCCATCCACTAAAGATCTTAGCGAGCACGTCACACTGTTTCTCGCTTAATCGTAAGGCTCTCCCTGTATTTCGAGCCGTGACATCAGAAAGTGGCGTTTTGCCTAAAATACCAAGAAGGATGCTTAAGACGACCCATGGTCTTATAGCGGCATCAAGCGACGATGCATGACGAAACGCCAAGATGGTCTGATGAGACAACGTCACAGCCATGGGTAGTATGAGGTCCGTGACGCCAGTTGTGCTCATCTGTTCGAGGGGCTCGGCGCAGTGTGGTCCTTGAAAAATTTGCCACAGTTCGCTCGTGATGCGTTCTTGGGAGATCTTTTTCAGTCCCGGAGCAAGAGACTTGATCGCAGCGAGAGCTAGGGGGTCTGGGCTAAAACCAAGGCGGGACCAGAATCGGAAGAAACGCAGGATTCGCAGGTAGTCTTCCTTAATACGGTCGCTTG
>JBIKKO010000207.1:0-5314 GCA_044360315.1 Oligoflexales bacterium
AGAGTACACATTGAATCACGTCATCATCATAGGATCATACATCTTGTGAAACGAGTTGAGATTTTTATTCCGGGTAAAATCATGTTGGCCGGCGAATACGCCGTTTTGCGGGGCAGTCATGCCTTGGCGGCCACCGTAGCACACGGCATGACCATTAGCTTAGAGTGGCAAAACCACGCAGCTGAATGGGAGATTCACAGTAACCTTTGGAGCGAACCGAAAATTGTACAGGATGACCGCACCCCGCAGGTGGACATGCTCTGCAGAGCGGTTCAGGCGGCCTCTAAACGTTTTGGATTTCACGGCGGACGAGTGACTGTCTCCTCTGATCTTGAAGTCAAACATGGTTTAGGATCATCATCTGCCCTAAGGCTTGGCATCTGCGCAGCCTTCCATATTTTAAAACATGGTCCTGACACGTCGCGACCAGGCCAAATCCCATTAGCCGCAGCAGAGGCGGCCTATCAGCTTCAGTCCGAAGGTCAGGGCATCGCCAGCGGATATGATATTGCAACACAGCTGGTGGGCGGACTTGTAGAGTTTAACTACGAATTTAATAACAACCGGTGGACACCTCACTGGTTTCGTCACGATTTGGGGCACATTGCCGAGATCGTCCACGTCTTTGTTGGTGGGAAAGGCGCCCCCACGTCACAAACGACCATGACCACCGCGGCTTGGCTAGAGGGCGTCAACCGTCTTGAAAAGCTGATTGAGACCTCGGAAAATCTCATCGATTGCTTTAACGTTGCCATTCACTGGCCAGACCGCAGACACCTGCAAAGGTTGGTGCAATCGTGTGGTGCCATGCGTCAAATATTCGTTGGGAGCCCCCACTTCCCCGCAGAAGCGGCTGAAACCCTACAAACCATTGCTGGATGTGACCAGCAGTGGAGCTGGAAAACAACGGGGGCTGGTGGCGAAGATGCTATCATTCTCGTAGGACGCACTGCAGACATTGCCACGGCCACGCAGCGCCTTTGGGATCTAGGCTGGCATCGCCTTGATGCCCAATTTGCGGAAACCGGGGCCAGGATTGTGTCATCGACAACTGGGGAGCCTCTTGGAGAGGCGCTTGCAGCCATCCCTAGGACGGAGATTCAACGTGACTAAACAAACATCTCCAGAATCTCCATTCTATTGCGCCTCTGCACCCAGCAATATCGCATTCCTAAAATACTGGGGTAAACGCGACAGCGCCAAACAGTGGCCTGCCAATGACTCCATTTCAATGACCCTCAAAAGCTGCCGCACGATCACAGGCGCAAGACAAATCAGCGGATCTTCTGACGTCCTCCACTTTCAAGGGCAGACCTTTCATAGTGTGGATTATCCCGACCATCGCGTATTTGTGCACCTTAATCTGCTGCGTCAAGAGCTCCAACTCCCGGCGCGTCTTGAAGTATTCTCCAGAAATCTCTTCCCCACAGCCTGCGGCATAGCTAGCAGTGCCAGCGGGTTTGCAGCGCTCACCCTAGCAGTGACTGCTGCCCTCACGTCTGAATATGATCTGCATCATTTATCCTTACGAGGAATAAACCGCGGCCGTCTTGCCCATTTTTCCCGACGCGGAAGCGGAAGTGCCGGGCGAAGCCTTTATGGAGGATTTGTTCATTGGAAGGCTTCATCATCCCCCCTGGAACAAGACATTTGTCAGATTGCCGACGACTCACACTGGGACCTCAGTGACGTCATCGTTGTTCTATCGAAGGATCAAAAACACACAGCCTCTTCCGAGGCACACAAAGCGGCTTGGAGCAGCCCACTCTTTGCTCCACGTCTTGCGGGCATGCCGCCACGCATCGAAACAGTCTTGAGCGCCATTGAAGCTAAAGATCTTGAGCGGCTCGGCGAATGTATGGAGACAGAGGCCCTGGACATGCATGCAGTCGCGATGACGAGCAATCCGACGATCAATTATTTCCGCGAAGAGACCCCAGGATTTCTAGCGTGGATGCGGCAGGAGCGGCTTAAAGGAAATTTGCCAGGCTGGTTTACCATGGATGCTGGCCCAAACATTCATGTAATCTGTTTAACAACAGATGTTTCAGCGGTTGTTGCAGCGATCAAAGCCCGGTGGCCAAACTATAATGTCATCATCGACAAGGTTGGACCAGGCCCTACCCTCGACTGTGCTCCCTTTGACGACACTGCCAAAGAGGTCAGTTATGTCTGAATTTGTATGGACACCGGAAGATAACAAAACCACAAACGGCGAAAAGTCGCTCCAGTTTTCCTTCACTCAACAACTAGGTCGCCTTGCCACGCCGATAAGAAGTCAAGCCAACGCGCGCGCAGCCGGTAAAGTAATTCTTGTTGGGGAACATGCAGTTGTTTACGGCGCAAGAGCTATCGCTATTCCCTTATTATCTAAATCGATGAATCTACGGATCTACACAGACCGTGTTCTAACCAACACGCCCAAAGTCAAATTTCAAATTGCTGGCAAACCAGTTAACGAGCAACTTATTGCAATGGTTAGCGAGGCGTTTGAAGTCCTCGGCGTCACCCCATTTAACGTTTCAATTGACGGCTTTAGCTCGCTCATGCTTGGCGCCGGAGTCGGATCTTCGGCAAGCTTGTGCGTCAGCTTGCTGCGAGGTTTAAGCCAACTCTGCGGCATAAGCCTAACCCCGGCACGTTTATCTCAACTGGCAAATCGCCTAGAGCGACGCTTTCACGGTAATCCCTCTGGCTTGGACACATCGGTCGTAAGCCTCGAGCAAGCAATCTTGTTTGAGCGCGGTCGTGATGCAGAAGCCCTGCTAATTGAAAGACCAAAGTCATCAAATCTGCCCTGGTGCTTTACGTTACTAGATACCGGCGTACGTTCACCGACCATTAATATGGTCAGAAAAGCTGAGCCTTGGTTTAAAGCAAACGGATCTGTCGTCATCAGTCAATTTAACGAAATCACCAACACGGCAGCCCTGGCCCTGCGTGAAGGTGAATTTTCATCACTCGCTGATGCTCTCAGTCACGGACACCGACTCCTAAAAGACGCTGGAGTTGTAACGGAGCCTGTGTCAGATGTCGTAGAGACGGCATTACAACATGGTGCGGCCGCAGCAAAAGTCACAGGCGCAGGCGGTGGGGGATGCGTCCTTGCGTTGATACCATCAGCCGCTTGTGACCCAATCATTGCAGCGTTACGTAAAGATCTCGGCGCGGATCGCGTGCACCCGATCTTTATCCCGTGAGGACTGGATGACTACGACAAAAAAACACATATCCATCGCCTACAGCCCAGACACCGACGACGCGTTTATGATCTTGGCGTTGCAGGAAAAACGCATACCGTGGGATGAGTTTGAGTTCTCATTTACAATAGGTGATATCCAGGAACTTAACGAAGCTGCACGTCAAGGGCGCTACGACATCACGGCCATCAGTGTTGGAGCGTATCCATCAATACGCGACCGCTACCTCATGATGCCCGTGGGAGCAAGTATTGGCGATGAATACGGTCCAGCGATTGTTACAAGTCCAGCGGCTGAGCTAAATATCGACGATTTGCGAGGCCGGCGTATAGCCGTTCCTGGTCTCAACACCTCTGCCCATATTGCAGCTCAAGCTTTGTTTGGCCCATTTGAAGCCGTACCGGTGTATTTTATGGATATCACAGCCTCTGTTTTAAAGGGCACTGTCGATGCAGGTATCTTGATTCACGAACTGCAGTTAGACCCATCGGCTGCTGGCCTGCGCAAGATCACAGACCTCGGCCGATTATGGCACAGTCGATTTAACTTACCGTTACCTCTCGGCGCAAATGCTATCAGTAGGACGATCGACCTCCCAACAGCTTCGCGACTAAATCAAATTTATAGATCAAGCATCGAGGCAGGACTCCATGAGAGAAAACGCACCCTTTCAAAAGCCTTGCAGTCAGCAGCAGCCTCTGCTTCACTGAACGATGCTTGGGGAGAGCGCTACATTTCGATGTATGTGAATGAACGTAGCCTTGCCTTTCAACATGATGTTTTAGAAGGCATCAAAACTCTATTCGATCAGGGAGCCCGTTGCGGGCTGTTTACGCCGGTCGACTTAGATAGTCACCTGATTCATTGAACCCTGGGGAGGAACCCTTATCATGATGCGCGATATCGCTTTAAAAGTTGAACAAGGAACGCGTCTAAACGACCAGGAAGCCCTATGGCTGTTTAAGCATGCACCCCTCAATGAGCTGGGACGTCTCGCAAACACGGTAAATTTGCGCAAAAACGGTTTGGCGGTTTTCTATAACGTGAACCGTCACATTAATCCGACTAATATTTGTGCCTTGTCTTGTAAGTTTTGCGCCTACAGTAAAAAAATCGGCGAAGACGGCAGCTATGCTTACGACATTGACGAAATGATCGCAAAAGCAGGAGAGGCGGTTGCCCAAGGCGCCACCGAACTGCACATGGTTGGAGGTTTACATCCGCGTTGGGGTTTTCAACGTTACGTCGACATGATCGCCGCCATGCACCAAGCCTATCCTCAGGTTCATTTAAAGGCTTTTACCGCTGTGGAGCTGGACTGGATGGCTAGAAAAGCAAGGAAAACAATAGCCGAAGTGATGACAGAGCTACGGGCCGCAGGATTAGGCTCTTTTCCCGGTGGCGGCGCAGAAATCTTCCATCCAGACATCCGTGACCAGATATGTGAGACCAAAGTGTCGGGAGAACAATGGATCGACACTCATCGCACAGCGCATCAACTTGGCATGCGCAGCAACTGCACCATGCTCTATGGGCACATTGAATCCTTTGAACATCGAGTCGACCACATGCGTCGACTCAGAGAGCTTCAAGACGAGACTGGAGGCTTCAACGTCTTTATACCACTAGCGTTCCAGCCGTTTCAAAACGAAATGGGCATTGACCGCTATACGTTCGGGGCTGACGATTTAAGAACCATCGGGATCGCGCGGCTTTATTTGGATAATTTCCGTCACATCAAGAGCTACTGGGTCATGTTGGGCCAGGATGTCGCACAGCTGGCGTTACAGTTTGGCGCCAATGACTTAGATGGGACTGTCCTTGAAGAAAAGATTTCTCGGGCTGCGGGTGGTCGCGCAGGTATGATCATGACGCGCTCTAACCTCGAAATGTTGATTCGCCGCAGCGGTCGTATTCCCGTTGAACGCACCACTCTATATGAACCGGTGCGCTCTGACGACCGAATCAATATGGCGCCTGTGACACGCGAATCATTGAGCGAAACGTTATCTGATCGCCTGGATCTTCTTGAGGCTGGAGTTCCCTTAACGCCGTCGGATTTATGGGTCACTGCCAAGCAGTCGTCGCTCCATGCTATAACGATGGCTCTGGAT
>JBIKKO010000208.1:0-5280 GCA_044360315.1 Oligoflexales bacterium
GCGTTTGTTCCCAAAATCACCAAAGCCGACGTCATACCCCTACCGGTCCATCCCAATACGGAGTACAAATCCCCAGCAAAAGCCGCTATAATCAATTCATGAAACATCAGTCCAAAAAAGCCAAAAACAATAAAAAAGTCATCTCTCCCCAATGGGAAGAGGAAGAACTGACGGATCTTCACCATGTTGACTCAAAAGCCAAAGAAGAGGCCGAAGCCCAACTGTTCTACGAGGCCATCGCATCACAAACGTTTACACCCAAAGATGCTGGACTTGACAACGCCACTCACACCCAAGCAACGCGCGCCACAAAGTCATCACTACGCCATAGCATCGACCTCCATGGAATGACTGTAGCTCAGGCGCAAGCCCATGTTATCCGATCTATTGAAAGTCTCCTCATCCAAGCCAAAGGCCAGCCGATTGATATCCGGATCATCACAGGGAAAGGTCACCACTCAAAAGGGCGTCAACCCCAATTGATTTCAGAAATTCACCACATTGTTGAGTCCAAGTTTCGCGAACGTATTATCAGTATTGAGGTCAGTCCTCACGAGTTAAAACTTGGCGGAACTTATCTAAAAGGTCACTTCGACGTCAAATTAAGGTAGCTATTATCAATGCTCCCTTTCCAGCTCACAAAGCCTACCTTCATCTAAATATCTGCGTTCCATAGCACCGACCATTTGAGTCACGATGAATACCCACGCCGATACCAGCAAATCTCGCAAGCATATTCCGCCTATGTCCAGGACTGTCCCACCATTGCTGTACAAACGCACTGGCTGACACTTCCGCATTTGCCGTGTTGCAAGAGTTAAACGCGACGTTTTCACCCCTAAGATCTATTGCTGAACCAAATTCCCGTGCGTAAACTGCCTCACGAACCTCAGGAAATCCTCCATGTCCAATATCTCCCATGGCAGCCTGCCGCCTCGACCAATCTCGCGAGACAAATCCAATTTTTGCATCATATTCAAGCTCAGCAAGCCCATTTCTCATTCGATATTCATTCGTCTTTTGCGCAATCAGAAACTCAATCTTACAGATGGCCGCATCTCCCTTATAGCAAGGAATTGGAGCAGAGCCATTGTTCAAGTCCTGAGAGGACTGACCTTGATCACTGTTAGACTGTTGCTGTGAGTTTTGACTCGATGGATCTATCGTATCCGGTACCAGAGGATCTGTAGGAGTTCTTGAGGACTCACCTAGTACAGTTAACCCGTCAGCGGTAAAATACAAAAGAACCGACACTGGTACTTTTCCACCGCTATTTTTTTCCGCAGAAACCTCTGTCCGTTTCCCCTCGAGGTCATTCGTAAGATAAATCTTTTCTAGTTTGGTCTTCTCAGGATTGGACTTGCCCAAAGCCAACACAAACGTGTACGCACAGTGTGCTGTGATACGCTCGTTGATCAAGACGTCGGAGTCAGATAACACACCGAATTTATCCTTAAAGGTCACAGGGACTACATCACTTTTAGAGCACGTCCCGCCAATGACAGATAGGGACCATGCATTTATCTTGTCAGGACCGAGATATTTCTTAAGTTTTTCAGGAATTGGCATCGTTACCGAACTCGTGCGGGAAGATCCTGCCCCAGGTCCGCCTCCGTTTGCGCCCGGCCTAATCTGACATGAAATCGTCAAACCGAATACGCCAAAAAACAAACAATTCCGGACTAATCCGCGGTAATCGTAAAACTTATGCATAAGCCACCCCCACTAATGAACAAACAACCAAAGTATTTGAGGAGGAGCAAAAACCGATCCAAACTCTGGAATCCAGTTAAATGCAATTATTATCAACCCTTACACGAATGGCACCAATAAAGAAATCGATCATTTAATCAACAACATGTACTATGATTGAACAGACTGACAGTGCAGCAGAGGCCTAAGAACAATGAATATAACATCCCTACCAGCACGAACGGATAACTATATTCACCTCATACGCCTTACGACATCTCACGTCGCTGTCGTAGATCCAACCGATCACAAACCCGTCTTGAATTTTTTGCAGACTCATAACTTATCACTGACTCACATCCTGCTAACTCATCATCATGACGATCACATAGCAGGAGTCACAGCTCTCGTTAACACATTCCCTTCATGTGAGGTCGTAGGCTTCAGCGAGGACCTGCACAGGCTACCCAAAGTAACGAAGCTCGTCACAAATCATAGCCGACTCACCATTGCAGACAATAGTTTTGAAGTTTGGCATCTCCCGGGACATACGACAGGACACATTGCTTATATTTCATCGGCACTTGGCATTGCGTTCACGGGTGACGTTATCTTTGGAATGGGCTGTGGTCGCGTTTTTGAAGGCACCTACCAAGAGATGTTCCAATCCCTTGAGAGACTTAAATGCCTCGCTCCCTCAACAAAAATCTACTGCGCTCACGAGTACACCGAAAGAAACGGTCGCTTCGCCGTAAGTCTATTTCCAGACCACGAATTGATCCGATCCCGTTACAATCACACCGTAGAGCTACGCAGGCGTGGCGAAAGCACAGTCCCACTTCTTCTTGGTCAGGAATTACAAACAAACCCTTTCCTACTGGCCAAGAATCTCTCCGAATTTTCATTCCTGCGAAACGAAAGAAATAAAGCCATGGTCTAAGTAGGATGGATCTTTGGTGACTAGTCACGTCACTCTTGGTCTGCATCTTGACAGGTAGACCTATGTTAGATCGGCGATACGGCAACACTGATAGGGCCTAATGCTTTCCCAAACCCTTGACCTATCGACCTGAGCTCATCGCATTCAAGTTATCCACGACAAACTGCCGGATGTTACTCCAAACGAAGTCATCACCCTCCATGGATACATGGTTTCCCATGGCACGCACATTGAAGTGAGCCGCAGGTATCGGGCCAGAACCCAGAATAACGGCAGGCTCGTGAAATAGGTTTAACCACCGGGTCTGAGTATTCAAATGATACAGTTCAGCATGCGTTAAGTCCGACGGCGGCTTCCTACATCCGTCTTCCCGCAGCCTCTGGCAGGTTACCCGACTTACCGGATCAATGGTCGCCACAAGCTTTGGCTCTGAACCGAGACTATTCAGCTGCGGTAACGCAGCAAGCTTCATCGCCCTCCAGCCTGCATAAGAGTGGCCTATGATAATGACTCTCTGGGCGACGCTGGCCCAATGAGTCACAACCACATCTAACTGACTTTCATGCACAGGAGCCATCACTGAGCTTCCCCGCAACACAAAAAACTGCATCTCGGGGCTAAGCCATTCGTAACAGGCAAAGATCACGTTATCTTTGGAGGTGACCAACCCAGTGTTCAAGAACCAACGATTAAATGACTCAAACAAGACAACATTCTTTAAACCCGCAACTGAAGCAGAAGTTCCCCAACGACTACAAGTACCATTACCGGCAAGTACGACATAGAGATTTCCAGGCGCATCTGGCTGGACCAGCAAACCATCATTTGACGGGGGTAAAGGCCATGGAAAGCCAGCATTGAGCGGCTGGGTAAAAGCAATTCGACTAACGAACAACAGCTGGCTAAACAAAAATAACCAACGTGAAAACGTAAAAATACTCATAGGTCCCCCAAGGCAACTGGCTGACCGTCGGTTATTCATTTTCGTTAAACTTGTCAAGGGCCAGTTAACAATCTCCATTCACTGTGGCACTGTCCCGTCCTCTACATCCGCTAGCCCAAAATCTAATGAGCTTACTCATGCCACGACCCACTCTAAGTCAACGTGTTCATTTGTTTTTTCACCTGCCAAGCCATCACTGCGAGACTAATCACCCCCGCGATCAAGCTCGCCCACAAAATCAGCTTCTTGAGCGGCAGGGATTTGGGCTCCTTGTAAATCAACTGATTAGCACCACCCAGGGTACGTCTATCGCTAAGGTTAGCGGATCCAACCTCTCCCCCTAGACCGAAATCAACCGATTCTAAATCCTGCCGGATTCGCGCAAAACCGCTGCCAAAAGCAAGAATGAATGGCCCATCCCCTCGGGCAAGAAATCTCAACATCCTGGGGCGCCACCCGAATGAAATCCTCGGAAATTTATCTCCTACACCCGCGGCATTTGACTTAAGCTGCACACGCCAGAACCTAAAAAAGTGCTCATTAACCTCGGACTCAAGGTTTGAAACGGTTGTTCCATTGCGAACAAATTCATAGAACTTTCCGGTATAAACCGCCTGCCAAGGACCCTTTTGTTGGTTTGAGCCCGATACGGCTAACGTTGCCATTGAATTTTGATCTTCAAATCTAACTTGAATACCCTGAATCGGGAAATATCCCCCAACATCATAATCATAAGCCACACCGGAATTTGGATCTTCCACTTTTACGCCAGTCACGGCATTCCAACGCAAGGCTTCTTTCTTAATTTCTTGTTCGGGAGCAAAAACTGCAGAAACACCCCTTAAACGTACATCTGCGTCACCATTGCGCCAACTCAATCGATAGTAACGCTTCTGCTGACCAGACAACGTAAGCTCATCCTTCACCAGCACCTCCTGATTAACGGCGAAGCGACCCAATACCGCCGTTGAACCAACATAAACCCACGTCTCTAGATCATCACTTCCTTCCAGTGACACTTTAAGAAATGCATTACTTTGCTGCTCGTCTAGGACAAATTTAAGCTTTGCAATTTTTCCCGGAGCCTGAACGGCGTCAATCAAATAACCGATTAGTAACTTTGCATTTACTTTACTACGGCCACTTTTCAATTCAAGAATCTTGCCATCCTGTGACGTCTTAACCTTCAATTCCCTGAATTCACCGACATCATTCGTTTCCCCGTAAATCGGAAACATGGTCAAATCCTTGGGCAGCGCTGTATTCTCTACAATCTGACCTTCTGTGCGGCCGAATGCATGGGGGACAACTTCGCCCTTTAAATTAAACACCGCCAAGTCTCCTAATAATGGATCAACGACAGTCTCATAAATATTTGCTGGAATTGGCAATTCAACAATACCTTTTCCAGTCTCAACCTCCATCTCAAAGCCAAACGCAAAGTGATTCATTTCAACATCTGTCTGTGCAAAACTATTTTCTGAACCTAATGCACACAAAAACATAATCCCAAGAACATGTCTCATACCTGCTTATCCTTATCTTCGTTTAACTTAGGAGGTATTGGCGAAAAGTACCCAACTACCAGTAGTAATAAACCAACTCCTATGAAGGAAACAACTCGAGCAATGGTTTGGGTTTTTGAGAGGTCTATGAATAGCATCTTCATCACGATCACAGCCAAGACAACTGCGCCTGAAATCCA